>JAKQNG010000001.1 GCA_029565915.1 Deltaproteobacteria bacterium
CCAACGTCCCCGGTTGACACACCGCGACGGCGGCACGGCATCCGTGCACCGGCGGTTCCTGCGGATCGTGCAGAAGTCGTCCGGATGTGCTACAGGCGTGATGACAACACCGCGACAGGCCGGCCATCGATCCGGGCTGCGCACCTTCCGGAGGGACTACATGTATCTCGAACCACTCATGAAACGCGGGGCTGAATTTCTCGGTTCCAGGTATCCGATTATCTGCGGTGCCATGACCTGGGTGAGCGATGCGGCACTGGTGGCGGCCGTGGGAGAAGCCGGCGGTTTCGGGCTGCTGGCCGGCGGCAATGCCCCCGTCGAAGCGCTCCGATCAGAAATCCTGAAGACCCGGGAGCTGACCCGCAAGCCCTTCGGCGTCAACCTGATCACCGTTTCGCCCAACTACCAGTCCCAGCTCGACATGGTGTGCGAAATGCAGTGCGACGTCGTCGTGTTCGCGGGCTCCATTCCCCGGGCCGCGGACATCGAACAGGCGAAGAACTCGGGCGCCCGGGTGCTGTGCTTCGCACCCATCGAGGCCCTGGCCCTGAAGCTCATCTCCCAGGGAACGGACGGCCTCATCCTTGAAGGCTCGGAAGCGGGCGGCCACATCGGTCCCGTTTCTCTCACGGTACTTCTCCAGCAGATCCTCTTCAAAATGAGCAACTTCCCCATCTTCGTGGCAGGCGGCATCGCCACGGGCCGCATGATGGCCCACCTGCTCGCCATGGGCGCCATGGGCGTCCAGCTCGGCACGCGCTTTGTCATGAGCGAGGAGTGCAACGCCCATCCGAACTTCAAGGAGGTGTTCATCCGGGCCAAGGCGCGGGACGCCATGGCCACGCCTCAGTTCGACAGCCGCCTGCCGGTCATCCCCGTGCGTGCCCTGAAGAACGTGGGCACCAACGACTTTGCAAAGCTGCAGCTCGACCTGTTGAAAAAACTCGACGACGGGGAGATGGACCGGACCGAAGCACAGTACGAGGTGGAGCGGTTCTGGATGGGGGCCCTGCGCCGGGCCGTGGTGGACGGCGACATCGAAAACGGTTCGCTCATGGCTGGCCAGTCCGTGGGGCTGGTGGACAAGGTGATGCCCCTGGCGGACATCATCGACGAGCTGCTCACGGACGCCGAGTCCACCCTGAAGGAAATGCGGGACATGCTCGGCGCGTGCGAAACAGAAGACCGACCATGAAAATGCGGCTCATCCACCTCGTGTCGTTCGCGGTGATGGTGACGGTCAACTATCTGGCCAACGCCCTTCCCATCAATGGAAAGACCACCGGCGAGCTGTCGGACGCCTATCCCAATCTGTTTGTGCCCGCGGGCATCACGTTTGCCGTGTGGGGCGTCATCTACCTGCTGCTGGCCGTCGCCGTGATCCCGCCGCTCGTTACGGGTCGCGACAATGCCCTCAATCGCACCGGATGGCTGTTTCCCCTGTCCTGCGGCCTGAATGTCGCGTGGATCGCCGTCTGGCACTACGAACAGGTGGCCCTGTCCGTGCTCATCATGGGAGGGCTCCTCGTTACCCTCATCCGCCTGGCCCGCACCGCGTCCAACGGTACAGACCATCTGTCCCGGGCCGCTGCGGGCATCTACCTGGGCTGGATCTGCATCGCCACCATCGCCAACGTCACCGCCCTGCTGGTCCATCTCCGCTGGGACGGGTTCGGGCTGTCCCCGGTGCTCTGGACCGCGGTGATGATTGCCGCGGGATGCGCCATCGTTCTGACAACGTCCATGCGCCTGCGCAATCCCTTCATGGGGCTGGTGGCCGCCTGGGCATTTGCGGGCATCGTCCTGAAGCGGATGGACGATTACCCCGCCATCGCCGCCATTGCCGGGGCGGCCATCGTCGCCAGCCTTGTTCTGTCTGCGGTCGTGTGGAAGAGGCGCAAGGGACCCGCCAACGCCTGAGCGCGCCGAAGAAGGCCGATTCAGGGTTCTGTCACCCGGATGGTATAAGTCATCACCGGATTGCCGTTTTCGTCTTCAATCTGCGCCGCCTCCAGGCTCTGGAGGGACCAGGCTTCGGCCTCGTTGTAGACCACCCGCACGGATGGGGAATAGGTGCCGGCCGCATCGTAGGTCCAGGTGACGACGGATTCGTCCGGACCGGTGGTGGCGTCCACCGCGTCGTCGCCGTCAAAGTCCCATTCGAAGCGATCGACCGTGTAGTCCGTCTCTTCGAGAATTGTGAGGGAGAAGGTCACCGACAGGGGCGCCGTTCCCTGATAGGTGGAGGGCGACAGGCGCAGGTCCGGCGGCTCTCCGTAGTTTTCTTCCTGACAGGCGGACAACAGAAACAGGGCCAGCAGGGCACAAACAATGTTCGTTTTCATGAATCATCTCCTTTGAACAATGCAGCCATTGTGGCCGTTTCCCGGCCCGGACGTCAAGCCCTCCGCAGAAGGGTGTACCCCGGTCGGGCCCGGTCGAGGTCTCCCGGTCGGGCAACCCCGTGAAAGCGTTGACAACCCTGCAGGTATCAAATATATTGATACCATGAAGCCGCACGAAACCATTGCCCTGTTCGATGAATACCTTTTTTCAAAGGGGTTGACCCTTGATGCGGTGGTCGTTGGCGGTTCCGCACTCGATCTGCTGGGTGTGATTTCCCGTCAAACAAAGGATTGCGATGTCCTTCATCCCGCACTTTCTGATGAAATTGCTGCAGCTGCGAGGGAATTTGCCGCCGAACAACGCGCAAGGGGAGCGTCGTTGGCGGAAGACTGGCTGAACAACGGGCCCGCGTCACTGATGAATGACCTTCCGGAAGGGTGGGTTGATCGGCTCCAGCCGGTCTGGAAAGGCAGGGCCATCGCGTTGCAGACCCTGGGGCGTCTGGACTTGTTGCGAAGCAAGATGTTTGCCTGGTGCGACAGGGACATTGACTATCTGGACTGTCTGGCGCTGCGACCGACCATGCAGGAGCTCGCGCAGATCGCACCGTGGCTGGAGGCGCGGGATGGAAACCCGGATTGGCCGGCGCATGTGCGTGAACGTCTGGCGGTAATGGCGGAGGCGATTCGCGATGGCGTATAGGCGACCCGCCGTTCCCGCCATCCTGCGCGGAGAAGAACTCACCGCAGCCATGGCCGGTGTGGGCATGAACTTCGCCGCGGGACCCGCGCGCGAACCCAATATCGAGGATACGCTGCTCGGCGCATCGTTCGAAGGGATGGTTGGCGATGACCTGCGGGTCCTCTCCGTCCTTGTTGCATGGATGGAGGTTCATTCTCCGGTTGTGAATGCGGATCGCCTCATCCGCGGCGTTCGGGCACTGGATGCAGCCCGGGTGACGGCATTCTGGGCGGCATGTGCGCAGTGGCTCCACAGTGACCGCCGCTTCGCGCGGCTGGTTTCCCTCCATCGGGGAGGTCGTGTCGACCTGTTGAAAACCGGTACCGCCTTTCAGATAGCGAGGAAAGGGGAGGATGAGCGGTTTGCCCGGACGGTGCTGCGGATTCCGGCAGGAACCCTGCGGCGGCGACCCGGTGATGTGGCCACTGCGCAGGAGATGGTGCGGCGTCACGCGGTGTATCGCCAGCGAGTGATGATGGGGCCCACCTACCGGGCCGATATGTGGGCGGCGTTGCAGGGAAGTCCGGAGCTTGGGGCAGCAGATCTCGCGCGGGTGGCATATGGATCTTTCGCTACCGCGTGGCAGGTGAAGCGGGACTATGCGTTGCTGCAGATGGGATAGGCGATAGCCTCTGTAAGTGATGTTCCGTGGACGGTTGTGCCATGGGTGGCACAGTTCGGATAATTGTGTAATATCTTTAAATCGTTGATCAATCTCCGATATGGAGAATTGGCATGATCCTCGCAACTCATTCGGGTGCACAACGTGCAGAGGAGGATTCAATGAAAACTGGAAGATTCATTTGTGTAGTGGCCATGCTGACCTTCGGGCTGTTCGCCGTGTCGTGCAATCTGCCCGGGGATTCCCCCTCTTCATTGGACAGCGATACCGATGCGGACAGCGATGCCGATACCGACAGCGACACCGATGCCGACACCGACACCGACAGTGATGGCGACTTGACTATCAGTCAAAGATATCCCGGGGATGAAAACATCGCGAGCGATCCCGCTGTCCTCTTCTTTGATGACTTTGAATCCGGCTGGGGCCGCTGGGATTCGCCCCAGGCGGATACGACCCACCTCACCATCCGGACGGGCAGCGAAGCTCATTCAGGAACGGGCTTCCTCCAATCCCTGGTCACGACAGCAGACCTTGAAGCAGACGAATACATTTCTTCCGCATCCCGGGTCGCCTTCGCACGCCAGGACGAAGTGTACTGGCGCTTCCATGTCCGCATGCCGCAGATCGCGCCCAATCCCCACCACTGGGTCCGCCTGTCCGCCGGAAATGCGGACTGGGAATCGAGCGGGCTGGCCAACACGGTGCCGCCGGGGGATCAGGGCTTCTGGTTCGACTTCGACATCAATAACGACGACGTGTTCAATTTTTATGTCTACTGGTACCTGATGCGCTCGGGCCGCTGCAACGACGGCACCGCGATTCCCGGCTGCGAAGGCGATCAGGGAACCACCTATTACTACGGTAACATCTTCCAGCCCCCCGACCAGACGCCATTTACCCGGGACACGTGGTTCTGCGTCGAGCTTCACGCGAAGGCGAATACGGTCGGCAACATGGACGGCTCCCTGCAGTTCTTCATCAACGACGAACTCGTGGGTGACTACCGGCAGGGATATCCGGACGGCACCTGGCTGCGCGACTCATTCCATACGGGCGGTTGTGAATTTTACGCCTGCACGGAACCGGCGCCCTTCGAGGGCTTCGATTTCCGGACGAGCGCGGAAGTGGGCTTCAAGTCCATCATCCTGGACGCCTATTACGAACGCGGCTCCAATGCAGCCAAGCGCGAGGATCTGGAAGAGCGGGGCCTGACCCTGTCCGACGAGCAGACCATTTTCTACGACGACATCGTCGTGGCGACTTCCCGCATCGGCTGCCGGGTACCGTAAGCCGGCAACGGACACCCGCGTCCCTTTACGGTCGGCTGGATCGTGTGGGAAGGCTGAATTGCGCACCCGGGTGCGCAATCCATGGATAGATGTGTCATATATTGCAAATATAATATATATTACTGCCTGCACAGCGGCGCTTGAATTCCGTCCTGTTGTCGCCGTCCAACGACCGGTGATATGATGATTATCATTGTGGTCAGAAATCGAGTTGCCGGTGCCGACCGGCCGGTTTATGACTGCTGAACTGAATGAACGCCAATTAGTCTGTCATCAGGAAAGGATACCGTCATGAAACTGTTTTCCATCGTATTTCCGGGCCTTCTTCTGCTCGCCGCCGGCTGCGGCGCCAACTATGTCCGCGGCGACGAAGTGGCGGACCTGGACGAAATGGCCATGAGCACGGGCCTTGACAAAAAGGACCTCGAAAAGCTCTACGACGCGAACATCGAATCCCTGATGGCCTCCGCCGTGGTGGCCAGCTGGAAGGCGCTGCCGGAACCGCCCATCGTTTCGATTTTTCCCATTGCCAACGAAACGAGTGAACACATCCGCGATTCCCTGGATGCACTCAATTCCAAAATGGAAACCCAGATGGTGAACGGCGGCGTGGTCACGATGATCGACCACAGCATGCAGGACCAGCTCATCGCGGAGGTCCGCAAGCAGCAGGGCGGCGATTTCGACCAGTCGAAATCCGCGGACATCGGCCGGCAGCTCGGCGCGAAGTTCTTCATCACCGGAAAGGTGCACAGCTCGGCCGAAACCGTCGACGGCGAAAAACGCGTGCAGTACTTCCTGTTCATGAAGGTCGTCGACATTGAGAGCGGCGCCATCCGCTGGCAGAACGAGGCGAACCTCACCAAGGGGCTCATCCGGTAGCGCCCCGCTGTCCGGACGCCATGAACGCCGCCCGACCCATATTGTTTTCCGTGCTCCTCCTTGCCGCCGCGTCCGCCATCGGCTGCGCCGGATATGCGGGGCAGGTGCAGGACATGCGTACGGCCCTGTTTCAGGCGGATCGGGAAAAGGCGCTGAAGGAAGTGAACGGGGCCCTCGATCTGGGCGATGGCGATCAGTATCCCCTGAAGGTGAAAAGCGAAGATACCCTCCTGCTGCTGGAGCGAGCCTCGGTGAAACACGCCATGAATGATTTTCGGGGCTCGTCCCTGGACTACCGCATCGCGGATCGCCACCTGGAGCTGCTCGACGTGAAGCGGGACCCGGTGGGCAAGATCGCCGAATGGATTTTTTCGGGGGACGCGGGTATCTACCGGGCGCCCTCCCACGAGAAGCTGATGCTCAGCACGGGCAACATGCTGAACTACCTGGCCATGGGCAATCTGGAATCCGCCCGGGTCGAAGCAAGGCGCCTCGATCTGGCCCAGCAGATTTTTGCAGATGAAGACGAGGGCACACCGGCCCTGCTGGGCGTGGGCGATTACCTCTCGGGCTTTGCCTTCGAAATGTCCGGTCGCTATGAACAGGCGCTGCAGCAGTACCTGGATGCGCTGAAGGACACCGACTATCCCCACCTGAAGGCGGTGATCCGGGACATCGCCCCGTGCACGTCGTACCGCACGCCGGAAATCGACGCGCTGCTGGCCGATGTCGCCCCGGTAACAGGGGCGGCAACCACGGACGGCGCGACGACAGCGGATGACGCGGTGACGGAACCCCTGCGCTGCATCCATCCGGACCGGGAAACGGGAACCCTGCTCGTAGTGTCCTCCGTGGGACTGGCGCCCCACAAGCAGGCGGTGCGGCTGCCCATCGGCGCGGCGATTGTCATCGCAGGGGCTTTCCTGGCGCCGGACGAGCTGGCCCGGGCCAACGACTTCGCGGTCCGCGGCCTGCTCAAGTGGGTGAACTTCACGGAGCTGGCCCCGGCCGCATCGATTTACGGCGGCGTGGATGTGGCGGTGGACGGCGTGGCGGCGCCCGTGGAGCTGGGACAGGACATGGCGGCAGTCGTCCAGCGGTCGTGGGATGACGTGAAGGGCAAGATGCTCGCGGCGGCCATTGTCCGGATGATTGCACGGGCCGCGGCGGGCGCCGGCACCAACGCGGCGGTGGAAGCGGCCACGGGCGAGAGCATCTTCGGACTGCTGGCCCAGGTGGTGGTGGAAGGCACCATGACCGTGGCGGATACGCCGGACACCCGCTGCTGGAATACACTGCCCAAAACGATATACATCACGCGGATGGAAGTGCCGGCGGGAACTCACAGAGTGAACGTGCGGTGGAAGGGGGCAAGGGACGGCGGCATCGATACAGAGGTCAACGTGAATGCCGGAGGATTTGTCGTTCTTCCGATCCATTCCATGAGATAATCGACTTAACCGGTTTTCGAGGGAGGCAACCAAAATGACACGAACATCAATCAATCGCCATTGTGCGGCCGCCGCATTCGCGCTGGCCATCCTCGTCGCAGCGGGAGGTGCAAACGCTCTGGACGCGGCCTATTCCCACAAAGGGCCGTTTGCCGGATTCGGTCTCGGCGGCGGCGTATCGCTCATGGGCGGCGGTGAGCTCACGCCCCTCGGGGACGTGGGGCTCGCCCTCCAGGCGGGCGTCGGCGCCAACGACCACATCACGCTGGCCTTCAACCTGGACATGCGACTGGAGATCGGCAACGAGATGACCATGGGCCTGTTTGTCCCCGGGCCGGAGCTCACCTTCTTCCTCGTGAAGGGCCTGTTCCTGCAGGTGGGGGTCGGGCTGGCCATCGCCACCTCCGACGACATCGGCGGCACGGCCATCGGGCTGGATGCGGGCGCGGCCCTGGGCTATGAGTTCTGGGTGAACACCAACTGGGCCGCGTACCTGAGCGGCGGCGTGGACTATTTCCTGCTGAATGATGCAAGCGACGTGGTCAATTTCGGCCTCTGGTTCGGCCTCAAGTACTATTGACCCGCTGCAACCGGGTGAATGGGTCTTCCCCGACATCCGTCCAATCATCGCCATGTGGTCGCGCATCTTCATCGCCCTTGTCCTGCTGCTGGTCGCGGCACCCGCTGCGGCGGCCGGCACGGGTGGCTTTTCCCAGTCGGAACTGGCGCAGTTAGCACCGCTGCTGGTAAAGAACGATACGGTGGGATTGTCGGAATTCGACAAAACGGGAAAGCCCGTGTCGATGACCCTGGCCACCCGCATCCGGGCAAAGCGGGACACGGTGTTTCAGCTCTTCACCGACCCGGAAAACTTCTATTACATCTCGACGCTCTTCAAGGAGAACACCATCCTGGACCGCACGGAGAATGCGATTGTGTGGACCTGGGCTTCGCGGCACAAATTCTTCAGCATTGTCGGTCGCAACAGGATAGTGCTCTATCCACCCCACCGGGCGGACGTGACAGTGGAGGAGAGCTCCATGGGTCGGGGACGTTTCACCCTGCGCTTTGTGGAAGACGGGGACAGCACCATCCTCGTCATCAACGGATTTCTCAACGTGCATTCGTCCGAGTGGCTGATTCGGTTCATTGTGGGAAACAGTCCGTCAATGATCCAGGCGACGAACATCGCCATCGGTCTGGTGGTGCTGAAGGGCACCCGCGCGCTGGCGGAGCGGGAGCAGAAGGGAAAGCCGAAGCGGCGCCATGTCACCGGCGGAACGGCGGGGGGCGAGCCGACCCTGCTGTCGAAAGAGGATATCGATCGGCTGAAGCCACTGCTCATGCGGGGACAGGTCTTTTTGTGCAATTCCCACAAAGGGGGCCGCCTGAAGCAGGCCATCGTCGTGGACCGGGTGCGGGCGCGGGCGGATGCGTTCTCGGCGGCCGCGGCAGTGCCG
>JAKQNG010000031.1 GCA_029565915.1 Deltaproteobacteria bacterium
AGGCAAGATGGACCGCCCGCTCTTTCACATCGCGGTGAGCGGGTACGACCCGGGCCGCCCGGAACCAGCGCTCCGCCGGCACCCGCTCGAGCCCTGCGCCGACCTTTCCATTCCGGCGGAGGAGGTGGCGGACGCGTGGGACTGGGAGGTATCCCGCTGGGAGTGGCTGGGTGACGCGTTCCCCATCGCCTGGCCGAATCTCGGCCCCGGCGTGCTGGCAGCCATGCTGGGCGCGCAGTTGCACGCAACTCCAGAAACCATCTGGTACGAACCTCCCCCGGAATGGGGCCCTTCTGGCAGGCCGATTGAGGAGATCGACCTTTCCTGGAACCCGGAAAACCAGTGGGTGCGGCGTTGCAAGGATTTGATACGGGCCGCAACGACGCGCTGGAACGGACTGGTGCAGATCGGCATGACGGACCTCGGCGGCACGCTGGATGTGCTGTCAAGCTTCCGACCCGGCACCGGCCTCCTGTTCGATCTTCTGGACAAACCGGAGGAAGTCCGGCGCCTGACCTGGCGCATTCATGACCTCTGGTTCCGCGCGTTTGACCATTTCAACGACATCCTGCAGCCAGCAAACCCGGGATACACGTGCTGGACGCCTATTTTCTCCGAGACTCCATACTACCTGCTCCAGTGCGACTTCTGTTACATGATCGGCCCGAAGATGTTCCGGGAGTTCGTCATGCCCGAGCTTGCGGCGTCATGCAGGCGCCTCGACCACGCGTTCTACCACCTCGACGGCCCGGGTGAACTGCCCCACCTCGACGCGATGCTGGAGATTGCGGAATTGAAGGGTTTCCAGTGGGTTCCGCCGCCGGTCGGCCCGATGCACGACGGGTGGCCTGATGTGTACCGCAGAATCCACGAGGCGGGGAAGTTCATCCAGCTCGAGCACCGCCGTACGGACGACGGCAGGTGGCACATAGACGTCATTTCCGAGCAGATCGGCAGCACGGAACGCCTTATCGTAATGGGGCGGTCGGACATCTCGGAGGAGGAGGAAGTCCACCGGCTCCTAAAGCGGTACGGAGCCGAATAAGGGGGTTTCGTCTACCGCCGGCCTCACCCGTGCGGGTCCGCATCTGTCGCGCGCCCGGCTGGATTCCCGCCTTCGCGGGAATGACGCGTCCAGTGAGGGGGTGCCCGGCCAGGGCTCCTGCGGGATGCCTGCGCTACGCGAATCTGCAGCGGCCCCACCGGCGGACGCAGGGGCGAAGGTGGACGGGAGGATGGCGCTTCCGGCGCTCCGACACAAAGCCTCCGTCATTCCCGCGAAGGCGGGTATCCAGAGCGTGAGGCAGCACCCTTTGTCTGCCGTACTACCTCAGCCACTCATCGAGGTGATCTCTGACGAACTCATCGTCCGTCAGATGCGGGAACAGGCGGTAGATGCGGTCAATTTCCTTCGCCTGACCGGGCGAAAGCGTTTCGTTCGGGTCCAGGCACCACGTACCCGCGAGAAGCCCCTGCCTCCTCAACACCTCATGCACGCCCGCGATGACACCGGCGTACCCGTTGGCCGCGTCAAACACCGCTGCGTTCGCCTCCGTTACCTGCGCCGCGAGGGTCAGTACATCGCGCGGAATAGTATCGAGGGTGGAGAGTTTGTGGGCCACTTCCAGCAGGTGAACCGCCCGCTTCGTCCACACCGCCCAGTGTCCGAGAAGACCACCGACGAATCGCGCCGTGGTCATCCCTCCGGACGGGGTGGCAACACGGAAGGGGGTGAGCAGGTCAACCAGAATGTTGTCATCATTTCCGGTGTAGAGCGCGATTTCGTGCAGCCGCCCCGATCCGGCGACGCCCTTGACCACATCCAGT
>JAKQNG010000034.1 GCA_029565915.1 Deltaproteobacteria bacterium
ATAGATGATGTCCTCGTTGGGCATGCACCGCTGCATTTCGGCGACCACCGTCAATCCTCCGAGGCCGGAATCAAATACGCCGATGGGCAGTTGCCATTGGTCCGTTTCGTTTGTCATGGCTTTTCTCTGCGCGGGTCGTCCGCGCCGCACGGCTGCGCAAGCCCTTGTGCGACGGCGTAAATTTCCTTCAGGGGCACACCCGTTTTTTCTGCCAGCCGGCGGCAGTCTTCAAACTCCACTGCGGCGTTGGATACCCCGCCGGGCCACACGGCGCGCTTCACCCGCACGGGCCCGAAGGGCGTGTCCACCTGAGAGACGGAACGGGCCATCTCCATGCGATTGACGCCGTACCAGCGCAGGCCGATGGTGGACGTCTGCGACAGGAGCAGGCCGCCCATTCGTTCCAGATCGCTGTCGGCCGCCAGCATGCAGATCTTCAGGGCTGGACGTCCCTTTTTCATCTGAATGGTTTCGCACCAGACATCCAGGGCCCCCGCGTTCAGAATCGTTTCCATGGCGTGTGCCGCCAGCTCGCCGGTCATGTCGTCGATATTCGCTTCGATCACCACGTGGGAGGCCGGCGCCCGGGGCGATGCAACCGGAGTTCCCAGAACGACTCGCAGAATGCCCGGCGCATCGGGGAGCGTGCGTGTGCCGGCACCGAATCCGATGGCCGACGGCATCATGGCTGGTATCGGGCCGAAGCTGGCGGTCAGGGTCCGTACAATCGCGGCGCCCGTCGGCGTGGTCAATTCCGCACGGACCGATGTTCCTTCCACCGGAACGCCCTTCAGGATCTGCAGGGTTGCCGGTGCGGGCAACGGCATGCGACCGTGCTGCGTTTCGATAAATCCGCAGCCCAGGGGAATGGGTCCGCAGGCCACTTCGCAGCCGAGATAGTCCATCGCGGCCGCCGCACAGACGATGTCCACAATGGAATCCACGGCGCCCACCTCATGGAAGTGAACGTCATCGACGGCGGTTCCGTGAACGATGGCCTCCGCCTGTGCCAGGGTTTCAAAAATCCGGATACTTCGATCCGTTGTGCCCGAGGGCAGCTTCGCATCAAGGATCAGTTGTCGAATATCGGCAAACCGGCGGTGATGGTGGTGATCGGAATGCCGGGCATCCATGTCCACGTGAAACCGGCTCACCTTGAACGAGCCGCGCATTTCTCGGTCATGCCGCAGGCGATAGCCACCGATGGGCAGCATGGCGGCGGCTTCCTCCATCAGTGTAAAGGGGACGCCCAGGTCGAGCAGTGCGGATACAATCATGTCGCCACAGAGCCCCGAAAAGCAGTCGAAGAACAGAACTCTGCCCGCCCCGTCTCCCCGCTTCAACCCGGTCATTTCCGCGCTCCTGTGCGATTCATCAGCACCGCCGCGTAGCCGGCGCCGAAGCCGTTGTCGATGTTGACCACCGTGACGCCGGACGAACAACTTGTCAGCATGCCGAGCAGCGCCGCCACTCCTCCGAACGCGGCGCCATATCCCACAGAAGTGGGCACGGCGATGATCGGTGCTGCCACCAGACCGCCGACGACCGAGGGCAGTGCGCCTTCCATGCCCGCGGCAACGATGACCACCGCGGCGCGGCGCAGGTCGTCGAGGCGATGAAACAGGCGGTGGACCCCCGCAACGCCCACGTCTGTCACCATGACCACCTCATCGCCCGCCAGTTGCACCACCAGCGCTGCCTCATGGGCCACGGGCAGATCCGATGTCCCCGCCGTGACAATGGCGATGGGTCCGGCACCCCGGGCGTCCGGTGCATGCTGTCGCAGCACCAGACATCGGGCCAGGGGCTCGTGGGACAGGGACGGCACGCGGCCCATGACCTCCTCCGCCTTTGGTGGATCCACCCGTGTCACCAGCACATTCTGCCCGGCAGACGCCAGCTCCGACACGATGGCGGTAATCTGTTCCGCAGTTTTGTACTCGCCGAAGACCACTTCGGGAAAGCCCTTCCGCAGGGCACGGTGATGGTCCACCACTGTGTGACCGAGATCCCTGAACGGCAGACGGGCGAGGCGTTCCAACGCTTCCTCCACGGGCACCTGACCGTCCCGGATCTGAGACAACAGTTCATGCAGTGCGTCGGGGTTCATGGATGTCTCTGATATCACACCGCGCCGTTTGAGGCGAACCTTAATGTGGTTGCGCGACCGCCATCCTGTGTCTAAGATGCGCGCCATGCAGCAGTCAGGCAAAGACCAGCTGGCCCGCGAGGCCCTGCCGACAGTGGAGACGATTGTGGTCAACCTGTCCCGGCGCTTCGGCAACCGGGTGGACCGGGATGAACTGCGCTCCTTTGCGTTCACGGGGCTTGCGGAAGCGATCAACCGCTATGATCCGTCGATGAACGCATCCATCGGCGCCTTTGCCGCCCCGCGGATACGGGGTGCCATTTACGACGGCCTCTGCGCGAATACCCACCTGCCCCGTCGGCTGGCAAGGCAGGTGGCCTTCTTCCGACGCGCCGATGACATGATGCTGTACGAGGCGAAGCGGCCGAGGCCGGGAAACCGGAGCGAATCGGTGCATCGACTGGCCGATCGCCTGAAGGAACTGGCCGACGCCTATGTCACGGTGGCCATGACCGGCGACGATCTGCCCGATTCGCAGATTGAGGATACGGGGGAACGGTTGCAACTGGAGCGCTACAAGGCGCGGCTGCAGCAGGCCATGGAAACCCTGTCCGAAACCCAGAAGACCGTTGTCCATCTGTTCTTTCATGAAGATCAGAATCTCAGTCGCATCGCTGAGTCCCTGGGCCATACGCCATCCTGGACCTCCCGCTGCCTCGCGTCTGCCCTGCGGAAGCTGCGACGCAGTTTCCAGCCTTCCATCCGCTGACGTCTACTGCTCCATCGACTTCAAACTCCGGTAAACTTCGCCGGGTTGGCGGTAACCCGGCGGGAGTCGTTGCTTCTGGCGGTCGGACTCCGGTATAGTTCTTTCACCATGCGTTTTTGTTCTGCCAGTGCGTTGCGTTTTCTGCTGACAGGACTCCTGTCTGCGTCCGGTCTGGTGGTTGCGCCGCTGGCGGTGGGTGCCCAGGAGCCGGTGATGGTTTTTTTCCGCTGTGCGCCGGATGAGGAAGGCCGGTTACTGGAAGACGAGTTTCTGTCCTCGTTGCGGTTGAGCATGGATCGATATCATTTATATGTGGACGAAATGGTTGTTGCGCTGATGGATTTCCGAGGGCCCCGGGCCCAGGCGCGGCACTTCCAGGAACGCCTGTTGAATCACGGTGCCCGTGCGGGGATCTGGCTGGACAGCTCGGAGCCCAACGACCTGACGGTCGGTATCTTCACCTTCAATCGGGGGCGCACCACCATCCGTCAACTGCATGCGAACTCCCCGCGGGAACCGCTGCGCGGTCTGGTGCAGACCACTGCGGAATACCTTGCATCCTACCATCTCCTCGGCGGCAGCGAAGACGGCGGGGAAGGGAGCGTCAGTCCGTCGACCTGTCCGGTCTGTCCGGCCGGGGATGGCGAGCGCCGGGGAGAGGGAGAGGCCGTTCTGATGGGGTTCATATCTGCGGGGGCGTCCGGTGGCGCCGGAGAAGGAAGCGGACCCTCCCTGGACGGACGATTCACTGCCGGCATCGCGGTGGATCTCGCGGATCGCATCCGGCTGCTGGTCGGGGCAGGCGGTGCCGTCGGTCCATCCGGCCAGCTGGACGGGGGACGCCTGATGAGCTGGGCACTCCTCGGCCGCATCGATATCGCGTTTCCATTTTCCCTTCACCGCCTGGAGTTCGGCCCGCTGCTGGGTGCTGAGGTCGGCGTCCGGTTCATGTCCATCGCTCCTTCGGACGATGCCCGTACCGGCCAGAAATACCGACATGCGATATGGCAGCAGAAAACCGGTCTGTTCGCAGCGTTCCGACTGAGCGACCATGTGCGGGTTGCCCTGTCCGCCGGATTCTGGCTGTCGCCCATTCGCGCAGAAGTCGTTGAAGCCTCCACTGCAGCAGTGATAATGCAATCTCGGGCCGCCGGATGGTTTGTATCCAGCGACTGGTTCTTTTTTTAGCAGCGGCAAAAAAATGAAACGAAACTGCTCGTTTCGCGCCAATACATTTTCAGCGCGGAAAGCAGGTGGTGAATCCGTGACCAGGCCTTTCCGTGCAGTGCAAAGAGAAGACAACAGAACCGATGAGGAGCTGATGCGCGCACTGCAGCAGGGAGACATGAAGGCCATGGAAACGCTGTATGATCGATACGGACGTCTCGTGGGGCATCTCCTGTACGCTGCGGCGCCCGGTCTGCCGCCCCAAGAGATCGACGACCTGCGGCACGATGTCTTCATCGCGCTGCACAGAAGTGCATCCCGTTTTTCGGAAGGTGCCCGGTTCCGGCCCTGGTTGTGCGGATTCTGCCGGAATCTGGCCCGGGAACGCCGCCGGAAATTCGCCATCCGCCAGCGGTTGTTTCATGTTTTCAAAGGCGTGCAGCAGGATTGTGCAACCGCGCCGCGAACCCCGGAAGAGGAGGTCCTCGCCCGAAAGGACGTGCTGGACGCCCTGGCAAAGCTGCCCGAGCTGCAGCGGCAGATTTTTGTCCTGCACGAGGCGGAGTCCCTGTCCGGAGAGGAAATCGGCGACATGCTGGGGATGAATGCGAATACCGTATGGACCCACATCCGCAACGCCCGGGCTGCGGTGTACAGGAAGAGTTGACCATGGCATCGAACGAATCGGCAGATATGGACAGGGACGAACGGCAGAACCGTCAACTGCTGCAGGTGGCGCTGCGGGATGTGGTGCCTCCACCGTCCCCGGAGGGTTGTCGCCGGATTCTCGCCGAAATGGACGGTACCCACCGGTCGTCTCCGGTGTGGACCATACCTGTTGCGGTGGCTGCGGCCGTGCTCCTGGCCCTCGGCACTGCCCTGCTGCTGCGCGGGATGGTGTTCGACACCAGGGCCGTTCCCGTCGGGGATGCGCAGCAGAACGCTGCCCTCCAGGTGCTGTTTCCAGAAGCCGACGGAGACCGCTCTGTCACTGTCGGCGATGTGCTGGCGGTATCGGACGCGCGGACGGTTCTGCGACTGGGACCGACGACGCTGGGAGTGCCGCGGGGCGCTGCGCTGCGCCTGATGACGGCGGAACCTTCCCGGCAGGTATTCCGACTGGAGCAGGGCATGGCGGTATTCGAGCTGAACCCCGTTCGCCATGGGGAATCCCTCCTGGTGGAGGTCGGGGAAGTGACGGTGGAGGTGAAAGGTACCGTGTTCTGGGTCAGTGCATCTCCGGCCCTGGAAGTCGGCGTGGTGCGCGGTCATGTGGCAGTCCGTTCCCGGGACGGCCGGTTTTCGCTGTCGGCCGGGGAGAAGCTGGATGTGTCCACCCGCGCGGTTGTCGCGGCGGACAACGAGGAGACGCGGCGGGCGGAGTTTCTGCTGTCGACTTCAGTGGCAGCTCCGGAACCATCGCCAACGAAAATTGCGAAAACAGAAAAGCCGGTGGATGAACCGGCGGCGTCTCCGGATGCGACCCGGGTCAGACCGTCCCCGGGACTGGATATCCCCACCGTGAACGACATCCGGCAAGCCCTGCTGGCCGACGACTACAAAAAGGCGCGCGCCGCCATCGACCGGCGTCTGATCCGCCTGCCCGATGACGTGCAGACGCTGGACCTGCTGGCCACGTGGCACCGTCGACAGAATCATTGCGCGGAAGCGGTGAAGGTCTATGAGCAGATGACGCGGATCGCCGCGCCTGCGGAGGCCAACCATGCGCGCTACCGCCGAGGGGTGCTGCTGCAGGAAAACCTGCACGATCACATTGCGGCCGTCGGGGCCTTCGAAGCCTATCTCGGCGCTCCTCTGGCCCTGCGCCCCAGCTCTCCCGAAGCCCGCTTGCGCCTGTGTACCTCCCTGCGTGCCCTGGGTCGGAACGAACAGTGCCGTGCGGTGCTTCAGCAGTTGATCCGGGAAAATCCGGGAACCGACGCGGCCGCGGAGGCGGAGCGCTTGCTGGCGCAGCCATGAGGCCGTTACTGTTCGGTGCGCTGGTTGTCTGCACATTGTCCGGGTGTACCTACCGGTTCGATTTTCTGCCGGCGGAGACGGTGGATTCACACGGCGCCGACGACAGCGATGATTCCAGCGGAGAAACCGATTCGGGCTCAAGTACGGATTTTGACAGTGACCCGGAGTCGGACGCGCTCTTTTTCGACGATTTCGAAAACCCGCCCATTGCCAACGGGTTCGGGGAAGGCGACCTCACTTCGGATGGCGCGCTGGTGCATGGCGGTGCGTATTCCCTGTCCGCCGCCGTGGATTCCGGAGAAACCGGCGCTGCCGTGCACGGCACCTTTCCCGCGGTGACGGACGGCGTTCTGCATTTCCGTGCCTGGTTCCATATCGATGGTTTCTCGCCGGAAAACACCGTGAACGTCATGGAAGTCTACAATCCGCTGGACGGAGATCTGTTCGATTTGAATTTCACCCGGGACGGCCGGCTGAACTTCGTGTTCTTCCTGAACGATACCCCCGTGGAAACCGGGCCCGATATCATCCCCACAGGCCGCTGGTTCTGTCTCCGCCTGCAGTATGGCGTGGACAACGAAACCGGTTACGCCATTGGTTGGGTGGATGACGACCTGGTCCTGACCTCCGCTTCCACCTTTGACACCCTGCCCGACAACGACATCACGGACATCCGGACGGGTATCGCCTATCTGCCCGGCGACGCCGGTGCCTTCGAACTGCACATGGACGACGTCATATTGTCTGCTTCCGATCCCGGTTGCTGATTTTTTCAGGATTTTTCAACGATTTTTTCCGGCCCGTTCCAAGAAACGTCGAACATGAACATGTTCGGGGATGTCCCCGACGGGAGGTACACATGGCACTTCGATATCATCTGATAGCAGTTTGTTTCATTTCATTGCTGGGTTGCACGGATGACGCGCCCACCGGGGACGCGTCCGATAGCGACAGCGATGCGGACAGCGACAGCGATGCGGACAGCGACAGCGATGCGGACAGCGACAGCGATGGGGACAGCGATGGCGATACCGACACCGACAACGATGCCGATACGGACAGCGACAGCGATTCAGACAGCGACAGCGATTCAGACAGCGACAGTGATTCAGACAGCGACAGCGATTCAGACAGCGACAGCGATTCGGACAGTGACAACGGCGGCGACGCCGACAGCGACGTGGACACGGACACCAGCGGGGGCGGTGGCAATGGCACCATGTACGTGAGCGGTCGGCACCTGTATACAGCGGCCGGGGAGAAGGTGATCCTGCGGGGCGTCAACGAGATGTTCACCTGGATGGATCACGGGGCCTGGGAGAGTACGTTTGCGGAAATCGAAAAGTCCGGCGCCAATGCGGTGCGCATTTCCTTTGTCACTTCCAACACGGCGGCAGATCTCGACGACGTCGTGACAAAGTGCCTCGCGCACCACATGATTCCCTACGTGGAGTGCCACAGCGCCACGGGTAACTTCGGCAATCTGTGGAACTGCGCCAACTGGTGGCTGCGGGACGATGTGGTGGCAGTTGTGGAAGAACACCGGGAATGGATGCTGCTGAATATCGCCAACGAGTCCGGGGACAACAACGTGGCCGATGCGACATTCACCAACGAGTACAAAGAGATCGTGACCGCCATGCGCGACAAGGGCATCGACGTGCCCCTGATCATCGACGGCACGGGCTGGGGACAGAATTACCAGATCATTTTCAATAACTGGGAGGAGATCACGGCCCACGATCCGCTGCACAACATCTTCTACAGCGTGCACACCTACTGGGGCAGTAACCAGCAGTCCATCTATGACACGGTCGTCAGCACTATCGTGAACGACGGCATTCCCATGCATTTCGGCGAAGGTCCCACGCCCACCGGATGGAACTGCCAGGCCTCGCCCTACGAGTACGGCATGCAGAAGGCGGATGAAAACGATATCGGCTGGCTGGCCTGGAGCTGGGGTAAGGTGAACAACGGCGACTGCAATACCACCGGCGGCAGCCTGTACGACATGACCAGCGACGGCATCTTCGGCCACTGGCAGAACACCCAGGGACAGGATATCGCGGTGGACAGCCCCTGGAGCATCCAGAACACCGCCGTGCGGCCGCCTTCCATCCTGTAACTTTTTTCAACGAATCTTTCTTGTTCATTCCAATAGAAGTGAAACAGACGACAGTCGGGGATATCCCCGACGGGAGGAACCAATGGCACTTCGATACTTTTTTATTGTATGGTCATTCATTCTGCTTTCGGGATGCACGGATGACGCGGCGAACGCGGAAGCATCGGACGGGGACAGCGACGGGGATACCGACGGGGATAGCGATGCGGACAGCGACAGCGACGGGGATACGGACGCAGACAGTGACACGGACAGCGACGGTGACAGCGACAGCGATGCCGATACGGACAGCGACAGCGATGCGGACAGCGACGGGGATGCACCGATCTTCGACGTCTCTGAGGGATATGTGATCGCCGGGCCCTGGCACGGGAGCGCCTACGCGGAAGCCACAGATGGCGGCACCATCACGCCGACGGATTTTACGAACGCGGACAGCCTCTGCGCCAGCGGCAATCTGATCGACGCGTATTCATCACTGGGGATTGTCGGATTCTATCTGAATCAGGAACCGGGTGCGGATGCCGCCATCGGCACGATTGAACCCTCCGGAGACGGGGTGTACGTGAACGTGTCGAATGCGGGAGGCACCGAACTGCGCGCTGTCCTCCAGTCGGGAGAGACATCCTTCTGCGCCATCATCGAAGGAACGGGCGGCGTGGTCATCGAATGGAACGACTTCAACACCGCCTGCTGGAACAACGACGGCGACTGGTACGACGGTTCGCCGCTTTCCGCATTCGAGGTGCTGGTGCCGGGCACCATCGACGGGGAACGGGCCTTCGACTTCTGTCTCGTGGAGGCGTACCCGTGGACGGAGCCGGCGGATACGGACACGGGACCGGTGGACACGGACGTGAACACGGGATGCAACGCGACGACCACACCGGTGGCCAGACATGGCCAGCTCCGCATCGAGGGCAGCCAGCTGGTCAACCAGTGCGGCCGGCCGGTGCAGTTTGCCAGCATGTCGATGTATGACTGGTCCCAGCAGGGGCGGCAGTTCTACAATGCAGACGCGGTGCGGAACCTGGCCGGCACGGGTGATGGACAGATGAAGTGCACGACGCTGCGCATTCCGCTGCTGGCGGGCAATTATCCCGATGACTACGACCGTGTGGCGAGGGTGATGGATGCCTGCATCGACAACGGCATCTACTGCATTCCCAACTGGCACGTCATCGGCAATGCGAATGTGGACAACGCCCGGGCCTTCTACGTGCGGCTGGCGCAGGATTATGGCGACACGCCCAACATCATCTACGAACCCTGGAACGAACCCACGGACCAGAGCTGGAGCACCATCAAGGCCTACATGGAAAACATCATCGACGCGGTGCGGCCCATCGATCCGGACGGCATCTTCCTGGCGGGCACCCGCCAGTGGTGTCAGCGCCCCGATGAGGCCTGTGACAACCCCATTGACGATCCGCACGTGGGCTATGTGTTCCATTTCTATGCCGACAGCCACGAACTCGCCGACTTCCGGGGCCACATTGACAGCTGCCTCGATGCGGGCAGGATGGTCTGGGGAACCGAGTACGGCGGGGTATCGGCCGACGGAGACGGCACCTTCAACGTGGACGAGGTGAACCGCTGGTGGGACTACATGGACGACAACCTCATCAGCTCCAATAACTGGGCGGTCGAAACCAACTCGGAGACCTCGTCGGTGTTCACCACCAACGCCAGTGCCACGGGCCCCTGGCGCGCCGACGAAATCACTTATTCCGGGCAGAACGTCTTCGCCTACATCGCCGAGCATTACCCCATTACGATGTCCCAGTAATCCGGTTGAATGCATCCATCCGGATGATCATCGGTAATCCAATGACACCTGCCTGTGTTACACCGTCCGTGAATGAAAAAAGCCGGCGGAGGATTCCGTCGGCTTCTTTGGGCGTTACTGGATTTGAACCAGTGACTTCAACCGTGTGAGGATTGCACTCTTCCGCTGAGTTAAACGCCCGACACGGGGCTTCTTATAGTGCATGAAAACGGGCATGACAATGCCCTTTCAATGAAAAAAGCCGCTTCTGTCAGGCCTTCTTTTTCAGCTTCTTCTCCGTGGTGATGACGCCGGTTTCGTCGTGCAGCCGCGCGGCTTCCAGCAGCATTCCCTGCATCGTCATCCGGATCCGGTCCACGTCCGGCACATCCTGCGGTGCGAATTCGAACTGCCCCTGCTTCCAGGACAGCAGCATGGTCACCATGTCCATGTGCCCTGCTACCAGCATGCCTTCAATTTCGATATCGACGGGCCGGCCCTCCTTGATGAACAGGCGGCAGATGGCCTTGCCCACGACGATGAGGATGCCCGTCTTTTTTTCCATCTCCAGCAGGGACAGCACCGTGGGAATGGACACCTGTTCGATGTCTCCCCGCAGGGCCTTTGCCCGGCTCTGCAGCGACACGTTGGTCCTGGACCGCTGCACCAGCTTGTTGACGCTCGTGACGAGCTGACGGGCCGTGTAGGGTTTGGCCAGGTAGTCGTCGACGCCGAGCTGGTAACCGAGGAGGCGATCCTTCTCGTCCTTGAGGGAGGTCTGGAAGATGACCAGCGTGGCAGCGAGGGACGCCCGGGTGCGGATGGTCTTCAGCAGATTCCACCCGTCCATCCGCGGCATCTGCACGTCCGTGACGATGACGTCCGGCGGGTCCTGCAGACAGCGCGCGAGGGCCTTCAGCCCGTCCTCGGCGGTCTCCACCCGATGGCCCTGTTTTTTCAGCACCTCGGCCGCATTCCTGCGTACGGTGGCGTCGTCGTCCACCACGAGGATGGAGAGACAGCGGGGCGGCACCGATGAGGGCTCCTTCAGCTTGCGGGTTGTCAGGTCGGAAATGTAGTCCTCGATGAACTGTCGGTGTTCCTCGGACATGTCGCGGAACACCACCGCCATGCCCGTGGGAATTGACGAGCCGCTTTTCTGGGAATGGACCCGCGCCACCTGGCCGATGCACTCGATCTCCGGGCCGTTTTCGGGCATGGCGAGCTTCACCCGCACCATGGCATTCTGGGGCAGCAGGGACTCCGTACGAATGTAGATGCCGCCTTTTGAAATGTTTTCGGTGTAAGCAGAGACGAGGGAATCGAGGGTATTGTAGCGGACCTGGAATGTGGCCTGTACGCGGTCCGATTCGCGACGGTTCGTGTTGTCGATGACGGAACTGGTGTCTTCTTTCGGTTTCACAGCTGGTCGCCCGCTCCGACCGGTCATCCGGTCCCCGGACTCATAGTTTAGGCGCAAAACAGGGCGGATCAAACTAATTTACTGCCGCGAATCGGCTTCATTTTTATCGGGTGTGTGATAATCTTCAGGCCAGCCGCGAACGACCATCCGCTCCGCGGTCGGGGGAATACGTGGTGGACCCGAAGCAGATGCAGATCATGGTGCTGGACGACGAAGAGTCCATCCGGGAGAGCCTGGCCGACTTTCTGGAAGATTACGACTACCGGGTCCTGACTGCGGAGACAGCGGAGGAAGGGCTCAGGGTAATTGCCGAACAGCCGGTGGACGTGGCCATCGTGGACATGCGGCTGCCCGGTCAGGATGGCAATTCGTTCATCCTGGAAGCCCACCGGAAAAGCCCCCGGACCCGGTTCATCATTCACACGGGGTCGGTGAACTACCACATCCCGCCCGAAGTGCGGGACGTCGGCATCACCCCGGAATTCGTATTCCTGAAGCCCGTGGGAAACCTCACTTCCTTCATCGACGCCATCGAAAAACTGGCTTCTGCCTGAATCGGCCCCATCCGTCTCACCGTTTTTTTGCCCGCGAACCGCACCTTCCGTATTCTGGAGGCAGTTGCAGCGGAGGTTCAACAATGGAATTTCAAGTGAAGATACACAGGGATCCGGCGATGCTTCTCGACAAGGTCTGCTTTCTGGCCCGGGACCGGGTGGTCATCAGCGGGACGGTGGTGCAGGGACGTTTTTCGGGTCTGTTCGACGGTGACTACGCGGTGGACGGGAAAACGGTTCGTGTATTCGTGCGACGCAAACCCCTGTTCGTGTCCTGGCAGATGGTGAAGAAGGGGCTGGAGTATCTCGCCGCCTGACCGGTCACGAAAACCGGTCGTAGTGTTTTACCTCGTGCAGAGACGCGTTCAACTCCGCGCCGAACAGGAAGATCAGCCACATCAGGTACACCCAGACGAGGAACAGGGGCAGGATGGCCATGGTGCCGTATACGTACGACAGGGTTCCGCCGACATAGCCGGCATAGACAGTGAATCCCCACCTTGCCAGCTCCATCCCGATGCCCGTCACAAGGGCGGATACGGCGGCCCAGCTCTTCTGGATTTTCTGGTGGGGCAGCAGCCAGTAGCACAGAAACAGGCTGGCGATGAGAAAGGCAGCGGGCAGCAGAATCTGGAAGGCGCCGGAAGTGGAAAACAGCAGTCGTCCGCTGTGGTACACGGAGTAGGACAGGGCGCCGGGAACGGCCAGCACGAGGAGGAGCGACAGGAAGATGCGCAGGAGGATTGCCCGGTGGGCGCGGCAGCGGAAGATGTCGTTCACGACCTGCTCTACGTTGATGAACAAGGTCATGGCGATGACGAGAAATCCCGCTGCTCCGGCGAAGCCCAGCGGTCCGGGTCGGATGGAGGAGGCGGTGCCGCGGATGTAGGCGGATGCCTTGCCCGCCGCGTCGGGAAGCAGGTTGTGTTCGACAAAGTGGATGGCTTCCTCCACATAGAAGTCCATGTTCAGGAATCCCGTGATGGCCATCGCGATGAACAGAAGCGGAACCAGCGATACGAGGGTCTGGTAGGAGAGGGCGGCGGCGTCCCGCGGACATCGATCATTCCACAGTCGTCGTCCGACCAGAAAAAACAGGCGGATGATGAAAATGAGCACGAACTGGCGCCGGGAGTTGGCCAGATCCCGCGGGAAAATGGTGCTGCGTGTGACTTCCAGCAAAAATCCGGGCAGGCGTTTCAACATGGATTTGTGTTTACCACACCGCCAACCTATACTGGAACGCAATTGTCGTGCGGGTCATCCCGGCCCGCGGGGGGAAGGAACGGACCATGGCGAATCAATCCATCCGGATGGGACACCGGCGGACGGACGGGGGCTCGCCCCTGAAGTGGTTGCTGGCCGCGGGGGCAGCGGTGGCGGTGGTGGCGGGTGTGTTCATCTATTCGATGAAGAGCGCGCCGGATCGGCGCAGTGATGGCTGTCTGGGGGACGGCGATTGTCGAAAGGGCCTCCTGTGCGCCGACGGGGGCTGCATTGTCCTGGCCGCGGATGAAATTCCCGACATGTGGCGTGAAGATATTCTGCGCCAGACGGATCCGGAAAAGGGTGGCTTTTCGCCGCGTCCCGCCTTTGGCGTGAAACTGCTGGATGCGGACGTGTGTCCGGGTAAACAGGCGCCGCTGAAGGTTGAAAAAGGTGGAGCGGTGACCACCCATCACGAGGTCACTGTCTATGCGTTCGGGCTCGATCACCTGAAGATCCTGCAGCAGCGCCGGGCGGAGAGCAGCATGTGGATGGACCGGATGCGGTTCCGGTTTCAGCACGTGGGCCCGGAAAGCCCTCCGGTCTATTGCCACGGCGGCGAGGTTGCCTCGCTGGAGGTGACTCCCGGCAAGGTGGAAAATACGGTGGACGCGCTCCTCACCCAGGCGGTACCGGCCCGGGCGCCCGCGGAGGCGTCGGTGATGGAGCGGCGGTTCATTGAGCGGGATCCCTCGGGACGCAATCCCGGAAAGCTCCTGTTCGCCACATCTCCCGTGCGGGACAGGGACCGGAAGGAAGTGTCCGTCGTCGCGTTCCCTCTGGGCACGGACATCCTGTCCATGGAAGGGCCGCCGCCCACGGCCCAGCGCCTGCTGACGGGCTATTTCGCCTATTACTGGAAACACGGAGACAAACGGCAGACAGTTTCCATTTCCGCCAGACTCCCGAAGAAACTCCGCAACGACCTCGATTTTTCGCAGCTGAATCCCTGATGGTGGTTACCCCGGGTAAAATGCATCCCGGAAAGACCACAGATCCAGACCGAGGACTCCGGACTCGAATTCCGGCCAGTCCGACGGCGGCACATCCCCGGTCCACGGCACCAGTACCGACTGGACATGACGGCTTCCCTGGGGATCCTGCGGATTGTCGCTGGAATACCGGTAGTGTTCGAAGAGGAGCAGTTTCCCTTCGATGAGGGATACTTCCGTGTGCCGGAAGTGGTGATAAGTGTAGACCTCGAATTCATCCATCTCCAAGGTTTCCTGCAGGTCTTCGCAGTTGAAGACGCATCGGGGATCTTCCAGCCATTGACCATCACGGATGTCGATGTGGATGGTTTCCCGCATCGGATAGGGAGTTTCATCTATGGGACTGTTGCAGTAGACGCTGAACTGATTTTCGTCGATGACGACAAAGATCAGTTCCGGCATGACATCGAGGGAGGAAACCCAGATGTCCTCTGTGGCAGTCGCGTTGGAGTGGGTGCTGTCTGCGGGGGCAGTGCGGCGAAGGACTTCCATCCAGCTTCCCGCAATGTCTTCCAGTGTAACGGGCGTGAACGACTCCGGATTCGATGATGAAGAAGTGTCCCTTCCCGTGTCCCCGTGCGCCGTACTTGTGTCTGTCGAATCCGTATCCGGCGGAAAGGAATCCGAGGAGGTCTGAGGGCCCGCGGATTGTGAGGCGGGGTGGTCATTGATGCAGCCCGTGACCGACAGGCAACAACAGATAAAGGCGATTGGGCGTTGATGGCGAGTCATGGCGACAAGCACATTTCGAATGCACCGGACTCGAATGGACCGGAATTGAGCGGTGGATTGTCGTCGGAAAGGGCCCATTCGAAAGCGGAGTAACCGAGGATGAACAGATTCTGGTTTTCGGAAAAAAACATGGACTGAACCCGATCATCGAGTCTGCCGCCCCAGAATCCATGCCAGAGATAGTCCCCCGCCGGGGAAAGGCCGATCAACACGATGTCTTCCTGCAATTCATAGTAGGAATCAGAGAACGCGCGGACGGAGGGCTCGGCCTGAGGCCCCGACCATTCGCGGCCGGACCTGCCGGCGATGATCAGGTTGCCAGCTGCATCAATGGCGATGGCATCACCGAAATCGGCGGACATCCCTTCGGGATCGCCGTCCGGTCCCGCACACGCGCCCAAAAAGGTGTGCCACTGGTACGCACCGTCCGGCGATAGTTGAAATACGAAGATGTCGGTATCATTGCAGTGGGGGTGGCGGGCCGGTTCACCTTCCGGGCCTGTCCAGTTTTCGCTTGAGTATCCCACCACCGCGATGGAACCGTTTGCCGTTGGGGCAAGGGCTTCGGCGCTGGCAAATCCGTTACCCGCAAAAGTATGCCAGAGGTATTCGCCGCCGGGGTTCAGCTTTGCCACAAATGCGCTGTGCTCCCCCGAAAACGGGTGCAGGGGAGTTTCTCCGTCGGGGCCCGTCCAGGAAGCGTAAGACGTTCCAGCGAGAAGAATACTGCCGTCCGGAAGAACAATCAGTTCCGAGATGAAATCCGCATCACCGGAGCCGAGGAATGCATGGTGAATGTATTCTCCCTCCCGGGTGACCGTGAGCAGAAGGATTTCCGGATGGAGCCATTCGCCATCGCCTTCGTTGAACGGGTGAAGGGGTGCCTCGCCGGACGGGCCGGTCCAGGGGGCCCATGAATACCCGGCGGCAAGGAGATTGCCATCCGGTCTGGGCAGCAACCAGTGTAGATCGTCCAGATCTTCTCCGCCGAAGAAGGTATGCCAGAGGTATTCTCCCCGGGTATCCAGTTGCAGAAAGCAGATGTCCGGTCTGACGGAATCGTAGGGTTCCAGCGGGTATCGGAACGGGTTCCGGGGCGGTGTGGCGTCCGGGCCGTACCAGGGTTCGGATGACGCGCCCGTGGCGATCAGGTTGCCCTGCTCGTTCACGTGGAACGTGCTGGCAGAGCACCCCCAGAAGGTGTGCCAGAGATAGGATCCGTCCGCGCCGTAATGGAAATACAGTGTATCGCTGACCTCCGAATAGGGGTGGAGGGGCAATTGTCCTTGCGGTCCGAGCTGATTGCGGTCTGCGCGCAGGGTTCCGTAGTAGCTGCCATCTTTGGCCAGCGGGTTCGGTTTGGACAAGCCGCCATGCGGGTCGTCGAGGAAGCGCAGCCAGGGCGCGGGGGTGGATATGGTATCGGACGGTTCGATCCGGTCCGGCAGACGGGGAAGGCCGTTGAGGGCTCCTGCCGTGTCCCCGGGTCCGGAATCAGTCTGTATCGGCGTGTCGGCGCCCGTGTCGGGGTCGGTTCCG
>JAKQNG010000042.1 GCA_029565915.1 Deltaproteobacteria bacterium
TCCGCTGTTCGATGTCGTCGATGGATTTGAGGATGGGCGGGCCGAGGACCCGGCAGCCGTCTGCCGTAATGAGAATATCGTCTTCGATGCGGACGCCGCCTTTGCCGAGGAATTTTTCTGCACGGAAAATCGCTCAGTGTATCAATGGGCGAACTAGTAGGCCAGCGCACAAATCGCTGCCATTCACGACGCGGGGTGGACTTCCTTTCAGAAGTGCGGTAGCAAGCCAATTGGGAGGGACAATGATGAAGGCCGAAATCGAAAACGCGTCGGTTGTCGTGCTTGGGAGCTTCAACCCGGCGATCTTTCAGCCTGCTTGGTTTGGAGCGCAGGGGCTCATCACAGGCGAGGAAGTGACCGCCGCGAAGCTCGGGATGGTTCACCCAGAGATCGCGATTTTCTCAACGGCTTGGTTCTCCCTTCAGGTCACCTCAGATCGTTTTCAGATCGAAACGGTCACACCTGATTCGTACCCTCTTCTTCGGGACCTAGTGACTGGAACCTTCACAATCCTGAGCCAGACCCCCGTGGCAAGAATGGGGCTGAACACAAGGCGGCATTATCGTTTCGATGCCGAGGAAAAGTGGCACGCGGTAGGCCACCTGTTGGCACCCAAAGAACCTTGGGCCGGGGTACTGAATGCGCCCGGAATGCGCGCTCTGGTCATGTGGGGCCAACGCGAAGGAACGGCCGCCAGTAAAATTGAGGTCCGCGTAGAATCAGAAAGCCACGGGCGTCCCGACTACCGGATCTTCGTCGCAACGAATCATGACTATGTACTCAGGGGCGAAGGCGGCACGCTACACATTTGCGAGCTTATCACAGCGGAGTGGGACGACATTTTGGCGTACGGTCGCACAACTGCGGAGTCACTTCTTCGAGTGGGCATGCCATGAACAGACACGCAGCGGCTTCGGATCTCAACGCAAGGAAGGCACTTCGCGATGCCTCTGATGCTGTTCGGAAAGCTGGAGAGGGCTGGAACGCAGAAGGGGTCGTGTTGCCTTTCTCGAAAGTTTCCGAACAGAAGCAAAGCTCTATGGTATTGGGCCAACGCACAACAACCGAAACTGCCCCAACCGATATCGCGAGAGCCTGTGGCGACGGCGCCCTACAAGAAGAGCAGCAGAACGACACTGTAGCCGACACTCTAATCGATGCCGCCAAGATCGCGTCAAGTCAGCGTTCGGAGAACCTACCAACAATCCGAGCCTCTTTCGATCTTCTCCAACAGTGGGTTTGTACAGTTGTCTCCATCGGCGATGGCGAGTTCGTCGCCATCGCGAGAGACAAGATGAACCCAGAGTGCCCCGACGAAGAGGTCGTTTTCGACTGCGCTGATGTTAACGACGCCGACAGTCAGCTTCTGGAAATCGGCGCCGTGTTCTATTGGAGTGTTGGCTATCGCATTTCAGAGTGGGGGCAGAAGACCAAGGGATCGGAGCTTCGTTTCCGTCGCCTCCCGGCGTGGAATAAACGAGAGCTTGCTGCCGCCGAGAAGAGGGCGGAGGAACTCGGTCTACTGTTTGTAGAAGATGGCAACGCCTAGCCCTGTGCTTGAAGCGCCTCCAGAAGCAACCGAAATCGAGGTGTCGCTGTTCGGGCCGGGAGTCGGAGAGTGCGTCGTCCTGCACCTCGGCGGCGGGTTCTGGATAGTCGTAGATTCCTGTTTAGACAGGACCACAAGACACCCTGTGGCGCTTGAGTACCTTCGCAGCTTGGAGGTTCCAGTCCATACGGCACTCAAGAGACTCATCCTGACGCACTGGCATGACGACCATATCCGCGGTGCTGCCGAGTTGTTGCGAGAAGCGACTGAGGCACAGCTATGGATCTCTGGCGCTCTCAGCAGTATTCAATTCCGCTCTCTTGTAGGTCTCAAACACCCAAGCGGCGGACCCAGAGGCGTTCAAGAGATGGACGAACTCTTCCGCATCATGAAGAGCCGCAAAGCCGAGGGAGCCCACCGCGCCGGATACAATCTGAAACTGGCGAACGAGAACACCCCGCTTGTTCGCCTAGCTGCACCTCACGCGGTCGAAGTAACATCTCTCTCTCCGTCGTCGGAGTCTACCCTGCTTGCTGTGGCGGAGTTCGCCCGTTTGCTGCCGAAAGACGCGGCTCCTGTGAACGACATCCGGCTTGGTCCCAACGATGCTGCCGTCGTTCTTCATGTCAAAGTGGGCGAACGCTCGGTGCTCCTTGGATCGGATTTGGAAAACCGTGGCGATCCTCGCCTTGGATGGCGCGCTATTGTCGATTCTGCCGAACGTCCCCAGGACAGAGCAGAGGTCTTCAAGGTCGCCCATCACGGCTCGCAGACCGGGCACGAGCCGAACGTCTGGACAGATATGCTGGTGCCGGACCCTTGCGCCTTGCTCACACCGTACAGGTCGTTAATCACCCCACTCCCCACAGAGAAGGACATCAGTCGGCTAGCCTCTCTGACATCGAAAGTGTTTCTCACAGCCTCGCCACGGACGAAAGAACCTCCCGCACGTTCCAGAACAGTAGAGAAGATTGTGAAAGATAGCGTTCTCGGACGGACTGTCCGCGAAAGTACTGTTGGTCACATTCGCCTACGAGCGCCGATCTACGGCCACGCAGACTGGCGGGTAGAATTGTTCAACGGAGCGTATCAGATCACCGACGTCGCCTAACCAATTCGCCCTCTCGATATTTCTCCGATGGCTGCTGGAAGTGGTTTTCTGTGTTACCTGTCGTGGCGACCCCAGATAATCGCTGGAAGCAATTCTCAGAAGCATCGTACCGCTGTTTACTCGAACCCGGTAGGACCTATCGCAAAGCCGTGAAGCGGGAATCAGGACGTCGGAACGCGCGATGGTCCGGGGATATCATGCCCCTGAAAACGGCTCCCACACCCCCGGACCTGCTTCATCCGCTGTTCGATGTCGTCGATGGATTTGAGGATGGGCGGGCCGAGGACCCGGCAGCCGTCTGCCGTAATGAGAATATCGTCTTCGATGCGGACGCCGCCTTTGCCGAGGAATTTTTCTGCTTCGTCGTAGTTGATGAAGCTGTCGTGGCGACGTTTCGCGCGCCACATCCCCACCAGCGCCGGAATGAAATACAATCCCGGTTCCACGGTGATGACAAACCCCGGCTGCAGGGCTTTGGCGAGGCGCAGATACGACAGGCCGAACTGGCCCGAGCGCCCCTCGTCCTCCGGATAGCCCACCGCGTCGCCCAGATCCTCCATGTCGTGCACGTCGATGCCGAGCATGTGCCCGATGCCGTGGGGAAAAAAGAGCGCATGGGCGCCCTGCTGTACCGCCTCGTCCGGGTCCCCTTTCATGAGCCCCATGGCCTGCAGCCCGTCCACCAGCGCCCGGCAGGCAATGCGGTGGACGTCCCGGTTGGACACCTCTGGCGATGCGGCAGCGATGGCCAGCTCCTGGGCCCGCAGCACCGCGGCATAGACCATTTTCTGCCGGGCATCAAAGGCGCCCCCCACGGGAAACGTCCGCGTGATATCGGAGCAGTAGGCAAAGGGCGGCATTTCCACCCCCGTGTCGATGAGCAGCAGGTCCCCCTGCGCCAGCGTGTTTTCGCAGCGTTCGTTGTGCAGGATTTCGCCGCGCACGGTGACAATGGGCGCAAACGCGCTGGACAGATTCCGCGCCAGGGCCACGGCCTCCATGGCCGAGCGCACCGCCGCCTCAGTGGCACCGGGGCCCATCACCGCCAGCGCCGCGTCATACATATCCTTCGACACGGAGATGGCTGCTTCGATCTGCGCGACTTCCTCATCGGACTTCCGCGCGCGCTGTTCCACCACCGCCCGGGCCAGAGCGCGGTCCGCTTGTTCGCTCACCTGTGCCGGGGACATTCCCAGCAACCGGCAGAGCCACAGGGTACGCTCCGCCCGCACGGGGGGCAGCCAGCGGATGGGTTCTCCGGCGGCCTGCAGTCGCGCCAGCGCGCCTTCGAGGGCACTCGCCGGTTCCACGCGTTCGATGCCCGCGGCCCGGGCGAGATCCGCCGGTTCCGGACCGGGGCCGCTCCAGATGAGGGAATCCGCGGAAGGGGCGTCGCCGTACAGAACGGCCTCACCCCCTTGAAACACGATCAGGGCCACATCGGCCGCATCGATTCCCGTGTAGTAGAGAAAGTGGGAATCCTGCCGGAACGGATAGGTGTTCCGCGGATAATTGCGGGGCGCCGGCCCGTTGGCAAAGAGGACAATCGCACCGCCTGCCACCTGCTGCCGGAGAAGGTGTCGCCGCTGCGCGAAAGTGAATGGATTCATCGGATGGACTCCGCGGACAACGCGGTCAGAAGGCCTGGCCGGACTGGTGGGACTCGGCCATCATCCACCAACGCCCGTCCCGATACTCCCAGTTCTGCACCGTGACGGTTTCATACACGACCATTTCCTTGTTGCGGTACCAGACCCACTGCACGTGCAGCACCGCCTTCTTGGCCTTTTCGTCATAGGTTGTCTGAATGATTTCGGCGCTGGAAATCCGGATGTCCTGCCCCCAGCCCTGGTGCATGTCCATGAAATGGGACATGGCCGCCGCATCCACCGCCGGGAGCACGTCGTTGTACCGTCCCCAGCGCAGTCCTTCGTTGAATTCGAACGAGCTGCGCGCCAGTTTTTCCCGCGGCCCTTCGGCAATCGCGCAGGCAGCGGCCACCAGCGCCAGCGCCAGCAGTCCCGTGACAGAAATGAATTTCATGAGATGCTCAGTTTTCCTCGACGACTTCGACCAGCACGACGGTCACGTTGTCGTCTCCGCCGTTGGTGTTCGCCGCATCGATCAGCGCCCGGGCCGTCTGTTGCAGGTCACCCCGGTTGGCAATGACGATATCCCGGATTTCTGAATCGTCCAGCATGCCGTTCAGACCGTCGGAACACAGCAGCATGATATCGCCCACCTCGGTTTCAAGGGTCTGGTGATCGACCAGCACCTTGTCCTGCATGCCCAGGGCCCGGGTGATGACGTTGGTCGGCAGTTCCGCCAGCTGCTCGGGCGTGAGGTCCGGCGCCGCCCGCAGATAGTCGTTGATGAGGGAGTGGTCGAGGGTGATGACCGCAATGTCGTTGCCCCTCACCCGGTAGCAGCGGGAATCCCCCACGTGCACCACGTGCATGGCGTTGTTGTTTTCCACCCCGAGAATGCCCACCACGGTGGTGCCCATGCCCTGCAGATCTTCTTCTTCGTTGGAACGCTTGAAAATCCGGGTGTTGCCCACCTGCACGGCGGTGATGAACCGGTTGACGGAAAACGGAGAATTCGGATCGAACTGAAACGGCCAGGTGATGTCGTCCTTTTCCGTCTCCCGGAAAAATTCTTCGATGGCTTCAACCGAAATCTTTGATGCCACATCGCCGGCCCGGTGCCCGCCCATGCCGTCCGCCACGACGAAGAGGTTGAATTCGGGAAACAACCCGTAACTGTCCTCGTTGTGGTCGCGCTCGCGGCCGACGTCCGTCAGCCCCACTGCTCTCAGCGCTTTTGCCATGCGATTTCCGGCTCCTTTGCTGTTCCACCGGTTGTCCGGACAGGCGACAGATGCCCGTCGATTGCAGATACACTACCATATGAAGGAAAAAAAGCCAGAAAGCGGAAGGTCAGGGGATGATGCCGAGCACCCAGGCCAGGGCGACGCCCACGGTGACCACCGCCAGGGCCACCGCCAGTCCGGCGAAGAAGTTCATCCGCACCTCCCGCGCCTCATCCGCTTCGCTCACCTCTTCCTCTGGCCGGGTCCACGTGTCGTCGTGCCCGCCTTCGAGCATCTTTTCGAGGGAGGTGGGCTCGCTCTCGTCGCCCCGGGCGGACCAGGGCGTCAGGGAGGGCTGGTCCGCACCGCTGAACCCTTCGATGCGCAGGGGCGCGTTGCCGGTCTTCGCCGAGAGGGGTTTCGCTCCGGGACTGACGACGTCCAGGGATGCGAACACGCTGATCTCCTCCTGAATCATCTGATCGATGAGGGAATGGGACGGACGGTTGTCCTCGCCGCCGAGGACCGCCTCCAGGGTGCGGCGCAGATCGAAGCCGGTGACCTTCAGCCGTTCGTTGAACAGGCATCCGGCCAGGGCCTCGGCCAGGGCGTCGCAGGACTGGAAGCGCTGATCCGGATCCACCGCCAGGGCCTTGCGGATAATCGCGTCGAGGCTCGCGCTGACTGCCGGATTGATATGGGGCAGGTAGGGGACGTCGGCCTCGCGGACCTTTTTGATGGTTTCGATGTCGTTGGCACCCAGAAACAACCGCCGGCCGGTGAGCATCTCCCACAGGACGATACCCGTGCAGAACACATCCATCCGGTGGTCGACGGGTCGTCCCGTGGCGGACTCCGGACACAGGTAGGCGTACTTGCCCTTGACCACGCCGGGGGACGTGTTTTCCAGCTGGCTGTTGGCCTTGGCGAGGCCGAAATCCACAATCTTCACCTCGCCTTCCCTGGACAGCAGGATGTTCGGCGGGCTGACGTCCCGGTGGACGATGCGCAGGGGACGGCCTTCCGGGTCGCGCAGCTGGTGGGCATAGGCGAGGCCCCGGCAGACTTCCATGGCGATGAAAATCGCCTGGGCCACGGGCAGGACCTGACCGCGCTCCTTCATCAGGCGCAGAAAATTCTTCAGGTTGGTGCCGTTCACGTACTCCATGACGATGAAGTACGTGCCGCCGGCCTGCCCGATATCGAACACCTGAACGACATTGGCGTGACTGAGGTGCAGAGACAGCCGGGCCTCATCGAGGAACATGGCGATGAACCGGGCGTTCTCCACCAGATGGGGCAGCACCCGCTTGATGGCCACCTTCTTGCGGAATCCCCGGATGCCTTCGGCGACGCCTTCGTAGACCTCCGCCATGCCGCCCGCGTCCAGCTTGCGCGTGATCCGGTATTTTTCCTGAGCAACCATCTGCGCCCTACCTTACATCAACGCCCGTGCCGTTTGAAAGAATTGTCCGTTTCCGCAGGTGCCGGCGGCAAGGGCAACGGAATGGAAGATTTTTCCCGGGCGCTGGGGTATGACTGAGTCCGCGGGCGGTCGGACGACCCGGCCAGCGCCGTACCGGAGAGTGGATGGGATGAGCCGATACGAAACAGAACGACAGGTGGCCCTGCAGGCGGTGGTGGAAGCGGCGGCTCTGTGCCGGGACGTGCAGACGCAGATGGGAGAGGGCGTGCTCGAAAAGGCGGATCGCAGCCCGGTGACCGTGGCGGACTTCGGCAGCCAGGCACTGGTGTGCCGCCGACTCGCCAATGCGTTTCCCGGTGATCCCATCGTCGCCGAGGAAGACGCGGCCGAACTGCGCCGCAGCACCAACGACGCCCTGCGCCATCAGATGCTGGCCCACGTGCGCCGTGCGGTGGCGGACGCCGCGAGCGACGACGTGCTCGACTGGATTGATCGCGGGAGCCACGACGGGTCCGCGTCCCGTTTCTGGACCCTCGATCCCATCGACGGCACAAAGGGGTTTCTGCGCAGGGAGCAGTACGCGATTTCCCTTGCCCTGATTGTGGACGGCCGCATCGCCGTGGGTGCCCTGTGCTGTCCGAGCTATCCCCTTCAGGACGGCCGCCGGCGGGGCATTGTCTGCATCGCCGAACAGGACGAAGGGGCGTGGGAGACCTCCCTCGACAGGGACGGAGAATGCGCGTCCCTCCGCGTGCGTCCAGCGGCGGACCAGCGGGCGATCCGGGTGTGCGAATCCGTGGAAGCCGCCCACTCCTCCCACGGAGACAGTGCGCGCATCGCGCAGGCACTCGACATTGGCGCGCCGCCGGTCCGGATGGACAGCCAGGCCAAATACGCGGCCGTGGCGCGGGGCGACGCGGATGCCTACCTGCGACTGCCGAAGGGCCCTGACTACCGGGAAAAGATCTGGGACCACGCGGGAGGTGTCATCGCAGTGACCGAGGCCGGTGGCCGCGTGACGGATATCCATGGTCGCCCCCTCGATTTTTCGGTGGGTCGCAGCCTGCAGAAAAACCGCGGCGTGGTGGTAACCAGCGGCGCCTTCCACGAAGCCTTCATCGATGCGATTGCCGCGCTGGGCATCGGGCGGTTCTGAGCCGTCCGGCCCCGCGGACAGGAAAAGGAGAAGCCAATGACTTCAATCTGCGGAGAACCCCTGCGCCTTCCGCCGTCGCCTTGTCCCCCGGGCGGCCTGGCGCCGGAACAGGTGCCCCAGTTCGTCATCTTCGGCAACGACGACAATGGCTATGCGGGTCTCGACGACAGCGGCGCCCGTCTCCCCGGTGCCGGCGGCACGGCGTGGTTCGTGGACCTGTTCGACCGGGGCACCAATCCGCGAGGAAGGGGCAATCCCGACACGTTCGACGGCAGAAGACCCCATTTTTCCCTGATGGGACTCGGCCGCTACATTGCCGGAGATCGGGCGGCGGCCTGTCGACGGGCCTGGCGGATGGCGTTTGAAAAGGGACACGACATCGGCAACCACACCCACAACCATCCCCACGGCACCACGGCGGACGCCGCGATCTGGGAGGCGGAGATCCGCACCAGCCTGGCACAGGTATGCGCCCCCTGGGATCCCGCGGCCCTCCACCGGCCCGACACGGGCATCGGCGTTCCACGCGAGTCCATCTGCGGTTTCCGGGCGCCCTACCTCCAGTACAACGATCACCTCTTCTGCGTGCTGGAGAAGCTGGGATTCGCGTACGACGCGTCCATCGAAGAAGGCTTTGAACCCGGGCAGGACGGCACCCGCCACTTCTGGCCCTACACCCTCCACGGCGGATCGCCCGCGAATCCCGCCATCGGGGCCCATCCGGGCATCCTGGAAATTCCGGTCTATCCGTTCCTCGTGCCCTCCGACGACCTCTGCGCCCGTTACGGGGTGTCGGCGGGCCTGCGGAAATCCCTGGCCGCCCGGGAATCCAATCCGGACTTTTCGAAGGATCACGATCACGACTACGTGCACATGGACGACGGCCGCATCCGCGGGATGGACTACGACCTGTGGAAGGAATACCGGGTGACCGCCCCCGAAATGCTGGCGCTGCTGAAATACACCCTCGACGTGCGGCTGCGGTCCAACCGGGCACCCATGAGTGTGTGCATGCACTCGGATTTCTACACGGAGAATCCATGGGGCGACACGCACTACGGGGTGGAGACCCACGCGGCGCGCCAGTGGGCGCTGGAGTCGTTCTTCGATTACGCCCTGTCCCTGCCGGCGGTGCGCATTGTCAGCAACGCGGAGCTGGTGCGCTGGCTGCGCCATCCCGTTCCGCTGTGAAAATGGATCAGGCCCCGCGGATGGCCTTGATGGCCGCGGCGTAGTCCGTTGTGCCGTAGACCGCGTTGCCCGCCACCAGCAGGTCCGCGCCGGCGTCCTTGACGGCTGCCGCCGTGGCCGGTCCCACACCGCCGTCCACTTCCAGGTGGATGGGACGGCCCGCGCCGTCGATGATCGAGCGGGCGGCACGGATGCGCGGCAGCGCCGACGGAATGAATTGCTGTCCGCCGAACCCGGGATTCACGGACATGATGAGGATGAGGTCCACGAGATCGATGACCGGTTCCAGGCAGTCGATGGGCGTGGCCGGATTGAACGCCACTCCCGCCTGCTTGCCCAGATCCCGGATGGACTGCAGCGTGCGGTGCAGGTGGATGCAGGCCTCCGCGTGCACGGTGAGGATGTCGGCGCCGGCCCGGGCGAAGGCGTCGATGTGCCGCTCGGGGGAGACGATCATGAGGTGTACGTCGAGGGGCAGTCGGGTGGCCCGACGGGCGGCTGCCACCACCAGGGGACCGATGGTGATGTTGGGCACAAACACGCCGTCCATCACGTCCACGTGGATCATGTCGGCGCCGGCCTGTTCCACGGCGGCGATCTGCTGCGCCAGGATGCCGAAATCCGCTGAGAGAATGGAAGGAGCAATCCGGATGGTCATGTCGTGGTCCTTACTGCCGGTGATCTCTGCGCAGCAGGGGCAGCTGTCCGGGAAGCTGGTCGCCGTACTGCCGCAACACCGCGTCGATTCCCTCGCGGATGTACACGGAAACGGGCACCTTGGTCCGGCGGCTCAGCTCCTTCAGCTGCTCGTCCTGTTCTTCGGTGATATAGACCGTTGTGGAAATTTTCTTGCGGCTCATCATCAACCTCGGAAAGATACACTACCATATGTTGCCATACATGCCAATCCATCGTTCGACTGATTCCGCCATGTCCACCGGCCGTGCGACGGCCGTCCTGGTGCTGATGTCCCTCCTGCTCGCCTGCAGCGGAGAAACCCCGCCATCAGCGGCAAAGAAGAACCGGCCTCCGGGAACAGCCGCGACCCGGGCAACCCGTGTTGCCCCTGAGGCACCGGTGCCCACGGAAAGCTGCGAACCCGTGCTGCGGGAGCTGCGCCCCATGGACCCGACCGACGCAGCCGCCCTGTCCCTTTATGAGCGCAACCTGCCCCACATCCAGCTTTTCGCGCGGACCGAACCCTTTTTATTCCTGTCGCGGCCGGCGCCGGATCCGTCCCCGGATACGACGGCCGCCCGGGCGCGCATTCCCGATTCCCATCTGGCCCGCCGGGCCGTGGCGGCGCTGGTCCGATCCCTCAGAACCGATCGGCCCCGCCTGCGCCGCATCCTTCTGTCCGACGGATATCTGTTTGAAGACCGCTTCGAGGTGGCCCGGATCATTGCAAAGGAAGTCTCCCTGTCCGATTTCTTCGACGAGCCGACCATTTACCGCGAAACAGACGGCGCCATCGAAGCACTGACCCGCAGTGGGGACGACTATCTGGACAGCGCGGGAGCGCGGGCGAAACTGCTGCTGAACACCCGGGTGGCCATCGACCCCGCCGGGCTGGCGGCCCCACGGCACCTGGATGCGGGGTTCATCGCGCGCACGGCGGGCGCACGGCGGGTGGTTCCCGTTGCGCGGTATGCGGACAGTGCGCTGGTGGAGCTGGTGTATGCGGACGACACGCGCATCCGGGCCGTCATCGGGCGCGAAGGTCCCCAAACGGTGATCCGCTGTGCGGAGGGCGGGGTGGATGCGGTTCCGGAGGCGGCCCTGCGGAACGCCCTCTTCCATCAGTGGATTGATCGCCTGTCGGATGCGGCACAGCAGATGGTGGACGAGCGGCTCGATTTTGACGAACCGGAAAACGAGCCGGACACGGAACAGGAAGACGGAAAACTGCGCATCGAGTGGGAAAAGGCCTATCTGCGACGACAGAAGACCTTCTTCTACCGGGAGCTGGAGTACGACGTGTACGACCGGTCGGGCAATCCCACACCCCCGCAGGTCTGCATCGATTTCATCGTGGACACCTGGGAGCGGGCGTCGGGCAACTGGTACCGCCGGAGGGGTGGGCCTCCGGGTCGGACAGAAGGGTCGCTGGATTTCAATTCCATCACCGGGCTGAACACGCGCCATACGCCGTCCATGCTGGATTTTGCCGCCGGGGGAAACGCGTTTCTGGAGCGATTCGACGTGCCGCAGAGCTGCCGGGTGCCCTTCCGGCAACATGCCCGGTTCGCCGACGCCGTGGCGCAGACCGCGGCGCAGATCCGCGAAGGCGATGTGCTGGTCATCCACGGCCTGCGCGAGGAGGATCAGGAAGAACACTACCATACGGCCCTCGTGCTGGCGGTCTGCCCCATCACGGGCATGCCGCTCATACTCGCGGACAATGCGGGACGATCGCAGATCCGCACCCTGGCCTCCACCATGCGCTCCGCTCCCCGCCGGATGATCAAGCACCTTCTGCGGCTTCATCCGGATCGGCTGTCGCCGGAAAAATCCGTTCCCTGACTTGCCCCCACCCGGACCCGGTCTACACTTTACGTGCAATGAATGACGACTCACAGTATCGAATGCAGAACGCGATTCAGGAATTGAAGGACCAGCTGGCCCATCAGAGCACGGCCATTGCCGAGCTGGTGGAGGACTATACGCAGAATGCGGTGGCCCACGAGCGGCTGGAAGAATTGACCGGCACCCTGCAGGCGGGCCAGCGCTACCTGGAAAACCTGGTGGACGAAGTGTCGGGGGAAATCGACAAGCTGAAGCGCGACATGCACACGCTGCGCAACGAGTTCCTGCAAATCAAGGAGGCCCTCAAAACCCGCATCCAGGCCCAGCCCAAATTCGCCGTCGGCCTGGACAACCGGATCGAAACCTCCACCCGCCATTCCTCCATTCCACCGGCCCAGCGACGGCTGCTGTCCTCCATTCCGCCGCGGCGACTGACGGACGACGAGGCCATGGAGCTGCTGCAGGCCGTGGACCGGATTGTCAGCGGTCGCGAAAGCACGCCGCCGTCCCTGTAACCGGTTTCACAAAACCAGCGATGCCATGACCTGTGCTGCCACGCGGGGTGCTTCTTCCACACAGTGGTTCACGCTGATGCCGTCATAAGCGCTGCCGGCAAGGAAGAGGCCGGGATATCGGCCGAGGCGCTGGCGGAGCCGTTGCATCCGGGCGCGATGTCCCGGACGGTACTGCGCAATGGCTTTGTCGTAGCGGAAAATCCATACCCCGGTCGGATCGCTGGTGATGCCCATGGCGGCGTTCAGGTCCCGCAGCACCAGCTGGAGAATGGCCGGATCGTCCAGTTCAGCACTGCGCGGATCGTGGGCGCCTCCCACCATGGTCCGCAGCAGCGTCGTGCCCTCCGGCGTCCGGTGCTGCCAGATGGAAGACGTCCACAGGCTTCCCAGAATCTGCAATCCCTGACACCGGGGCACAAGGAAGCCGAACCCGTCCGGTTTTTCCCGCAGGTCGTCAAAGGCCGTCGCCACGACAGTTACCGGCGGATAGGCGATGTCTCCGAGTTCGCTGTGCATCGACGGGTCGAGGTCGGACAAAATCTGCGATGCGGCATATGCCGGACAGGCCAGGACGACGGCTTCGGTTTCGATTTCCGGACGATTTCCGGCGAAGACCCTCCAGCCGCCGGGTCTGTGCTGCACGGATTGTACGGGACAACCAGTGATCAACCGATCTTTCAATAGCGCCGTCAGGGCATCCGGCAGGGTCTGCATGCCGTCGACAAACGAGGTCAGCACGCCTCCGGGACCCGCCGGACCGCCACCTCCGGCGCCCATCCGTTTTCTGGCGATCATCGCTTTGACCAGACTGCCGTACTGACTTTCCATGGCCGCCATTTTTGGAAACGCACTCGCCAGCTCCAGTTCCCTCGAATTGCCGGCAAACACACCCGATACCATGGCATCCACCAGAACGTCCGCCGCGCCGCGGCCGATGCGTCGAACGGCAAAGTCATGCACGGACTCGGTCGGGTTTCCGCCCTTTTTCATCATCGGCTCCAGCGCCACGCGGAAGGCGGACGACAATGGCAGAACGCCTTCTTTGAGGAATTTCAGGGGGCGGGTTTCGATGCACCGCAGTCTTCCGCTGCGATAAATAAACCGGCGGGCCGCGCTGCGGTTGGACTTCAGCAGTGCACCGTGAAGGCCGATGCGCTCCACCAGGTGCAACGTGGAAGGGGCGTTGTCCAGAAATCCATTGGGACCGTGTTCGATGGTCAGGCCGTCCTCCCGGGTGGTGGCGATGTTGCCGCCGGCCCGGGGTGCCGCCTCCAGCAGCAGCAGATCGTCCCGGCGCAGACCCGCTTCGAGCAGTTCAAATGCGATGGACAGGCCGCTGATGCCGGCGCCGACGATGACCACCCGCATTACACCGTCCTCGAAAATGCCGGTCGATCGGCGTGCTTTTTCAGATGGCGATCAAACACCATGGCGATATTGCGGACGAACAGGCGGCCCATGGGGGTGACGGTCAGACCCGATTCATCTTCTTCCGTAAAGGGCACCTCGCCGCTTCGCTGCGTGGCGAGTTGTGCCCGCTCTGCTGCAAAGTAGTGCCGGCCGTCGATATCCCAGCGCGCGGACAGCTCCGAATAGGAAATGCGGAACCGGCACATCAATTCCTCAATGACATCCTGTCGAATCCGGTCGTCACGGGTCAACGACAGCCCCTTTTCCACCGGCAACTGATCGGCGGCCAGTCGGGAGATGTAGGCATCGGTACTTCGCAGGTTCTGGTTGAACGAATCGCCGGTGCTGCCGATGGCCGAGGCGCCGAACCCCAGCAGCACGGGATATCGACCCACCGTGTAGCCCATGAAATTGCGATGCAGCGTGCCCGCGGCAAGGGCCTGACCCATGGCGTCGTCGGACAGGGCAAAATGATCCATGCCGATGGGCAGATATCCCTCCATTATCAAGCGCTGCAGCGCCGCGATGAACAGGGAAAACTTGACGTCGCGGGAGGGCAGCTTCGCTTCATCCAGCTCCTTCTGGTTGTCCTTCAGCCAGGGCATGTAGGCAAAGGAATACAACGCGATGCGTTCCGGGCGCAGCAGGGCAACGCGGTCGAGGGAATGACAGAATCTGTCCGGCGTCTGGCCGGGCAGTCCGTACATCAGGTCGATGTTGAGGGAGGAGAACCCGCTTGCGCGGGCTTCGCGCACCAGCATGTCCGTGTCCTTCGGGGACTGCATGCGACCACTGGCCCGCAGTACCTCCGGATCGAAATCCTGCACGCCGGCGCTCAACCGGTTGAAGCCCAATTCCCTCAGCTGCCGGATCTGTGTGGCACTGGTCACGGCCGGATTGACCTCAATCGACACTTCCGCTTCGGGGATCAGCGAGAAGTGGCTGCGGAGGTGGGAAATCAGCGCCTCCAGCTGCGGTGCGGACAGGATGGTCGGGGTTCCCCCGCCCAGATGGAGCTGGGCGACCTGCGGACAAAAAGGAAGGGCGGAGGCGACGAGGTCGATTTCCCGGTGCAGGGCCTGCAGATATCGATCGATGTCCCCGTCGTTCCGGCACAGGGCGGTGTTGCAGCCGCAGAAGGCGCAGCGACGCCTGCAGAATGGAATGTGCACATAGATGGATACGGGATGATCCGTGGCCGCTCGCAGAGCCGATAATCGCTTCAGGTAGTGGTCGGCGGTCCACGCGTCCGAAAACTCCAACGCCGTTGGATAGGACGTGTAACGTGGCCCGGGTCGATCGCAGGCGGCCAGCAGAACCGGCGTAATGAGTTCGACAGGGGGCAGTTCGTAGACCATGGTCTGCCTACCGGGCGCTCCTTCGCTTCACCTGCGCGATCAGCCAGGCGACGTTCTCCACCGGTGTGGACGGCAGCACACCGTGGCCCAGATTGAAGATGTGGCCTCTGCCGGGCGGCACTGTGGCCAGCAGGGCATCCAGTCGCTGCGAAATGGTTTCCCTGTCGGCCAGCAGCACTGCCGGATCGAAATTCCCCTGCAGGGCCACGTGGCCACCGATGCGGGCCGCGGCGATATCCAGCGGTGTCTTTTCGTCGAGGGACAGCACATCGGCACCGGTCTGCGCCAGCAGATCGAGCACGTGGGCGGCGTCCTTCATGAAGTAGATCACCGGAACGCCACTTTTTTTAACCCGGGCCACCAGGGACGCCACCTTGGGGATGACGAATTCCGCGATAATATCTCTCGGCATGCTGCCGGCCCAGGTGTCGAAAATCTGGATGGCCTGCGCACCCGCGTCAATCTGGGCACAGAGAAAATCCGCCTGCACGTCCACGAGGAAATCGAGCAGCCCGTGGGCGGCTTCCGGACGCGCGTAGAACAGGGACTTCAGCGCTTCAAAATTCTTTGTTTTTCCCCCTTCCACCATGTAGGCCGCCAGGGTAAGGGGCGCGCCGCCAAAGCCGATGAGGGCCACCTCCGGGGCCAGCGAACGACGGACCATCCGCAATGCGTCAAATACAAATCCGAGTTCCCTGTGCACATCGAAGGTGGTGAGCTGATGGATATCGTCCGTGGTCCGCACGGGACGGGCAATGACGGGGCCCGGCGAAAAATCCACGGACAGGCCCATGGGCGGCAGCACCACAAGAATATCCGAAAACAGAATGGCCGCGTCGGGCGCCAGGGCGGCGATGGGCTGCAGTGTCACCTCCGCCGCCAGTTCCGGGGTGCGGCACACCGTCCAGAAATCGTAGCGCTCGCGAATCGCGCGGTACTCCGCCATGTATCGGCCCGCCTGACGCATGAGCCACACGGGCGTACGGGATACCGGCCGATTGGCACAGGCATCGAGAAACAGATTGGCCATCACCCTTCCTCCACTTCACAGAAGGCTTTCTTGAACGCCGTTGCCGCTCGCTCCAGCACCGCGTCATCGTGAGCCGTGCTGACAAACATTGCCTCGAAGGCCGAGGGCGCAATGGACACTCCTCTGGTGAGCAGTGCCGCGAACAGTCGGTTGAACCGGACAGAATCTGACCTCTGGACATCCGCGTAGTTGCGGACGGGCCCTTCCTGAAAAAAGAAGCTCATCATCGACGCCACCCGGTTGACCGCAATGGTGGCACCGGCGGCAGCGGCACTGTCGCGCAGAATGGCCTCCATTGCAGCGCCGGTGGCTTCGAGCTGGTCGTAGACGGTGGCGTCTCCGAGAAGGGAGAGGGCGGCAATCCCGCAGGCGACGGCCACCGGATTTCCCGACAGGGTGCCCGCCTGGTACACCGGTCCCGAGGGCGCGATGCAGGCCATGATGTCCCGGCGCCCGCCGAAGGCGCCCAGAGGCATGCCTCCGCCCAGAATTTTTCCGAGCACGGTCAGATCCGGTGTGACTCTGTAGCGCTCTGCGGCGCCTCCTCTGGCCACCCGGAACCCGGTGATCACCTCGTCGAAGATGAGCAGCGCGCCGTGGGCGTCACACAGCCGTCGCAGACCCGGCAGAAATGCGGGCAGCGGCGGGACACAGCCGATATTGCCGGCCACGGGCTCCACAATGACCGCGGCTACCTCGCCCTTGTTCGCGCAGAGCAGCGCATCCACGGAGTCGAGGTCGTTGTAAATGGCCGACAGCGTATCCCGGGCGCTTCCCGGCGGCACACCGGGGGAACCGGGCACGCCAAGGGTGGCGACGCCGGAGCCCGCGTCAATTAAAAAGGCATCCGCGTGGCCGTGATAGCATCCGGCGAACTTGATGATCCGATGGCGACCGGTGAACCCGCGGGCCAGCCGCACGGCGCTCATGGCCGCTTCCGTGCCCGAGGACACGAGGCGCACCATTTCCACGCCGGGCATCCGCCGTTGAATCAGCGACGCCAGTTCGGCTTCCCCTGCATGGGAGGCCCCGAAGGACGTGCCTTTGTGAGCGGCCCCGATCAGCGCCGCAATGATGTCCGGCTGGGCATGTCCGGTGATGAGCGGTCCCCAGGAACCCACGAAGTCAATGTACTCGTTGCCGTCCACGTCGTACACGAACGGGCCCTTGGCGCGCTCCACGAAGAAGGGCTGCAGTCCCACGCTGCGAAAGGCCCTGACCGGCGAGTTGACACCGCCGGGAATCATTGCGGAAGCCGCCTCGAACAGGGCTGCGCTCTTTTTCCCGGGCGCCCACCGGGTCATCGCTGCCATCCGTTCTGCAGCAGACGGGCCGCGTCCAGTGCGCTGTAGGTGATAATCGCATCCGCCCCCGCGCGTCGCATGGATAGCAGCATCTCCATCATCACCCGGTCCCCGTCGATCCAGCCCTGCCGGGACGCCGCCTTCAGCATCGCGTATTCGCCGGACACGCTGTAGGCCACCACGGGCACCTCGAATTCCCACTTCACCCGCGAAACAATATCGAGATAGGACAAGGCCGGTTTCACCATCACCAGGTCCGCTCCTTCTTCCAGATCCAGCTCCACCTCCCGCAGGGCCTCGTCCGAGTTGGCGGGATCCATCTGATAACCGCGGCGATCGCCCTGTGCCGGCGCGCTGTCCGCTGCCTCCCGGAAAGGTCCGTAAAAAGCGGACGCGTATTTCGCTGCGTAGGACACGATGCCCGTGTGGAGAAACCCTTCCTCGTCGAGGGCTTCGCGGATGGCGCCGATGCGGCCGTCCATCATGTCCGACGGCGCCACCATGTCGGCACCCGCCGCCGCGTAGGAGCAGGCGGCCCGGGCAAGAAGCGGCAGGGTGGCATCGTTGTCCACATCGCCATTGCGCAGCACGCCGCAGTGACCGTGGCGGGTGTATTCGCACAGGCACACGTCCGTCCACACCATCAGGTGTGGCAGTGCCGCCTTCAATGCGGCAACCGCCCGGGGAATGAGGCCATCCGGCGCGTAACCGGCCGATCCCGTTTCGTCTTTCCGGTCGGGGATGCCGAAGAGCAGCACCGCCGGAATGCCCAGATCCACGGCCTGCCGCGCCTGCTCCACCAGTCGATCAATGGATTGCCGGAAACAGCCGGGCATGGACAAGATGGGCAGTTCCACACCACTGCCCTCCACCGCGAACAGGGGCAGAATCAGGCGATGTACGCCGAGTTCCGTCTCCGCCACCATCGCCCGCAGGGCCGCTGTGCGGCGGTTCCGACGCATCCTCGTATCGGGAAAACTCATGGATTGTGCTCCTTTTCCAGGGTGGCGCAGGCGGCGATGGCCGCCATCACATCATCGATCCCGGTGGAAATCGCCGTCACGACGGACCGGGCGCCCCGTTCGAGCAGCGCACGCCGTGTGGTGCTGCCGATAGCGACGGTGCGCAGTGTATCGGGAAGATCAGCGCGCCGCAACACGCCGCAGTAATGGTCCACTGCCGACGGGCTGTAGAACACCGCCATGCCGCAGCCCGCCACTGAAAAACGATCCACCTCCGCCGGCGGGCGGTTGTCGTAGACGGGCATCTGCTGCACCCGGGCACCCACCCGTTCTGCCGCTTCGATCAGCTCCTCACCACTCCTTGCAGAGCAGGGGTGGAGAATGCGGCGGCCGCGCAGATCAAACGATCCGTGGAGCGCTTCAATCAACGCCGCGGCACCCCGTCCATCCCCGCAGAAATGAACCGGCCAGCCCGCGGCAGCAATGGCATCAGCGGTGGACGAGCCAACAGCGGCGGTCCGCCATCCCGGTGCGCAGGAAACGCGTCGGCAGAAGAACGCCACCGCGCGGGAACTCGTCACAACGACCCAGTCGTGGGCGGACGGATCGATTGCGAATTCCTTGTCGTCGACATGGATTGGAACGATTTCGATGAGGGGCACCACCACGGGTTCTGCACCGGCCTCCCGCAGTCGCCCGGCCAGGGCGGCATTGTCCCCTTCTGCGCGGCAAAGGAGAATCCGCAGTCCCGTCAGGGCAGACAGATTATCGGCGGAGTTCATTTTTCACCCGGGCGAGAATGGCATCGCCGCCGGCGGCCAGGAGCCTGTGGGCCAGCGCCTCTCCCACCGATTGCGGTATGGTGCCCCGTTCATCGCCTTCGACATGTTCCGCGCCGTCCAGGGTCAGCACCATGGCAAAGAGGTGAATGCCTCCGTCGTCCTCCACCTGTGCCAGCGCACCCAGTGGCAACTGGCAGCCGCCTTCCATTACCTGCAGAAACGCGCGCTCCGCGGTGACCGATCGCCGGGTGGCGTCGTGGTCGAGAAATGCCACCAGGTCCATCAGCGACGCATCGTCCTCCCGGAGTTGCACCGCGATGGCCCCCTGGGCCGGGGCCGGCAGAAACAGCGACGGATCGAGCACCTGGGTCGCATGGCCGTCGAGGCCCAGCCGCCGCAGGCCCGCCAGCGCCAGAAACGTTCCGTCCAGCTTCCGGGACGGCAGGCGACCACCATCGATGTCGATGCCCGCGGCCCGCAGCCGGGAATGCACGTTGCCACGCAGGTTCACCACTTCCAGATCGGGCCGCAGCCGACCGAGCATGGCCCGCCGCCGCAGGCTGGACGTGCCCACAACAGCCCCCCGGGGCAGAGCGGACAAGGTCCCGAAGGGCGAAATGAACGCGTCCCGGGGATCTTCCCGCTGCAATACGGCCCCCAGGACAAGGCCATCGGGCATGGCGGTGGCGAGGTCCTTCATGCTGTGCACCGCCAGGTCGCAGACGCAGCCCTGCAGGGCCGCCTCGATTTCCCGCGTGAAGACGCCGGTCCCGCCCAGGCTGGACAGGGCCGCATCCGTATTCCGATCACCGCCGGTTTCGATGGGCACCACCTGCAGGGTCAACCCGGGATATCGCTGCTGCAGCGCTGCTGCCACGGCTTGCGTCTGCTGCAGGGCCAGAGGGCTGCGCCGCGTGCCGATGCGGATTCCGGTCATTTCCGCTCCCGTCGCTGCGATATGTTTTTGTCGAGCCCGAACAGTTGCTCCAGCCAGCGGGCCTTCTCCACGGCATCCCTTTCTTGTGCCAGCTCCCGGATGGCCAGCGTGGGGAAATGAAGCAGTTTATTGGTCAGGCTCCGCGTCAGGTCTTCGGCGGCCTGCGGATCGCCCTGCGCAATGCGATGGGCAAACCGGGCCAGCTCCTCCTTCCGCAGTTCCTCGAAGGAATCCCGCAGACGCAGGATGAGAGGGCCCACATCGAGGGTGCGCCGGGCCCGTTGGAACCGGTCCGTCTCCTGCGCGATGATGGCGGCCACCAGCGGTTTCTGTGCTTCCCGCTTTGCCAGGTTTCTTTTGACCACTTCTTCAATGTCGCTCATGGTGCTGCAAAAGACGTTGCTCACATCCGCCGCACCGGGCTCCACATTGCGGGGCACGCCGATGTCCACCATGCACAGAATCCGTCCATGGCGGCGTTTCTGCACGCGCTCGACCATCTCGTTTGACACGAGGGGACGAGGGGACGACGTGCACGCGATGACCACGTCTGCCCCGGCGAGTTCTTCTTCGAGCCCGTCAAGGGCTGCCGCCCGGCCGCCCATGCAGGCCGCGAGTCCCCGGGCCCTTTCCATCGTGCGGTTGACCACGCAGACCCGCGCGCCCTGATCCTTCAGATACTTTGTCACCAGCGTGCCGGTATCGCCGGCGCCGATGACCAGTGCGGGAACGTCGGACAGCTCCCCGGCCACGCGACGGGCCATGTGCACCGCCGCCGATGCCACCGATGTGGTGCCCCGATCAATCTCCGTTTCCGCGCGCGCCCGATGGCCGGTGCGAAAGGCCGCGTTGAAGAGCGAAATGAAACCGCTCTGTGCGCAACCCGCGTCGACGGCGTCATTCAGTGCCTGCTGCACCTGTCCGACAATTTCCGTTTCTCCCAGAATCATGGAGTCGAGCCCGCAGACCACGGCAAACAGGTGGCGAATGGCGTCCTGGTCCATGTGGTGGTACACGTGGCGCTCTTCCAGACCGCCCGCTGCGCCCCGATCCAGCAGCCATCGCCGGATGGCAAACGGCGCGAAGGAGTCCCGCTCGGCGCGACAGTATATCTCCGTGCGATTGCAGGTGGACAGCAGCACCACCTCCTGCACCCGGGGAATCTGCTTCAGTTCCGACAGGATCGGGACAACGGCGTCCCGTCCAAAGGCCACGGTCTCCAGCACCCGCAGAGGCGCGCTGGTGTAATTGACTCCGATGACATCAATGGAAGAATCGCTCATCGGTCACCACCTGTGCCAGCTGTCGCAGAAGGCATGGCCCACCGCCACCAGGATCAGCGAGACAAATGCGATGGTGTTGAAGATGGCGGTCCGCCGCTCGGTCCACTCCGGCAGCAGATGGGACAGCAGAAGGAATCCGTATATCAGCCAGCCGAGGCCCGCGGACATCAGTCGCACGTCGAGCGTGATGCCCCGGACGGAGGCCATCTCCACGAGGCCCGCTCCGATGCCGATGCCCAGAAGGATGAACCCGACAAAGGCGGTGCGGTTCATCATCCGGCACAGCACGGCCAGGGGTGGCAGCTGCTCGAAGATGCGACCGAACTGCCGTCTGCGAAGGGCCCGGTGAAACAGGATCAGCATCACCGCGTAGATGAACGACAGGACAAATGACGCCCAGGCGCCGCAGAGCACCCCGGTGTGCAGCCCGAACCGGCTCTGCTCCAGTCCGGGCCGGAGGGATGGATCACTGCCGGCCGACAGGACGGCGATGAGCTGCAGGAGGGTCACCGCCGGAATGGCGAACACGCCTCCGTGGCGATTGCGGTGAATGATTTCGCTCGCCAGATAGATGCCCGCCAGGCACAGGGCGGTAAACGAGGCGAACTCCGGAACGGTGGCCACCGGATGACGGCCCAGGGAAACGCCCGCATGAACTGTCCATCCCAGGTGCAGCAGTACCGTTGCCCCCAGAAAGATGGATCGCCCGGCGCCTCCGTTGTCCCGTCGCAGAAACCAGTGCAGATACATCACCGCCGCGGTCGCGTACAGCAACACCAGCACCAGCGGAGGAAGGAATCCTGCATACGTCATGGAATCGCCCGGTCTTCCCCTTCGATGACGGACAGGGCGAGCCCCACCCGCAGTCCGTTGGCAGATACCATGAAGGATGAAACGCCCGTGTGGCGCATGACTTCAATGAGAATCAACAGTCCGGCGGGAAATACGTCTGCCCGCAGGGGCCGCATGCCGAAGCGGGAGACGCGTTCTTCTGGTGGAACAGCACTGAGGATGCGCAGCCATTCCTCTGCGGCTTCCCTGGAAATGACGGCGCCGTGCACCGATTCCCGCTGCCATGTGCGCAGGCCGCGGTTCAGAACGCACAGGGTGGTGGGAGTGCCGCCGACGCAGACCAGTGCGCCTCTGCCGCCATCGGGCACATGGGCCTTCAGGATGTCGCGCACGGCGGAAGCGGCGTCGTTCCGCTGACCGTCCGAAATGATCAGATCCGTAAAAAAACGCTCTGTCAGCGCCACTACGCCCAGCGGCATGCTGACGGCATCAAAGCACCCGTTGTCGCCGGTCCTCGACGACAGCTCCGTGGACTGACCGCCGATATCGAGAATCCGCTGGGCTGGGTCAGGGGGCAGATCGAGCACGGCCCCCCGACAGGTGAGCCGGGCCTCCTCCTCCCCCGATATTACATCCACTGCTCCCCCGAGAATCCGTTCTGCCGGGTCGAGGAAGTCCCGCGGTGCAGCGGTCATCCGCAGGACGGCCGTGGCGGCGGCCCGGACGGGTACCTCATCCATGCAGAACTCGGCATGCAGGCGTTCGAGGGCGTCAAGTGCACGCGCCACCGCTTCCGTCTTCAGCCGGCCGCCCGGTTGCAGTCCCTCGGAGAGGCGCACGGCCAGGGAGGCATCCTGTTCGACGACCGGACGTCCATCCGGATGGCGGGACAGGCGGCAGCAGCTGATTGTGTTGCTTCCGATATCGAGGCCGACAGCCGTGGAAGGAGCGGTCACGGAAGAAATCAGCGGGCGATATCCCGCTCCAGGTCCGACAGGTCGGGCAGCTCGTCCAGATTGGGCAGCAGCGTGATTTCGATGCGACGATTGGCGGCCCGCCCCGATTCCGAATTGTTGGAATCCGACGGCTGGAATTCCGCATATCCGGCTGCGGAGAAATTGGAGGGGTTCACACCCGCCTCCTGCAGGAATTTGACCACCGTGACCGCCCGGGCCGTGGAGAGTTCCCAGTTGGAAGGGAACTTCGCCGAGCGGATGGGCACGTTGTCCGTATGGCCCGCCACCTGGAACTTGCGATCCGTAATCGATGCCAGCACGGCCGCCAGATCCGCCAGGGCCATCTGCCCTTCATCGCTGAGGTCCGCCTTGCCGGTTTCAAACAGAATATTGGAGTCCATCTGGACAACCATCTGACCGTTCACGATGCGGATCTTCAGTTTTCCCGAATTGACGAGGGCCTTGAATTTCTCGATGACCTCCCGGTATTTCGCCATGCGCTGTCGCTGGGCTTCCTGTTCCGCCCGCAGGGCCGCTTCCCTGGCCCGGGTCGCTTCCAGGTCCGAGGCCAGCAGACTGCGCTCGCCGAGCAGGGCGTTCACATTCTGTCCCAGCTCCTGCAGCTTCGACGCCATCTTCTGGTTCTCCGAACGCATCTGCGTCAGCTGATTCTGCATCTGCGCGTTGGTGAAGTTGGCCGAATCCAGTTCCTTTTTCAGCCGGTTCAGCTCGTTGACCTTTGCCTGATACTGCTCCTCGGGAATGCCACACGCCGTGAGTGCACCGGCAAGAACAATCAGCACGGCCATCGAAATCAGGTTCTTCATGGTTTTCTCCTTCTACGTGAAGATTAATGGAAGAATGCGGTCGGCAGGCTGCATCAGCTGCCCTTCTTGAGCTCCGTCAGGACGAGCTTGGCCACGGCCTTCAGGGTATCAAAGACGCCGGTCCCGTTGGTGGCCACCGCTTCGAAATCGGGCACATGGGTGGTGTTCAGCACTTCGCGCATCTCGGTCAGGTCGGCCACCGTGGGCAGGTCGCGCTTGTTGTACTGGACCACGTAGGGCAGTTTGTCCAGGTCGTACCCCTGCTCCTGCAGGTTATCCCGCAGGTTTTCGAGGGATTCGATGTTTGCCTCCATGCGGGATATCTGCGAATCAGCTACAAACACGACGCCGTCCACCCCTTTCAGGATCAGCTTGCGGGACGCGTCGTAGAACACCTGGCCCGGCACCGTGTACAGGTGAAAGCGGGTCTTGAATCCGCGGATCTCTCCAAGGGACAGTGGCAGAAAGTCGAAGAACAGGGTGCGCTCGGTCTCCGTCGCCAGGGAGATCATCTTGCCCTTGGCATCGGGATTGGTGCGGTTGTACACATACTGCAGGTTCGTCGTCTTGCCGCACAGACCGGGACCGTAGTAAACGATTTTGCAGTTGATTTCCCGTGACGAGTAATTGATGAACGACATCTCAGGGCACCCCTAATCGTTGAACAGGTTGTCTATGTCATCGTCCGTGATTTCTTCCAGCGGAGCGGCCATGTTCGGATCCTGCATCTTTTCAACGAGTCGTTCGAAGATTTCCGTCAGGGACTGGCTGGCCTTGCGCACCCGGAGCCGCACGAGTCCCAGAGAGGAGCGTTCGTCGAAAATGACCACCAGGATCACCCGCTGACCGACGATCTGAATGTGGATATTCTGGTGTTCCCCTTCGTGAAACTGGGTGGCGAACTCGTTTTCCTTCAGAACCTTTGCCATGCCGCCCGTGGCGGCGATGTTGCCCGCCGTCAGGGATGCCAGCGAGGTGGTGTCCAGGTTTTCATATTCTCCGGCCGTGGCGATGAGCTGACCGTTCTTGTCGATGATAAAAACGACGATCGCATTGGCGTCTTTGACGAGTTTTTCACAGACCTCCTGGATCTGATTAAACTCCTCTTCGTACATCACAATCTGAGGACCTGCCATTTCGTTACTCCTGAAGGACAGCTATCAGCTTCGTAGCGGTTGATCACCCGTGTCCTGCAAATTCAAATTTGTAGCAAACCTGTATTGCAGGTTCAACCTACTACTACTACTATTCTTTGTCCATGCCGTTTGCGCGGGCCGATGCGTTTGCGACGGGCGCAAAACGGAACAGAACATGCCATGAACACTGCCGATTCGGAAGACGGACGCCGCGCGCTGTCATCGCTTGCCGCCCACGAAGAATTCACCGCTGCGCTGGAGGCATCCACCGGCACGGCCCGACCGATATCCTTCGGGAATCCCATGTCCCCTTCCGACGTGCTCGAAGGCTACCATCGCCTGCTGCTGTCCCCGCGTCCGGATCGGGGCCTCGCGGTGCTGGCGCGCACAGGCGTGCTCGCGTCGACGCTGCCGGAGGTGGCGGCGCTGATCGGTTTCGGGGACGCCGTGCGCCACAAGGACGTATGGGCCCACACCCTGCAGGTGGTCCGGCAGACACCGGCCCGCTCCGGATGCCGCTTCGGCGCGCTGTTTCACGATATCGGAAAAGTGCCGACGCGTCGGTTCGCCGACAACGGTGAGGTCACCTTTCTGGGTCATCCGGAGGTGGGCGCCCGCATGTTCGATCGGATTGCCCGGCGACTGCCGTTTCCCGAGCCGGCAAAGGAGCGCATCCGATTCCTGATTGCGGCCCATCTGCGGGCCTCTGCCTGGCAGCCGGACTGGACCGACGCGGCGGTCCGCCGGTTCATCAGGGATGCGGGGCCCCACCTGCGGGACCTGCTGGATCTGGCCCGGGCCGATATCACCAGCAAATACGACGACCGGGTCCGGCGGGGCCTGCGCCAGATCAACGGACTGGCGGTGCGCATCCGCGAGGTGCGGGCGATGGACGGAAAGCCCCGGGCCCTTCCACCGGGTCTCGGCGACACCCTGATGCGGGAATTTCACATTCCACCGGGTCCCCGCCTCGGACGGCTGATGCGCACCCTGTGTGCCGAAGTGGAAGCGGGAACCCTGGTGCCCGGAGCGGACCACCGGGTGTACACGGATCACCTGACCCGGCATCCGTCGCTGCTGGCGGACGCCTGAATCTGTCGGTCACAGCATGGATACGGGATCGATGTCGAGACGGATGCGCACGCCCGACGGCGGCGACTCGATATCCCCGAGCACGCCTTCCAGCACCGCCCGCAAGGGCCCGTGGCCCGGGGACTTGAGAAGGATCTGCCATCGCCAGCGGCCCTGCAGCCGCGACAGGGGTGACGGCGCGGGACCGAGCAGCGATACGGACGGTTGACCCGCATTGTCCCTCGCATCCCGCAGGCGTCCCATCAGGGTGCGCGCGGCCGACTCCACCTTTGCCGCATCCGGGCCGGATATGCGCACCATGGCCAGTCGACCGAAAGGGGGATAACCCAGTTCCCGCCGGGCTTCCAGTTCCGTTTGGGCAAAGGCGGCATAGTCGTGGTGCTGTGCGGCGGCCACCGCCGGATGATGGGGACTGAACGTCTGCACCACGGCGCTGCCCTTCCGCTCCGCGCGCCCCGCCCGCCCGGCCACCTGGGTCAGCAGCTGGAACGTACGCTCCGCCGCCCGGAAGTCGGGCATGTGGAGGCCCACGTCGCTGCGCAGCACGCCCACCAGGGTCACTTCTGGAAAGTCGTGTCCCTTGGTGACCATCTGCGTGCCGATGAGGATATCGATGTCCCGGGATCGCAGCCGATCGAGGATCGCCTCGGCGTTGCGGGCATTGGCCACGTCCCGATCGAGCCGCGCCACCCGGGCGTCGGGATAAAGCGAAGAGACGATCTCTTCGGCTTTCTGGGTGCCGAAGCCGATGTCCGCCAGATCCGCCGCACCGCAGTGGGGACAGTGTTCGGGTGGTACACGACGGGCGCCACAGTAGTGGCAGGTGATGGACGGCGGCTTGTGGTGAAGTGTCATGGACACCGCACACGATTCGCAGCGGACCGCCTCTCCGCAGCTGCGGCAGAGCAGGTTGGGCGCAAATCCCCGACGGTTGAGAAACAGGATGATCTGCTCCTTCCTGTCCAGAGCCGCGCGGATCTGATCGTGGAGAGGGGCCGAGATGATGGACTGGAATCCGGGACCGCCCCGATGCACGGCGAGGTTGACGAGTTCCACGTCGGGCAGTCGGCCGCTGGTGGCCCGCTCCGTCAGGGACAGCAGGCGCAGTCGTCCCCGCACGGCATTGAAATGGCTCTCCAGAGAAGGGGTGGCCGAACCGAGCACCGCCACGGCGGCGGACATGGAGGCCCGCAGCAGGGCCATGTCCCGCGCGTGATAAGGGAATCCCTTTTCCTGCTTGAACGAGCCGTCGTGTTCTTCATCGACGACGATCAGCCCGGGCGACGCCACCGGCGCAAATACCGCTGAGCGCACGCCGATGGCCACATGCACGCGGCCGCCGTGGAGCATGCGCCACTGGTCATGGCGTTCCTTTTCGCTCATGCCCGAATGGAGCACCGCCAGGTCGTCGCCAAAACGGGCCCGGTATCGTCCGACGAGCTGCGGCGTGAGGGTGATTTCCGGCACCAGCACCAGGGCGCCCCTTCCCGCCTGCCTCGCCCGCTCCACCGCGTGCAGGTACACCTCCGTCTTCCCGGACCCGGTAATTCCGTGCAGCAGGAATCCGGCCCAGATTCCCGCGTCGATGGCACCGCCGATGGCGTCCACCGCCTGCTGCTGCTGCGCGTTGAGCGTGGGTGGGGTATCCCTTCGCACGCCGGACACAAAGGGATCCACCCGCGCCTCGCAGATATCCACGGCCACCAGACCGTCCGCCTGCAGTCGCCGCAGGTGGCCCGCCGCATCCTTGAACCGGTGGCGCAGGGCTACGGCGGACACCGGTGCGTCCGCGATGACAGCCTCCAGCACGGCCCCCCGGGAGGGCGCGCGACGGGATATCTCATCGAGCCGTTCCACACCCGCGGGCGTGGGGCGGAACACCTTTTCCACCGTGTTGCGCACCCTCGGTCCCCGCAGGGCGCCGGCGCGCTCCACCGGATCGATGCCCGGCGGCAGGGCCGTGCGAAGCACTTCGCCGACGGGGTGGAGGTAGTATCCGGCGGCACGGCACAGGAAGGACAACAGCTCCGGCGGCACGGACGGTCGATCATCGAGGAGTTCGATGATCGATTTCAGTGGTCGGGATCCCGTGTGTGCCGGTTCCGCGGGGGACAGCAGGATACCTGTCAGTCGCCGCTTCCCGAAAGGGACCAGCACCCGCATGCCGGCCTGCGGATCCATGTCCGGCCCGACGGCGTAGGTGTACGCTTGCCGCAGGGGGGCAAATACCGCCACGTTCCACGGGGTGCTCTGTTCATCCCTGGCGGTTTCCGGGGCCTTCATGAAGTCGTTGCTCTCTTTTCAGGTCAGATCGATCGAGAGAAAGTTCCCGCAGCAGTCGCACTCTGTAAAGGGAAAGTTGCAGGATCCCTCCGGCTGCGGCCGAGGTACCGAAGACGGCGAGCAGCGTGGCCACAAACCCGATGAACCGCCGGGTCGCCGCGACCGGATCCAACTGGATTTCTTCGAAGTGGAACCCGGCGGAGCGCACCGCCAGAATGGTCATCGGCACTGCCGCCAGCAGGCACAGCAGGCCAACGAGCACGCCGTCGCGACGAACGGGGATCTGCCGGGGCAGCGGGACGGCGGTGGCCCCGCGGCGCCGGGCGATGAGGGCCGGCAGCAGGGATACGGCACCGCCGATGATCAGGACGACGAAGAGGAGCGGCGCGACGAAGGTCGCCAGCGATGACAGCAGGGCAGAGGCAGCCGCTTCCGGCGTGAACCCGTTCTCCATTGCGGATGCGAAGGCAGTGCTCATCGCCGCCGCACATCCGGGGGCGGACAGGTGGAGGAACAGGGCGATCACCAGCAGAACGGCACCGGAGACGAGCAGGGGCGATGTGGGAAAGAAACCCGCGCGACCGGCGGCAGCCAGTCGGGATGCGGATGGCGCAAAGGGTTTGTCGGAAGAACCGGTCAGCTGCGTTACTCGGTAATGGCTTCCGCCGGGCACTCATCCACGCAGGCGCTGCATTCGGTGCATTCGTCCGCGTTGATGACGGCGATGTTGTTCTGCATGGTGATGGCTTCGGCCGGACACGCTTCCACACATTCTTCACAACCGGTGCATGCGTCCGCGTTCACTTTGGGTACTGCCATGATATCCTCCAGATGATGAATCGATTGTTTTCGCCAGCGTCCTGCCGGCCGTTATCCGGGGGAGCCTTAGCACGACGGCGCACCGGCGACAACAGGAAATGACCCGTGCTTCGGGCTTGCGCGCCCGGGGCCGCCCGTACTAGCGTAGCCCCATGCCGCCTGTTCCACCCACGCCGGGGGACATTCTGGACCGGGAATCGGGAACCATCCGCCGGCAGGGCGATCGGATGATTGCCCTCGGTTATCCCGATGCCTACCGGGCCGGGGCCTCTTCCCTGGGCCTGCAGACCGTGTACCGGCAGTGGAACCGCCATCCGCGGCTGTCCTGTGAACGCTTTTTTGTCGACCCGTCGGTGCGCCGGGGCGGTCCTCGTACTCTGGAGGGCCACCGTCCCCTGCGGGATGCGGACGCGGTGGCCTTTTCCGTGTCCTGCGAAGCCGAACTGGCCCCTCTGGCGGGGCTGATGGAGGCTGCGGGACTGGCCCCCCTGCGCGAAGAGCGGAACGCCAACGGTCCGCCGGTCATCATCGGCGGGCCCCTTACGCTGGTGGACCCGGCCCTTGTGGCGCCTTTTGCCGATGCGGTCGTCTGCGGCGAAGGAGAGGACGCCCTGCCCCTCATCGCCGACGCGGTGGTGGGAGGACCCAGGGGTCGATCCATGGTCGAAGCGCTGCACGGCACAGGCGCCGGGATCTGGATTCCCTCCCTGGACATGGACCCGCCGACGCTGCACCGGGTGTCCGCCGGGCGGCTTCCCGCGGTGGGCGCCACCTGGTCGCCCCTGTCGGAGCTGTCCAATCTCTTCCTCATCGAAATCGCCCGCGGGTGTCCCCACCGGTGCGCGTTCTGCGTGCTCGCGCAAAAAGTGCGCTACCGGACCGCCGCCGTCGAAGACATTCTCGCCGCCATTCCCGACGGCGCGCCGGGGGTTGGACTGGTGGGTGCCGCGGTGACCGACCATCCGCGCCTCGAAGAGCTGGTCCACCGCATCGTATCCACCGGCCGGCGGGTGTCCCTGTCGAGCATGCGGGCGGATCGCATTACGCCGGAGCTGCTGGCGGAACTGGTGAAGGGCGGGCTGCGGACCCTCACCGTGGCTGCGGACGGCTCCTCTGCGCGACTGCGCCGGCAGGTGAAAAAAAACATCGAGGCAACGGATCTGCTGCGCTGTGCATCCCTGGCGAAGGACGCGGGACTGCGGGGCATGAAGCTCTATTCCATGGTGGGCCTGCCCGGCGAAACCGACGGGGACGTGGAGGAGTTCGCGGCCCTCGCGGCCGAAATGGCCGCCCTGGTGCCGTTGACCGTGGCCGTGCAGGCCTTTGTACCCAAGCCCGGCACGCCTCTGGCGGACGAGCCCATGGCGCCGGTCCGGGAGCTGAAATCGCGCCTCGATCTCCTTGCCCGCCGGCTGGGTCGCCGGGCCGTCGTGCAGCCCTCTTCTCCCCGCTGGTCGTGGATCGATTGGAAGATTGCCCACGGAGGACGCCGATCCGCCCTGGCCGCCCTGGCCGCTCATCGCGCCGGCGGCGACTACCACGCGTGGAAAACGGCCGTGAAAGAATTTCTGGAATAGCCCCCGAAACGACAGCCGCAGCCGGCTACTCTTCCGCGTAAAGCATGCAGGTGGACATGTCGTTGTCGCAGACGTAGAAACCCGCTTCGCTGCGGCCGTCGTGATCCGCCGGTGCGGCGGTGCCGGGCGGGCAGGCGGCCGCCATGCAGTCCAGGTAGTCGTCGTAGCATTCGAGCCTTGCGTTGCAGGCGGGATCCCCGGCACTGCAGGACGCCGATTCCGAGACGTGGAATTCCCGGTTCTGGCACAGCCAGTACTCGCAGTTTTCATCGTCCAGTCCGCGTCCATCGCAATCGAAGTCGTCGTAAGGGGTGGGCGCATCCGCGGAATCCGAAGACGAATCGCTGTCTGCGTCGCTGTCGCTGTCCGCGTCCGCCTCACCGCCCTCTCCGCTGCCGCCGTCGTCGCAGGCAAAGAGGAGCAGCAGAAGGATGCAGGAAGCCGCAGTTTGCAAAGTGGTTGAAAGGTTCATGGCAGGTTCTCCGGTGATGCGGACCGCGGTCTATTCGATGACCACGGTGGTGTCCATGCGCGCATAGGGCCGCGGGAAGTTGCCGGTCAGGAACAGGAGCTGGTACACACCCAGGGTCTCCTGGTAGTACCGGTCGTCCTGAATGGCCACGGAGACGGCCTCTTCAAGGGCTTCGCGCCGCATCTCCGGCGTGGTCTGGCCGTCGTTGTCGAAGAACGTCACAAACGAGCTCATGCCCGTGGTCACGAAATACGAATTGTGGTCGTAGGCCGGATCGCAGTCGGTGGGCACGCCACCGGGGCTGATGTCCCGGCAGATTCGCGAAAAGCGGTTGGCAAAGTCCACCGGTGGATTCGCGGCCGGGAATTCGACGCTGTAGAAGTTCTGGATGAGGTCCATCTTGGCCTGCATCTCGCTCTTGTCGTCGTAATGCCGCGAAGATCCCGGTGTGGCGCTGAAGAACGTGTCATCGTGGCCGTACCAGGCCGCGTCGATGGCGAGCCGCCACAGGCCTCTGGACCAGTTGTAGTTGTCGCTCTCGGCGCTGCAGGGCGCATCGTAGCTGCCCCAGTCATTGAGCAGGGCCGGATGGATGGCGTCGTCGTAGCAGCGCTCCACCATTTCCCACGTCGTCTCGGCCGTGTGATACCAGAAATCCAGGTGGTTCAGCCGCTCGGCCACCGTGTATTCGGAGGCGGGCAGGTGGGCGGCCAGGAATTCGCCGAACACCCGGAAATATCCCGGCGGATAGTAGGACATGTTCACCCGGCCCGATACGCCCGGCGAGTAGGCGCAGGGGGCATTGGGATAATCCATGCAGTTCTTGGGCTCGAAGGTGTCGCCGGGGGTGGGGTAGTACCACAGGCCGTCGTAGGCCGTGTTCACTTCGCACTCCATCTTCAGCAGCCAGTCCACCGCATCCTGCGTGTATTCGGGCCACTGCCAGGCCGCGTACACGAGGCCGATGGCGATATCCACGTCGCCGTCAAAGGCGCTGTCCCGATCGCCGCCGCTGGTGGCGTTGGACCCGTAGGGCTGGCAGTCGTCGGGACCTTTCCACGCCCATCCCATGAGGCCGCCGCAGTACTTGTCGCCCTGGGAGAGGAAGTGGTTCACAAAGCGCCAGAGCTTGTCGAAGGTGTCCTTGTCGCCGATGGCCGCGCTGATGGCCATGCCGTAGCCCTGTCCTTCGCTGACGGTGGGCGACACGGAGTCGGAGGAGTCCACCCGCGCCGTCCCTTCTCCGCAGGCCTCGTCCCCTTCCTTCAGGTAGAGTTCCTTCCAGATGAGGTAGCGTTCCCAGACAAAGTAGTTCATCAGGTTCTGCACGGCCGCCGGGTTGTCGTACCACTTGGCAATGGACTGGCCGTTGCCGTATTCGTATCGCGTTTCGTCCCAGGGGAAAAAGCCGTCCGACTCGATCATCGGCCGATCGGGCTGATCTTCGGTGAAGCAGAAGTCGTCTCCCCAGGCCCCCGTCTCCGCCCACTCGACGCCATCGGGATAGTACGTGGTGATGTCGTACTGAACCGTGGCGGGAATGTCGGGTTTGCCATAGTACCAGCGGATCCAGTAGGTGCCGGGATTGGCGGGGAAGGTGGGCAGCTGCTCCACCGTGTTCCACTCCACCTCGTGATTTTTATCCACGGCCCGCCACATGGCGCCTTCGTAGAATTCCTCGTTGGGAATCGGGCACCGGAACCAGGGGCTCTTGCCCTCCTGCACACAGAAGTATTCGCTGCCATTTACATGCAGGATCATGGACGCGGGCATGAATGCGTCATCGGGGAAATACGTGAAGGTCTTCTGGCCGGCCCAGAGGTAGCGGAAGTGGACGATGGAGTAGCCGACGGGTTTGACTTCGGTGCAGTCCACGGGCGCCGCCGGGCCGCCGCAGCCCGGATATCCGGGCCCCAGGTTGGCCGTGTAGAAATGGTACACGCCGTTGCGGTAGCTGAAGTTCATGCAGGGGGTTCCCTGGTTGTTTTCGTCGTCCTCGGCGCCCTCGTAGACGAGCCACAGCTCGTTGGTGTCGAAGTCCGCGGTGGAGGGCAGGTCGATGGGATTCGTGCGCAGCTCCGCGCTGCGGTCCGGGTGCTCGAACTGGATGGTGTTGCCGTCCCACTCACTGCGGGGCACCAGCAGCCGGTACCAGGGACAGAAGCCGTCGTTGCGTTCCAGAATGGCCACGGTCTCCGCGCAGACCGTGCCCCGGTTCACCCGCAGGGTGGCCGGATAGGGTGGCGTGCTGCTGCCCGTCAGGTCGTCTTCGCAGCCGGTCCCCGCAAATCCCGATACGTCCGGTTCGCTCCAGGGCCAGCGGATGTGCAGCACGATGTAGTCGTCGTAGTTCGTGCACTCTTCCTTGTAGACCAGCGGATCCGTGTCGCCCAGCACCTCGGGCGCGCCGTCGATGATGGTGAACCCGTTGGCCCAGCCCACGTACTGCCCGTTGAAGTAGTCCGACGTGAGCTCCTCGTTGGTGCCCTCGTAGGTCATTGTCACCTTTGTTTTGCCGGCGACGTCCGGAATATCGATCAGGCAGGAGCGCAGCATGCCGTCCACGCACTCGTCCGCCGGATTGTTGGGCTGCAGGTAGATGGACGTCCAGCTCGATGGCAGGCAGGTGCGATAGAAGTCGCAGTTGTCCGTGTGGAGTTTGGCGCCGTAGATTTCGGCTCCTTCGTTGGAGTTGGTGATGCGGATGGTGTTGGCCGGCGTGGCAAACGGCAGGGGACCGTCCGCCGCGCCGCCGTTGTTGTTCAGCCGGGGAGTCGCCGTTGCGCTCCAGATGTCGCGGATGTTGAGCTCGTAGGTGCCGTCCGGACATGCCTCCGCGGGCGGTATGAAAATGACCTCCGTGTCCGTGGCCGAATCCGTGTCCAGGGCCGTGTCCACGGTGACATCCATGGCCTCGCAAGGGCCCCAGGTGCAGTCGTTGTCGCAGACCTCCACGGCGGGTAGTCCGCCCGCGTCGCACTCCCGTACTTCGCCGGGGGAGCAGTCGTGGACGTCACAGCCCTCGTCCACGCCCACGGGTTCGCCGTCCCGGGTCTGAGGGTCCCGGCTGCAGGCGAGCAGCAGGATACCGGTGATCGCAATAAGCCACCTATTTCTGTAATCAATCGACATCGTCATCTCCTTGATGCGTTCATTTCACAAACTTGATGCACACGCGGCCGTCGCCGCATTCCTCGTCCGAGTTGCAGCCCGTGTAGAAGCAGGTCTGCACCACGCACTGATAATTGTCGTCGTCGTAGGACGGGTCATCGTGGTCCACGACGCACTCCTCAACCAGCCCCTCGCCGGCGCATTTCTCTGAACAGGCCTTCACGCCCGTGTGATACACGTCCGTGCAGTAAAAGGAATTGCCGAAGGCCACGCCGCACTCCGCCGTGGACAGGCAGCCCTGGTACCGGCACATCCCGCCCTGACAGAGGTAATTGTTTTCATCCATGTCGTCGTCGCCGGCAAACAGGTCGAGGCGCACGCAGTCGGCCGGAGCGGAGCAGGCCAGAAGGCACTCGCCCTCCGCGCTGCACTTGTAGTTCTGGGCGGGATACGCTTCGCGGCAGTTGGCGTCGCTGGTGCAGCCGAGGTGAATGCAGACGTGGTCCTGGCAGGCCCAGTTGGCCACCTGTTCCAGGGGAGTGGCGTCGAATGCGACGCAATCCATGACGGTTTCGCACGACGTCATGCAGACGGGCACGTCGGGCACGTCGGGAACGACCGGGTCGTCATCGTCATCGTCATCGTTGTCGGTCGGGGTTGCGGTGGTCTCCGTGTCCGTGGTGTCCGTTTCGTCCGGATCGTCGACGCCGGTGGCGGTGGCCGGATCAGTTTCGCATCCGCCCGGAAACAGGCACAGAAGCATGGACAACAGGACAATGTTGCGGAAAGGAGCGTCAGTCATGGAATGCCTCGCTGGTTAAAAGAGAAAAGTAAGTACAGTGGCATTGTATTACCCCGGACGGGTCGTTCCGCAGTGGAAAACCAGAAAAAGCCATGGGAACGAGCGGAAACTGTCAAGGCATGTGCCGCAGTCAACCGGCCGGGAAACGGGATACGACGGCCTGGCGCGGCTCACTACTGCAGGATGATCACGTCGTCGGCGCTGCAGGCCACCTGGACCTTGATTTCATCGACGGATTCGCTCTCGAGCTGGCTGCAGGCGGCATCGCAGAACTGGATGACTGTGCGGGAGTCGTCGGTCCAGCTCCAGCCCGTGGCGCCGGCGCAATCGTCGTCCCGGGGAACGGGTGCGCCGTCGAACAGCACGTTGACAAGGGACAGGTCGACGGTTTCCTCGTCAAAGGTGCCGAGCTGGAACTGGCAGGACACCACCACCGTCTCCGCGATGTCGAGGAGTGCGGTTTCCAGTGCGTCCCCGTCGTCTGCGGGAATGAAATCGGTGTAGGAAGATCCACCCTCGGCGGCGATGGCATTGAGCTGATCCTCGTCCGCGCCGTCGCCGAAACCGATGACGATGGTCCGGATACCGCGCTCCGAGAGCAGCTGTGCCGTCAGCTCCCCGAGCTGGGTGGCGGATGCCCCGTCGTTCATGTTGAACTCACCGTCGGTGTCGCAGGTGTCCATCCCGTCCGAAATGATGACGAGGTAACTCTGGCCGGCGCCGTCCAGAAACACGGGCGCGTAGGCCGGATCCAGGAAATTGGCCATCCCCAGATAGAGGGGCGTCGCGCCGTCGGGACCGGTGCCGTCCAGCTCCGTGAGGATATCCACGGCGGCGCCGAGGTTCACGTCCAGAACCACGTTGTCGCCGACGGAACACAGGTCAGCTCCGTTGCTGAACAGGTCGAGTCCGAAAGCGATATCGTTATCAAAACCGTTCACCATCGCCTCGATGGCGTCCGTGGCGAGGGTCCATTTATTGTCGTCTTCCATGGAAAGCGATTTGTCTTCAAGCAGCATCACCCGGGTGGCGATCCGGGTCAGATCGCTCGTCACCTCGCCGCAGACGTCAAAATCCGTGTCGCTGTCCGTGTCGCTGTCTGTGTCGCTGTCTGTGTCGCTGTCCGTGTCGCTGTCTGTGTCGCTGTCCGTGTCGCTGTCTGTGTCGCTGTCCGTGTCGCTGTCCGTGTCCGCGTCCGAATCCGTGTCGGTGTCCGTGTCCGCGTCCGAATCCGTGTCCGCGTCCGTGTCGCCATCCGCACCGTTTCCCGACTGATCGTCGCTGCAGCCCGGCCACAACAGCAACGCCATCGTCAGCAGAAAGAACCATTTTCCTGTCATCTCGGACCTCCTGATCTGTTTCGTTATCATTTCGTTCTATTATTGCACATCAGTCGGGAACCAGCTCCAGAAATATGTCGCCGGTCCGGATGATGCCGGATCCGGATGATTCGTCTGCGTCAAACGACACGGATCCAACGCAGTCCCTGCCCGGAAACGGCGGTGTTCCCGGCGAGCCGCCACCTTCGGTGAAGAGCACCGCGTTCACGTGGACCGGATCGCGCAGGTCACCCTGGGGATAGAATGGAATGGTCATTTCGAAGGCCTCGCCGGGACCCAGACGCGGATCCGGATAACACGCACCCGGTGCAAAGATGCTGTTTTCGTAGTAGGGCGACGGGGATACGGCGCCGCACAGCTCCCGCGGCATGCCATCGCAGTCCGGTGTGATCCGCACCCGCGTGAGCAGCAGCACCAGCCCTTCCTGCCAGTCGGAATCCGGCGGAAACTGCCAGTGATGATCGTCCGTTTCCGGTGGTGGATCGCAATCGCTGCCGTTCGCGGTGGTGTTGGTGTCGTCGGTTTCCGCGGGCAGGGTATCGGTGTCGCTTCCGGTGGTGGAATCGGAGCCCCGGTATTCCTCGATGGCAATGGTGCCGTTCCAGTCGCAGGCGGACAGGACAACCGCCAGTGCGAGGGCCGGAAGCTCCCGGAGGTCAATCAACGCGGGCTCCACAGGCCGCCAGTCCGTTGGCCGCGGCCCCGGCTTCCCGGGAGAGTGTCCAGCGATCGATGACGGTGCGGTAGTATTCCACGGCGGCCGCGCAATTGCCCGCTGCGGAAAGGGCGTCGCCCCGGCGGCGGATCATCTCCGGCGCGAAGGTGCCTTCCTTCTGGCGGCGCAGATACGTGCGGGTGGTTTCCTCCACCCGGCCGTGCTGTCCGTTTTCTGCATAGATGCGAACCAGACCGATCCACGCCTCGTCGGCGAGCCAGCCATCCGGATCCGCCTGCAGGTACGCGTTGAAATGGCGCTCCGCCGCCGTCGGATCCCGGAGGGTCGAAAATTCCAGCTGGGCCAGGGCCACCAGGGCGTTGCGGCCCGCGGTCGTACTGCCGAATTGCGCGATGAGTGCCTCATACGCCGCTTTTGCCTCCCCATACCGCTTCTGTCCCCGCAATTCCCTCGCCGCGCGGGCCATCCGATCCGCCGGGGAAACAGACCCATCGGCCGCCTCCGCTGCCTCCGGAAATCGGGGCTGCACCTGTTCCCCGGGCGTCATCGCCGGCAGCAACCCCGCCAATCGGGCATCCGTCCGCAGATCCGCCTTCTGCGCCATCACCGGGGAGGACGCGGCAAAGGTGAATTCCTGCCGATCGTGCAGCATCCAGCCCGCCGGGTTCAGGTCGCGGTCAACGACTTTGACCACGCCTTCCAGCACACGCACCCGATCCGGCGTGTCCGGCGTGGATTCCACCGAGAACACGGTGCCGTGAACCTCCGCGGTGAGGTGTCTGCCCATGACCGTGAACGTCCGGGACCGATCAGTGCCGTCCACCCGGGCCACGATTTTTCCATGCAGCAGTCGCAGCACCACCCGGGACGGGGTGAGGACATCGATGTGCATCCGCGTGCCCGGAATGCCGACGATGCGATCCCCCGCGGGCAGCGTGAGGGGCACGCCCTTTTCGTCGAAGACGATTTCCGCAGCGGTGGACACTTCCGGAATCGACGCGCTCTTCACAGTGGGAGTGGAGGCATCGTCACGGCCGTCTCTTTCTGCTGCGACAGCCGGGACCGGGCGCGGCCGTGCCATTTGCGAATCACTGGGCCACATCGCGAACAGAGCGGCGCCCACCAGCAGCGCCGCCGCCGCAGCAACCACCCACCGGATGGAAAATTCCCGCTTCAGGGATCGTCCGGGCAGTCGGCCTTCCATGGCCGCATGAATGATCCGTCGATCTTCCAGGGCCGAAGCGGGTGCCGGTTCCAGCCGCAACGCCACCGCCGTCATCCGGGAGACGACTTCTTCGAACGCCCGGCATTCGCCGCAGGATTCCAGGTGAAGGTGCACCTCCTCCTTTTCGTGTTCGAGCAGGTATTTCGCGCCGGGATCCGAGAGCCGGTCCCTCACCCATCCGCAGCGTCCCGATGTCATGGCATCACCTCCGCCAGCAGGTCGACGTAGGCGGGATCCCTGCGCAGGCGCTCGAACAACTCCCGGCGGCCGTGCTGGGTGCGCTTCTTGGCGGCCTCCACGCTGCAACCCATCAGGTCCGCGATCTCCGAATCCACATAGCCGAAGCAGAGGGACAGCACCGCGGCCATCCGCTTCTTTTCACCGATGCCCGACAGGTGCCGGTGCAGGCGGAAAAACAGCTCCCGGTGGATGATGGCCCCTTCCTCCATCGGCCGGGTGTGGGCTTCCACGATTTCCTGTTCCGCGGGGATGAACAGGGATGCGAAACGGCTGCGTCGCCGACCGTGGGAGCGGATGACGTTCCAGACCACCGTGTCCATCCAGGCGCGGAATCCGGCAGCGCTGCGGAGCTGGGACAGGTCCCGGAACACCGTCACCATGGCGATCTGGACCACATCGTCCATGTCGTCCTTCGGGCCGTAGCCGATGCCCACGATGCGGCGCACCCGGGGCAGGCAGGCAGCGGCCAGTTGCTCCCGGGCCGCGCGATCCCCTTCTGCGGCCCGCTCGATGAGGGGCGTGTCGAACAGGCTTTTCTGAGAGCCCGACGGCTCGCGGGCGGTCCGACTCTGGTGGATGGTTGCAGTCATTCCTCTTTTCAAAGGGCAGCCTGCCGCCCTTCAACGGGAAAAGGTTTTTTCCGACATCCAGACTATCACACCCAGGAAAAACCGTCCCTGAACAGGCGGATAGTCAAATACCGTGCGCCCGGCTCCGTCCAGGTAGCGGTTGGAGGCCTGGTACAGGTCCACGCCGGCCCGGGCCACCAGCTCCAGCCGGGGGATCAGCACCAGTCCCACCGCGGCCGCCAGACCCGCCGCCGCGTAAACCCGGCGGGTTTCGTGGGACCTTTCCGCATCGGGCACGCCGGTCACATCCAGGGTGCCCGAGAGCTCCAGGCCGGGTCGCCAGCGTCCGGCGGAAAGCTGGCCGGTCACGCCGACGGAAACGGGCAGGCGCCGCAGGCGGAAGCCGTCCGTGCGGGCGGTCTGCAGCAGGGCGACACCGGCATTGAACCGCAGGAACCGCCCCACCTCCAGATCGAACTCCAGACGACCGCCGGAGAGGAAGGGATGGCGGGTGGACATGGCCATCGGCGCGTAGCCCGCACCGGCACCGAACCGGATACGGCTCGTCCGGCGGTCCGCGGTCACGGGTACCGGTCCGGGGGCTGCCGGAGCAGACGGGCCGGGCGCCGCCGTGGCGGTTCCGACGGCGGTGGCATCCGGGGAAGGGTCCTCCGGGGGAAACACCATGGTGCGGATCATGGAGGCCACTGCGTCGCAGGTGAGCTCCCAGCTCTTTTCGCCGGTCGGCAGGGCCCGGGAAAAAAAATTTCGCGACTGTTCGTCGCCCGCATAGACAAACACCGTATCGCCAGCCATCCACACCAGCGCGTCGGCGCCGGTTCTTCTGGCGACCACCGCGCCGAAGGCCGCCGGGTTGTCCGCCGCCGTCGCGTCGCTTTCGTCGACGGGTGCCAGCCGAACCGTGGCCCCCATGTCGCTCACCTGGGCAGACAGGGCGTTCTGCAGCACCCGGGTCCTTTCGAACTCCGCCGCCGTTGTGGCGATGACCAGGTCGGTCGGGCCTGCGAACACCGCGGGTGAAACCAGCGCGAGCACCAGCAGGAGGATCGGTGGGGCACGGTGGGTCATGGGGCGAAGTGTAGGCCGAAGGAAAAAACGGGGAAGACAGATTTTCTACTTCGCCGCCTGATCGCAGCAGACCTGGCCGCCGGTCTCGCAGGTCTGCTCGTTGTGGCGGACATCGCCATCGCCCTCGTCGCAGTCGCCCCAGGGCACGCAATCGTATTCGCAGGCAACCGGTTCTTCCGTGTCACCGTCGGTCTCACAGCAGAGCTGGTTCTGCTCCTCACAGTCCTGCTCCATGTGGACAACGTCGCCGTCCATGGGGCTGCACTGGTTCCAGCCCACGCAGTCATATTCGCAGGGCACGTCGTCCGTGGTGTCCGTATCCTCCCACGGATTGTAGACATCGCAGCAGATGTCGCCTTCCTGTTCGCAGGTCATGTTCGGGTATTCGACACTGCCGCCGCCGCACCACGGAATGCACTCGAATTCGCAGGGACCTTCCGCGGCCGTGTCCAGGGGCTCCGTGTCGGTGTCGGAATCCGTGTCGGTGTCGGAATCCGCGTCGCTGTCGGAATCCGTGTCGCTGTCGGAATCCGTGTCGGTGTCGGAATCCGCGTCGCTGTCGGAATCCGCGTCACTGTCGGAATCCGCGTCGCTGTCCGCGTCGCTGTCCGCGTCACTGTCCCCATCGGTGTCGGAATCCGTGTCGCTGTCGGAATCCGCGTCGCTGTCCGCGTCGTCGCCGCAGCTCACCAGGGTTACGGGGGCTGCGCTCAGCAGCAGGGCCAGAAAGGAAAGCCAGATTGATTTTTTCATGTGTTACCTCTTTTTTTGACAGGCCGTCAGGCCGGTTAATCAGGTGATCGAAACGGGGTCTCCGCGTTTCGAAGGGCGATGCCGGGGACAGGGGAGGGAAAAATATTTTTTCATTCCCCTTACCCGTTCAACCGACGCCGTGGGGGCCATGCGCAAGAAATTCACACAATTGTTACCACTGGTGCTGTTCCCGTTTCTCTGGGGATGCCCGGAACCCGCAGCCGATACAAACGACACGGCGTCCGATCCGACCGATTCGATGGAACCGTCTGACACGGATGACACTTCTTTCGCAGCATCCGACTGCCCCGGCAGCGTTGCCTGGTTCCGTGACAACGCGGAAGGCATCTCAAAGGAAACGGGACTGCTGCTTCCCAATGCATTCGGCCTGTACGATATGCTCGGCAATACCATCGAGTGGACCGCCGACTGCTGGCACGACACTTACAACGGCGCGCCTGTCGACGGTTCCGTATGGACGGACGGCGATGTCTGCGACTACTACGTCATCCGCGGCGGATGCTTCGGCGGACCCGCTTCCATGTTGCGGGTCTCCCGTCGGGAGGCGGCTACCCCGACCCAGTACGGGAGCTGCGCCACAGGCGTGCGCTGTGCCAGGGACGCAGATGCGCCCGAAGATACGGATGCGGCCGCACAGCTCACAAACCTTATCTGGGTGGCCATTCCGCCCGGAACCTTTGACATGGGCTGTACGCAGGAAGATTCGGACGCCTGCATGGATAACGAATTTCCCGTTCGCGAGGTTTCCGTTGCGGCATTCTTCATGACGGCAACAGAAGTCACCGCCATCGACTACTTCACCATCACGGGCAACACGCCCAACACGGAGCAGTCGTGCCCCTCCTGCGCGGCCAATCACATCACCATGACCGATGCCATGGCCTTCTGCGAGGCCGTCGGCGGACGGCTGCCGACGGAAGCCGAATGGGAATACGCGGCCCGGGCCGGAACCACCGGCGCCTTCTACTGCGAAGAATAGACAGCCCATGAACCGGATTTGTCTTATGGCGGCCATCGTCCTTCTCTGCGCGGCGTGCGAACAGGCAGTGTCCTTTTCCTGCGAAGACGACGATGCCGATCAGCGCAGACCCTCCTTCTGGACCCGTCCGTCCCACTGTCCCGGAGAACCGGCCGACTACACGCGCGTCTTCGACGATACAACGGTGCGGCAAGTCGACATCACCATTGCCACCGCGGACTACGACGCGATGATTGCCGATCTGGACGAACTGGTTTTCGGCGACAGTCGACCGGCCGATGCGGATGCCCTCGCAGATCCCATCACCGTTCCTGTCACCGTATCGTCGGAGGGCTTCACGTGGACACAGGTGGGCATGCGCTGGAAAGGCCACTCGTCCCTCCTCGGTGCCTGGCAGATACCCATCCGGAAACTCTCCTTCCGCCTGACGTTCGACGAATACGAAGACGCCGTTTCCGAAACTGCAGACCAGCGGTTCTTCGGCTTCCGCCACCTCAACTTTTCAAACAACTACAACGATCCGTCGTTTATCCGCGAAGCAGTTGCCGGGGAGATCTTCCGCGCCGCCGGCGTTCCCGCGGCCCGCGCCGCGTTTGCCGCCGTATTCATCGATACGGGGGATGGCCCGGTATATCACGGCCTGTACACGATGGTGGAAGACCCTTCCGACGAACTCATCGAAACGCAGTTCGTCGACATGGACACGGATGGCAACCTGTACAAGCCATGGAGCGATGCGGCCCGCTGGCAGAATCCCGGAGAAGAAGAATCGGAGGACACGGACGGGTGGGGTGCTGACATCGAACAGTATTTTGAAAAGAAAACCAACGAGACCATCGGTGACTGGGACGACGTGAAGGAAGCCGTCGCCCGCCTTCATGAGGACACCGGTGACGCCGCTGCCTGGCGCGCCAGGCTCGAAGAGGTGTTCGACGTTCAGTCGTTCATCGACACCCTCGCGGTCAGCCGGGCCATCATGAACTGGGACAGCTACGGCTGCATGCACCACAATTACTACCTGTACGCGGACCCGGCGGACGGCGGGCGGCTGGTGTGGTTTCCCTGGGATCTGGGAGAAACCATGCTCGATCGGCAGGACGGAACCTGTGTCGATCTGCACGACATTCTGTTTGACGGCATCCTGATGGACCAGGAGGACGGCATCGACACACACTGGCCCCTCATTTCGAAGATCCTTGGCGACGACGTGTATATGGCCGACTACCGGACCGCCCTGCGGCGGGTGCTGGATGGGGCCTTCACAACCAGCGCCGTGCACGATCGGATGGAGCGGTATCACGATCTGGTTGCACCCTGGATTGTCGGGCCCGACGCACAGGAAACCTACCCGTACACCACCTGTCCTTCGCCCTACGACTGCGAATCGTTCCGCACCTCCCTCGATACCGGAGAGAACGCGCTCAAACCCCATGTCACCGCGCAGATCGCCGCGGTGAATGAGGCGCTGGAAGATGATGAATAGAAATGACGAGAACAGATAACCTTTTGAAAGGAACGGAGGCTCGATGACCATGAAAACAGATTATCCACTAATAACCCTGCTGACCGCACTGCTCGCTGTCACCGGCATTCACTGTAACGGCGACGATGGCGACACTGCCGACGCGGATGCGGACAGCGACTCCGACGCGGACAGCGACTCCGACGCGGACAGTGATTCCGATGCGGACAGCGACTCCGACGCGGACAGCGACTCCGATGCGGACAGTGACAGTGACACGGACACGGACAGCGACTCCGACGCGGACAGTGACAGTGACACGGACACTGACACGGACAGCGACTCCGACACGGACAGCGACTCCGATTGTGATGCGTCTCTGAATCACTTCAGCTTCTTTGTCATGAGCCTCGAAGCCATCCAGCAGCTTTCCATGAGCGAAGAGGGTTTCGGCGGCGATCTGGGAGGCATTTCAGGCGCGGACGAAAAGTGCCAGCAGGTGGCCGGGAGTGTCGGCTCGTGCCGTCAGTGGCATGCGTTCCTCAGTGCCACCGACGACGGCGAGGGCAATCCGATCAACGCCATCGAGCGCATCGGGGACGGCCCGTGGTACGACGTGAACGGATATCTGATGTCCGAGGACATCGACGGTCTGCAGAACCGCCGTCCTCAGGGCGCCACCGACGTGGTACTCACCTACGATTGGGTGGACTGGATTTTTTCCAACTGCCTGACGACCGAACTGGGCAACTGCAACCACTCCTACGGCGACAGTCACGACACCCTGACCGGTTCCGACAAGGAGGGCAACCTGTACAGCACGGACATGAAATACACCTGCAACGACTGGACGAGTGCCGATGTGAACGTGCAGTTGCCCATCGGACACTCCTGGCCGCGCAACAACAGCACCTCCAGTGACGACTTCGCTCATTGGATTCAAGCCCACACAAACTGTACTGGCGGCGGCGGACCCTGGGGCGGCGGTGACTCCGAGTGCAACGGCTGCGGTGCCAACATCAACCTCACCGATACCATGGAAGACGGCGTGGGTGGCGACGGCGGTTACGGCGCCTGGTACTGCTTCGCCTACGATAATGTAGACGAATAGCTCACCAGCGGTGTGTCAACCGGGGACGTTGGTAACACTTAGACCGGGGACGTTGGTAACACTCTGTTCGTGGCCAATTGGATTCTCCGGTAGGGGACAATCTCTCTGTGCGAGTCGTTCAACAATGCGATCTCCACAGGACCGAGGTGGATGACCCACAGGGTGGTTCCCGCGCTGTCGTCCGGATCGCCGGGGAAGGACTCGAAGGCGATTTTCGTTCCGTCCGGCGAAAAAGACGGGGCACCGTCGTACCCGGCATAGCGGGTCACCCGGACGGGCTCACCGCCGTCGGAGGGGATGACGTAGATGTTGGCGAATTCCAGCTCGCCCCTGTCGGCAGAGTAGACAATCCACTCGCCGTCCGGCGAAAACGAGGCGTCGGTGCTGTCCCCGGGACCCTCAGTGACCTGCTGCGGATCCGAGCCGTCTTCATTTATTGTCCAGATGTTCCATTCGCCGTCCGCATATCGCTGATAGAGAATCTTTCCACCCGCAGGGGACCAGTTGGGCTGGCGGCAGTCATCGTCCGGATCGGTCAGCGCCTCGTAGTCGCCGCTTCCGTCCACCCGGAATCGCATGATGACTCCGTTGTCCTCCTCGTCGAGCACGTGGGACTCAAAAACCACCCACTCCCCGTCGGGCGACAGAGAGGGCTCGTAGGCGACGAGGTCGTCCCGATCAGTGATCGGTTCCTCATCCCCCGGATCGCCGCCGTCGTCGATGACAAAAATTTCGTCGTGGGGCTCCCGGGATGACGAAAAAACGATCTGCTCGGTCTCCCCGTTCCAGACGGCGCCGGGGAGGTTGACATTGCCGCTGCCGTCGCGCACCAGCTCCCGGCTGCTGCCGTCCCCCACTTCGACGATAAAGATATCAGCGGGTTCTTCGTTGTATCCATTGCGGAACCGCGTCATCACAATCGCATCGCCGTCCGGAGACCAGGCCGGATTCTGAAGGCTGCCGTCCAGACTGACGGGAATCTGCTCCGCGTCATCCTGCCGTTCGCCGCTCACCACCTCTTGTTCCTCCCCGCCGCAGGACAGAAGGAACAGCACACCGGAAACCAGAAGCATTCGGACTTGATCGCCCATGACAACCTCCCGTTTGTAAAAGAATGTCCGGATGATAGGCCGGTGGATGAAATGGTCAATCCGCAGGAAAATTTGACCTGAAGTGGGCAATTGTCCTACATTGTAATACATGAATTTCCGGTTCCTTCATTCCTCCTTCTTCCGGACCGCCATCCTCCTGCGGGTCGCCTCCCTGCTGCTGGGCTGTTCCACCCTGTCCCCCGGTAATTCCCCTTCAACGACGCCGCGGCCGACGCCCACCACCACCGCCGATGATCGCGACAGAACCCGTTCGCCCCGCAGGGAAGCCGCCGATGCGGATCGGAAGGGAACAGGATCCGCCACACAAGCCAGCTCCCGGCGCAGTACCCGTAAAAAGATGGACGCCTGGGACGTGACCGCCTCGTCCGTACAGGCCGTGGCGCCCCTGGTGGAGCAGGCGGCAAAGGACAACCAGCTCCCTCCATCCCTCATCTACGGTGTCATCTGGGTGGAATCCCGGTTCAATCCGCAGGCCACTTCTCCCGTCGGCGCCATGGGGCTCATGCAGCTCATGCCGAAAACCGCGCGATACCTGGCGGAGTGCATCAAATGGGAAGGGGATGCGGACGCGTATGATCCCGCGTTCAACATCGCCGCCGGCAGCTACTACGTGGCGCGCCTCATCCGCCAGTTCAACGGCGACGTGGATCTGGCCCTGGCCGCCTACAACGCGGGTCCCGGCAACATCGAAAAATGGATGGACAACACGGGCCTGCCGGACGTGTCCGTCGAGTACTACACGATGGTGCAGACCGCCATGCAGTACTTCGGCCCGTCGTCCCCGCTGCCGGCGGACCCTTCCGCGGTGCCCGACGACGGCGCCCTGCCCGACGACGACGCCCTCGACAAGCTGGGCCTCGCCATCCTCATCGCCGGCCTGTCGGATCGGGATTTCGGCCTCCAGCGCACGGATGCCGCGAATCCCTTCGCCGCCCTCGCCCACCCTTCGCCGCCGCAATAAAACACTGGCAAAGGCGGATTGATGTGATTAGATATCGATGACGATCTGATTCATTCAACGCTGTCGACAGGAGACATCATGCCATCTGCAATCACCCTTTTTCGCGCCGCATTCATCGCCGGCCTGCTGGCCGTGCTGTCCGGGACGGCTCTTGCCCAGAAGGACTACGTCCGCCCCACCGAGGGAATCGCGCTGCCCTCTCCGTCCGCAACGGAGGTGGACGACGCCTCGGCCCTGTCCGTGAACCCCGCCAATCTGGGCTTCCTCCAGTCCTGGAGCCTCGTGTACGGGGGCGCCTTTGTAAACGACCAGACGCACCTCTCCGGCCAGGGACACGGCTTTTTCTTTGCGTTTCCGGCGGGCCCCTTCGGGCTGGGCATCGGCACGGAGTTCCTGCTGCCGCCCCTGGGGGTGCGGGACTGGCAGGGTCTCGATCGCCGCGCGAGGTTTTCTTTGGGACTCTCCGTCAATCCCATCCGCGCGGTGGGACTCGGCATGGCCTGGCGCACCTTTCCCGCCTACGATCTGGGCGAAGCGATCCACACCCTCGATCTGGCCCTCACCATCCGGCCCATCAATCACCTGAATTTCGTCTTCGCCTTTCAGGACGTGAACCGGCCCGAAATCTCCTACGCCGCCATCGAATCGTCGCCCTGGATGCCCCCCGAGTGGGGCTTTGCCACGCTGCCCCGACGCACGGAACAGGCGCCCCGGCGGTTTCTGGCCGCCCTCACGGTCCGGCCCTTCGGCACGGATCGCTTCTCCATCGGCGCCGAGCTCCGCTACCTCTACGGCGAAGGCCTGCGCTTCAACCAGATGGACTGGAGTTACGAAAACCGGACGGTCCACCGCACGGACGTGACGGGCATGTTCACCTGGATGATCATCGACGGCCTGTCCCTGCGCACCCGCTTTACGGCGGAAGGCCTGCGCAGTCCCGCCGAAAACGCCTTTTATCTGGATACATCCCTGTGCGTGGATTCCCTGCGCTTTCCCTTCGGCATCACCGCGTCCCCCTATTTCAAGCTGGCTCCTGACCATCACGACGGCTTCGAAGGCATGAGCTGGGCCCTGCGCATTTCCGGCGATCAGCCCGCGTCCATTCCTCTGCTGGCCAATCCCCACTACGTGGTGCCCATCACCCTGTCCGACGCCATGGACAGCCACGGATTCGCCGCTCTCCTCGCCCTGGTGGAGCGCATCGAAAACGACGCCAGCGTGGACCGGCTGCTCCTCGAAGTGTCCTCCGGCGCCCTCACGCTCTCCCAGGCATTTGAACTCAACCGCCGCATCGGCGACCTGGAGGAACGGGGCATTCCCACCCTGTGCTACGTCAAGGACACGGACACGGCGGGACTGCTCACCTGCGCCGCCGCGGAGCGCATCTGGATCAATCCGGCGGGAGGTATCCGCACGGCCGGCATCTCCACCCGGGCCTTCTATTTCAAGGATCTCCTCGCCCGCATCGGCGTTAAAGCGGACATCGTCCGGGTGGGCGAATTCAAGAGCGCGCCCGAGACCTTTACCGAAAACGGCCCCACGGATCCCTCGGCCCTCGCCATGGATCGCTTCCTCGATTCCGTTTACGATCGCCTCACCGCCGCCGTCGCTGACGGCCGGAAATTCAAGTCCCTGGAAAAGGCCCGGAGCACCATCGAATCGGGCCCGTTCATTGCCAAAGAAGCCCTCTCCGCCGGGCTTGCGGACAAGGTGGTGGCCACCGACGAACTGGAGAAGGAACTCGAAAAACTGAGCGGAAAGCCGGTCTACATCGAGCGCAGATACGGCACGCGCCCCCTGCGCAGCCGCACCTACCTGGATTCACCGAAGGTGGCAGTGCTCCACATCGAAGGCGACATCGTGGACGGCGAGAGCCTGCACCTGCCCATGTTCAACATCCACACCACGGGCGCGAAAACCGTGGTCGAGCAGATCCGCGAAATCAAGGAAGACACGGGCATCCGGGCCGTCGTGCTGCGGGTGGACAGTCCCGGCGGTTCGGCCCTGGCCTCCGATATCATCTGGCGGGAGCTGATGGCCCTGCGGGCGGAAAAACCCGTCATCGCCTCCATGGGCACCGTGGCGGCATCCGGCGCTTACTACGTGGCCTCTGCCGCCGATCTGATCTTCGCGGAGCCGACGACGCTGACGGGTTCCATCGGCATCTACTACGGCAAGGCGGATCTCTCGGGCCTGCTGGACAAGGTGGGCATTTCCACCGCGGTGTTCAAGCGGGGCGAACACAGCGACATCGACTCGTGGCTGCGGGAATACACGGATGAAGAGCGGGCGAAGCTGACGAAACAGCTCACGGTGTATTACCAGCTGTTCCTCGATCGCATCATCGAGGGCCGTGGCCACGGCCTCACGCGGGACCTCCTCGACAAGCGGGCCAGGGGCCGCATCTGGTCCGGCGCGGACGCCAAGCACCAGCTGCTCGTCGATCGCATCGGCGGATACCAGGCCGCCCTTGACCACGCCCGGGGCCTCGCCTTTGTCAGCGACGGCACAAAGGTGGCCCACTATCCGGAGCAGAAGCCCACGATCATGGACCGGATGGCCCGCCGCATGGGCGTTGCGGGAGAAACCCCGGACCTGCTGACCCTGTCCCGGGAAGTCAGGGAAACCATGAAGGCCGCCCTGCCGTTTACCATGGCCGACCACGGTGTGCCCCAGGCCCGCCTGCCGTTTGCCATCGTCGAAGCGCCCTGATTCAACTGCGCCGACCGCCCATCCCGGATTTCACAAATGTTCCGTTGCGCAGCTCCTTCCAGGCGGTCTCAATTTCTTCTTGCGTGTTCATGACAAAAGGGCCGCCGGACACCACCGGCTCACCGATGGGCGCGCCCGCCACGAGAATGAAGCGCAGTCCATCGCTGCCCGCCTGCGCAACCACCTCGTCCCCGCCGTCGAATACGAGCAGTTCACATCGTCCCGCGGCGGTGTCGTCGGCAAACACACCGTGTCCATCGAGCACAAACGCGAAGGCCGTGTCGTCGGTCAGGATGTGGGTGAACCGGGCATCCGGTGAAACGGTCACGTCGAGATAGAGGGACGCCTCCCCGATGGTGTCGCAGGCGCCCTGCACGCCGCCGAAAGCGCCGGCGATGACCCGGGCGGTCACGCTGCCGTCGGTCACGAAGGGCATCCGGGCCGCGCTCAGTTCCTGATATCGGGGCGGCATCATCTTGCGCACCGCGGGAAGGTTCACCCACAGCTGCAGGCCCCAGAGGCGGCCGTTTTCCACAGCGGGCATTTCCGAGTGGATGATTCCCGAGCCCGCGGTCATCCACTGAGCGTCGCCGGGTCCGATGACGCCGCTGTTGCCGAGGCTGTCCCGGTGGGCCATCCGCCCTTCGATCATGTACGTCACGGTTTCCATGCCCCGGTGGGGATGGTCCGGGAATCCCGCCGCGTAATCGTCCCGCTTCTCCGAGCGGAACTCGTCGAACAACAGAAACGGATCAAGCATGCGGAGGCCGCCGTGGCCGATGAGTCGCGTGAGGCGCACGCCGGCGCCTTCCGAAACGGGAACTCCCTTCACCACCGCCTTCACGGAACGCCTCTGTCGGGTTGATCGCCGCTGCTCACTCAATACGCCGGTTTCCATGCGGTCCATGTGCGTCCTTTCTGCTGCTGTTCACTAAACAGGCATTTCAATTCCTGTTTAATCACCGGGCAGCGAAGTGCAACCGGGTGGCACAACCTGTGCCCCGAAACCGCCGCGGAAACCGACCGATTCGACGGCCCGCCCGGTATCCTGGCGGGTGTCCCGGAATGGACCAGTGCCGGGACGACATGGCACGGTAGTTGCTCATTCCTCCGTCGTCGGGCGGATAACCCGCCCCTGCACAAGGAGAACCGCAGATGAAACGAAGCATGGCTCCATCCATCATCGTCACCGTGCTCGGTGCCCTGCTGCTGCCCCTCGAGGTCGCGGCCAATGACGGCATGTCACCAACCATTCACCAGCTCATCCAGGAGGGGCAGGACGTGCGCATTTCCGTCCGCATCTCCGACGCGGGCGAGCCCGACCTGACCCCTGACTACCGGATCGTCCGGACGGACGGCGACGCGGTGCAGACGGTGCTGTCGGATAAAACATTTACTGCCGCGGAGGCGGTCTCATCTTCCGGCCCGGAGTGCCGCTGGTGGGAACCGCTGGATATCTACTGCTACGACTACCCGGAGTACTGCGAGGACTGCAACAACGACGGGTACGACGACTGCTTCGGCACCTGTTCCGAGAATCCCGAAACCATGGAGATGGAATGCGTGCAGGACTACTGCGACCACATGTCGTGCGGGCAGGACTGCGACGGCGACGGCGAAGGCGACTGCGACGGCTGGTGCCAGACCATCTACACCTTTGAAGTACTCGACGAATGCGTGTCGCCGGGCACCTGGGACTATGAGCTCTTTTATCTGGACTCCTATTCGGACGACTGGAGTTCACTCAGCTGGGAACAGACCGTCCTTGAAGTAACGGACTCCGGTGAGGTGTGTACACCGCCGGAGGATGGAACCGGGGATTCGGAACCTCAATGCAGCGTGTCATCGCCCGGTGCCGCCGGTGCAGGACTGCTGGACCTTCTTCTTCGCCCCTGAAGCGGAGCAGGCATGAGCGACGAAGTCTTTCTGACGGTCTTTCCCCTCTGGCTGCGGGCCTTCGCCTTCACCCTGGCCGTGGAGGTGCCGATCTTCGCCTGGATTGGAAAGCGGGAGTTCCCGGCCACGTCACTGCCGCGGCTTTCTGCCGCCGGCGCCGCGGGCACCTGCATTACCCATCCCCTGTTCTGGTTCGCCTGGTCCCTCGTGGTGCCGGACTACACCTGGTACATGATATCGGGGGAGCTGCTCGTGGCCCTTTTCGAAACCGGAACGTTCGCCCTCCTCGCCCGGGTTCCCTTCCCCACCGCCTTCATCGCCTCGTTTGCCGCCAATGCCGCCAGCTGGGCCGCCGGAGCGCTCCTGTCGGCCATATGATCCCCGTACGGGGCTTCCCTACGGCGGGGTGACAGTGATGGTGGGCACGTGAGTGGCAGAAGCAAATGAAAAGATCACAGTGGAACCGGCAGTGACAATCTCAAACGGAATGTTGTCGCTTCCTCCGCCGATACCGTAATTCTCACTCCATCCCTCATCCATTGCGACCTTGCCCTCGTAGGTGCCGGAGGGGAGCGCCGTGGTGGAAAACTCGAAGATGCCGTCGCCATCCACGTCCTCGAGCCAGGAGCGGAGGCAATCCGGCTGCCAGTCTCCGGCGCAGCCCAGCTCGCTCTGAAAGTTACCGGCCATAACGGCGATGGGGCTGTTCAAGCTGTCCGTCACCCAGTGCGTCTTGTGGTCGTAATAAAACTTCACCAGGGTGTCGGCGCCCGGTTGAAGGGTGATGGTACTCCCGCCCGGAACTGCGTTGGCGCCGTAGTTACGGCTCCACCCGTCGTCCAGGGCCACCTTGTATTCCCAGCTGCCGGCCGGAACAAACCAGGTTGCCTGCCACACGTCGTCGGACACATCATATGTCAGATGGGTGTCGGCGCATGCCGGGTCCCAGTCTGCGGCGCATCCGATCTCGCTCTGCAGGCTCCCGACCATGGTCACGGTCACGGCCGGTTCGTCAATACCGGTGTCCGTGCCGCTATCGCTGTCGGAACCGGAATCCGTGTCGGGTTCGGTGTCCGTGCCGGTGTCCGTGCCGCTATCGCTGTCGGAACCGGAATCCGTGTCGAATTCGGTATCTGTTCCCGTATCCGTTTCTGTATCGGTGTCCGAGTCGGGTTCGGTATCTGTTCCCGTATCCGTTTCTGTGTCTGTGTCCGAGTCGGTGTCTGTGTCGGTGTCCGTGTCCGTGTCGACGTCCGTGTCGACGTCCGTGTCCGTGTCGACATCGGAGCTGTCACTGTCTGTGGAATCCCCGTCGCTGCTCGAACAGGCGCTCACACCAAGAAACAGAAACACCGCAACTGTCGCAATCGTGGTTGACCTCATTTTGAACCTCCCTTCAACGCGCAACGCGCCGACCTGCTGGTCGCGCTGAAAAACGCGACTTTCGTCAATATCAACCTGATCTTCCATTTCCACCGACCTGTAATGAAGAAGCTGGAAAGGAAATGTCCCGGCCATGATACGATGCCGGCCATGTGGACCGAAATGAAATACTGGATGGTCGTCGCGTGCCTGGTTGCCTGGGGTGCTGTCGGATGCCGGGCCGCGCCATCGCAGGACCCCGGACCCGATGCCGACGGCGCACCTTCAAGGCCCGCCGGACTGCCCGACGCCGCGTTCTGGCTGGGAGGTCCGGATGGCGGCGTGTTTGTACGGCTGAAACCTCGTGCACCGGGTCATCCACAGGCCCCGTTTCAAGGAACGGTGTTTTACGAAAACGGCGACACCTGGATGACCGGCAACTTTATTCCTGAACCTCCGGGAGCAGCCATCGATGTCACCAACACCGCCGACTTCATCGGTTGGGATGGCGAGCGCCTCCTCCTCAATGGCGGCCGATCCCTCCGCGCCATGGCAGACCCACCCCCGACAGATCGTGGGGACAAGCCTTTACAGCCACCCGTCAGATAAACTGCGACAGGAGGGTCCGGGCGGGGACCTGCACGGGATCGGTTTCCAGAAAGCAGTCCCGATCCACATACGGTTCGTCAATCTGCACCTGAAACGCATGGGTCGTTTTCAGCAGTCGATGGTAGTACGCCAGGCTCTTTGAAATGCGTCCGCCGCCGGAGGTTTTCACTTCGGCGAGAAACCAGGGAACGCCGCCCCTTGTCACCAGAAAGTCCACTTCCCGGCCCGCGGTGTCCCGTAGATAGAACAGGTCAAAATCTCCCAGTCCTGCATCGGTCCAGAAATGCACCGCCTTCAACAAATGGGAGGCCACCATGTTTTCGTGTCGGGCGCCGGGATCGGACAGCAGACTCCAATCCCACAGAAATACCTTGGGCTGCCTTCGCAGCGACTTGGGTACGTTGCGGTGGTAGGGACGGACCACAAAACAGAAACAGACGGATTCCAGCACCTGCAACCAGCGACGGATGGTGTCTACGCTGACACCGGTGCTTCCGGCGAGGGTGCTGTAGTTGACCTGCTGTCCCACCTGGTGCTGCAGCAGCGCAGCCAGGACTTCCAGCTGGGACAGTTCGTGGATGTTCGTCATGTCGCGGATGTCTTCCTTGAAGAGCTGCTCGTTGCGGAGCCGGCGCCATCGATTGTAGAAACGGGTGTCGCTGCGCACAAAGGGTTCGGGGAATCCGCCGAACTGCAGGAGGGACAAGAACGCTTCGTGCGGAAGGGCCACCGGCGGCCGGACCGGCGATTTGTCGGGCAGGCTGGTACGGGCCAGTTCCGACAGGCTCAGCGGGTGCATCCGGTACAGGAAATAGCGACCCATCAGGCTGTCACCTCCCCGGCGGTAGACATTCAGTCGCGCGCTGCCGGTGACGGTGATTTCGAGGCGATCCTCCGTGGCGTCAAAGAACCCTTTCAGGAAGGCTTTCCACCGGGCGTATTTATGCATTTCATCAAAGACAACCCGTCGACGCGACGCCTGCAGCACATCCATCTGCAGACGCGCGCGAAGCGCCTCTTCGTTTCCGGTAATCAGCAGCCGATCCGGCGCGCGGTCCCAGTTCAGATACAGAAACGACGGAAGACCTTCGCAGGCTGTGGTTGTCTTGCCCACCTGCCGCGGGCCGCTGACAAAGGCCATCTGCCGGTTCTCCCGAAAATGGTCCAGCAGCAGGGAATGATAGATGCGGTCCATGATCACTCCGTTCCGGTCCGTTGTCCGGACAGGACTAATTTACGAAACATCGTAAATTAGTCCAGATTTTTTTACGACGGGTCGTAAATTGATCCGGCCTTCATCCGGCGGATGGACCCGTGGGGTTCCCTGGCTGTCCCGATGAAACGAGTCTTGAAAAGGGGCGCCAAAGCCATTACAGAACAGTCCGGCTGATAACGGCGATCCCGCCCGCAGCCAGAAGGACACCATCGACATGACCGACAGTTACCTGCAGGAGAATTTCGCCGCGCGCATCGGCGGCAACATGTTCGGCAAGGACACGACCATCTACAAGTTCGAGAAGATCAAGCGGGCCCGCCGGGCGGCCATGGCCGAAAATCCGTCCCTGCCCATCATCGACATGGGCGTGGGAGAACCCGACGAGGGCGCCTTTGACATCGTGGTGAACGCCCTGAAAGAAGAAGCCGGCAAGTGGGAGAACCGCACCTACGCGGATAACGGCATCGACGACTTCAGGCAGGCGGTGGTGCGCTACATGAAAGCCCTTTACGGAGTCGAGCTGGATGCGGCAACAGAGGTCGTCCACGCCATCGGCAGCAAGTCGGCCCTCTCGCTCCTGCCCGCCGCCTTCGTGAACCCCGGGGACATCGCCATCATGACGGTGCCCGGATATCCGGTCCTGGGCACCTGGACAAAGTACCTGGGCGGCGAAGTGGTGAACCTGCCCCTCACCCGGGACAACGGCTTTTTTCCGGATCTCGATTCCCTCACCGCCGACCAGAAGAAGCGCGCGAAGCTGCTCTACCTCAACTATCCCAACAACCCCACGGGCGCCTCCGCGTCGCCGGCGCAGTTTGAAGCGGCCATCGCGTTTGCAAAGGCCAACCACGTGCTCATCGTCTCGGATGCGGCCTATGCGCCCCTCAATTTCTCGGGAAAGCCCCTGTCGATTCTCTCGCTGCCCGGGGGAAAGGACGTGGCCGTGGAGCTCCACTCCATGTCGAAGGGTTTCAACATGACGGGCTGGCGCCTGTCGTGGGTGTGCGGCAACGCCCTGGCGGTGAAGGCCTTTGCCAGCGTCAAGGACAACGCGGACAGCGGCCAGTTCGCGGCCATCCAGAAAGCGGCCATCGCGGCCCTCGATGCCCAGGGGGAAATCACCCCCGCCATCTGCGAAAAGTACCAGCGACGCCTGACCCGCATGGTGTCCACCCTGCACAGGCTGGGATTCGACGCAAAGGTGCCGGAGGGATCGTTCTACCTGTACGTGGGCGCGCCGAAGGCCACGGCGGACGGTGAGGCATTCAACACCGGCGAAGATTTTTCCCAGTGGCTCATCCGGGAAAAGCACATCAGCAGCGTGCCCTGGGACGACGCGGGCCGGTGCGTCCGGTTTTCGGCCACCTTCGTGGCAAGGAGCGGCATGGAGGAAGAACAGCAGGTGCTCGCCGAATTTGAACGCCGGCTCTCCGGATCGAAGTTCGTCTTCTGACATCCATGAAGAACCATTCCAGCTTTTATCGAAGGGGCGCCTTCCGGGCGATGGTTCCTTCCCTGCTGTGTGTCTTCGTCGCCGTTTCCTGCCATCCCTGGCAGAAGCGCTTCCGCTTCTGCGACGGACCTTACTACGACGGCCATCGCCATACCCGCGGCGACGTGCTCGATGTGACCGTCGCCGGCCCCGTGGATCCCCAGTGGCCCACGCCGGGCATCGAAGAGCTGGAGCGGGAGTTCCAGGCCGCCGCCACCCTGGATGACCTGCTGCGCGACAAAGAGGAAGACCCGTCCCTGCCGCTGCCGGATCTGCGCGAACCGCTCATCGAGGGCGATGTTCCCGGCGTGTACGTCACCGAGGGCCACATCGGCGGCTTCGACTATCTCGAAGTCGTGAAAGGCGTTGTGGACGATCCGGACCAGCCGCTGCCACTGGTGGTCATGCTCCACGGCCGGGGCGGTCGCCCCACGGTGCCCGACGGCTACGACGGCGTGGAGGACGCTCTGCGCATCTTCATTCCCCGGGCGCCGGACCGACTGGAGGACGGTTACACCTGGCTCGCCACCTACTCCCGCTCTCCCGAACAGGAGCTGTTCAACGAATCGCTTCTGGCGCGGACGGACCAGCTCGCGCAGGCGATTGCGGAATTTGCGCAGACGCGGCCCACCGTGGGCAAGCCGATCCTCATGGGATTCTCCCAGGGCGGCATCCTGTGCTGGACCTTGGCCGTGCGGTTTCCCGAACGCTATTTTGCCGTATTTCCGACCTCCGCCTGGGTGCCGCCGGGGCTCATTCCGGACGCGATTCCCGCGGATGTGGCCCTGCCCCGCATCCACGCCCTCCACGGCGCCGTGGACAAGGTCGTTCCCACCGACTACGGACGGCGGACCGTGGAGCAGATGCGGGCCCTGGGCTGGGAGGTGGAGTGGACCGAATTCGGAGACGTGGCCCACATGGTGACCACGGACATGGAACACACCATGGAAACCCTCCTCGCCGACACCCTGCGCGCCAATCCCCTGTTCATCCCCGTGTACGAGATGTGACGGTGGGTGCATCGGGCTTTGCGACCGGCGATTGACACCATCGATGGATCCGCATATAACCATGTAAATCACGAAAAGGTATTTTAGATTTGCAAGGTTATATTCGAAGATTTGCCGAAACCA
>JAKQNG010000044.1 GCA_029565915.1 Deltaproteobacteria bacterium
CGAGATGAATTTTTTCATGGCAGGGGCCATTGCCAGAACCGTGCCATCCGCAACGAAACGCCGGAGACGACGAAAACTACCGTAGAATCAGGCTTTTCGCTGTTTTTCAGAGTTGAAAATTTATCAAGAAGTGGCCGGTGGTGGCCGGAAAAACGGCGGAATCGGCCACCTGACGCCGCACTGCGCCCTGTGATAACCGCTGGGAGTGATTTCGGAGGTGATTTCCGTGATCCCGGATTGTTCCTCCGTTAAAGTTCGGCTATCTGAGAAGGAACACCTCGAAAGTGAATGGATGACATTGATGTTCCCCAGCGACAGACAGGCGGTTGTTCCATGGACAGGCGTACTGTCGATATGGGTCCTGCTGTCGACTGCCGCACTTCCGGCGGCAGCGGATGAGGGCCCTGCAAACGGCATCGATGCGCGATGGGCATCCTTCATGAACCGCCCCATCCCCGACTGGGAACTGGAGCTGAAAACCCTGCTGGGCGAACGCACTTACACCCGCCAACTCATCCTGTTCAGGACACACCAGGACCATTTTTCGTCTTTCCACGCATTCCTGAGCGTCCGCTTTTCGAAAAGCTACCAGCGTCATTCCGTCTGGCGCCGCGTCGGCATCGGGTTTGCACTGGCGGGAATCAGCGCACTCATACCGGGAATCGCCTTTGCCGTGCACGACTATCGGTCGACCGAAACAGACGGGTCAGACGAGTTTTTCAGCTTCAGCGGTGCGTTCGTGGCCGGCTCAGTGCTCACGATGGTCGGCAGCCTGTTCATCATCTGGGGAACCGTTCAGCTGATTGTCAGCTCCGTGAAGGAGAAACGGGCGAAAAAGGTCCTGCATATCCTGGGATACACACCCCGGTCGGGTTCCCGCGATAACCCGCGATAACCGCTGGGAGTGATTTCGGGGGTGATTTCCGGGGGTCGCCTTCAGGCCTCGGCCTCCGTCGACCGGCCGATGTGGCGACTATTCGCAGTCAAAGATGCTTTCTTCTGAGAATTCGCAGATTTCTTCAAGATCGTCACTCGTCCAACCTTCCGTTTCGCCTTCACAATAATTTACGCCAACCCAACAACCCCGGGTTTCACTTCTGATCAGAATTTCGTCAGTATCACACCGGGAATTATTCACGCATTCAATCTGCCTGTAGCTTTCGCGACAGGAATACACCATGCCGTCGTGTTCCATGATGTAGTATCCCATCAGATTCCTGCATTCTGTGTCCAACTCGCATTGTTCAGAATCGCGCTCTGCGCATTGTTCGGGGTACCCCGAATCAGACGTCGTGTCTTCTGCATCTACCGATTCGGAATCGAGAGATTCCGAATCAGAATCATGCTCTTGTTCATCTATCCTGTAACAACCCGCCGCGATGAAGATTGTGAGAAAAATGACAGGACACAGGAACTCCAAAGCCCCTTTCCCTGCTTCCTGAAAACCATTGTTTCCCTCATCCGTCTGCCTCGTTTCCGTCAACATGAAGTCTATCGTACCCCTGTTTGCCTGAAGACGGCAGGATTTTTACGGTGATTTCCGGGGGATTTCCAACGATCTCTACATGCAGCAGTAGGTGCCGTCGATGCGTCCCGTGGCGCCTTCGCCGAAGCAGAACCAGGCGCCGGCGGGACAGGGCCAGGTGGTGGGCGTCATGCAGGGAACAGGCTTCACCTTCGCGATGCGGCAGCTTCCCAGGACCGCGTCGTCCGCGCAGATGTGGTTGAACGTGTCGATGTCCAGATCGAAATGGGGATGGCTGTTGGTCATGCACCAGTCGCAGGTCATCTGCCCGGCGCAGGTTTCGCCGCCGGCCCCCAGCGCATCGATGGCGCCCACGCAGGGACACGAAGGCGTGGCCGCATCCGGATCCTGGAACCCGGCCAGCAGGCAGTTGCCGCATTCCTCCATGCCATTGCCGCAGTCGCAGTATCCCGCGCATCGATCCGTCACCGCGACGACGGCCTTCTTTCCGGTGGTCCCTTCAATTTCGTAGCAGAGCCCCGAGGCCGGTGTGAGGCCGAGCCCCCAATTCCGCAGGGGAACACCGGCATCGTCCTGTGCCAGCCGGCTGTTGCCGCCCATCAGGGGCGAAAACGCCACGATGCCGAGGCAGGTCCCCGACGTGTCGTCATAGCACCACGGATGCCCGAGCTGCGCCTGCACGGCGTTGCGCACGTCGAGGGTGGTCGCCTCCAGGGTGCCCTGGCACCCGCCCGCGTCCGTCAGCTGGCAGTACCAGGTGGCCCAGGCTTCCGGCAGGGTTTTCAGGCCGTTGTAGCCCGCGTTGAAGACGCACTCCCCGTCTCGGCCGTCGGGTACACAGGTGCCCAGCTCCGCCGCGCAGGTCTCCAGGTTGCAGGCGACCGGTGGCAGGCACAGGGAAACATCCGCTGCCACCTGCAGGATGCGCCCTTCGCCGTTCCATCCGCAGGGTTCGCCTTCGGCGGGAGGGCCGGTGTCCGAATCCCCGACCGAATCGGTATCGCTGTCTGTGTCGGTGTCCGCGTCCGTGTCCGTGTCGGTGTCCGCGTCCGCGTCCGTGTCGGTGTCTCCGTCGGTATCCGCGTCCGTGTCGGTGTCGCCGTCCGTGTCGGTATCGCCGTCCGTGTCCGCGTCCATCGCCGACGAATCCGGGCGGCTGTCCTTCGAACACCCGGAGAGTGCAATGAATGCGACTGACAGAATCAGAAAAGATTGCGCCATGGGAAAGCTCCTTCTTTTTCGGGGAGACCGCCGCGTTCCAGATTCGCGGCAGTTGTCCCTTCCATCATTCTGCGATCAGGGACGGCAGGGGTCAACCGGAGCTTTGCCGGGTCCGGCGCAGGGGCCGTTGTCGAAGGTCCGGTGGCACAACGTGGCACAGCTGTCCGAAATGGCAGAATCGTCCGTAACCGTCGGTAATACCTGAAGAATGATTGTTCCGGACGGACTGGCGCGGAACTTGCTCCTCACCCGGTCACACCCTTGCACCGCTGCCTCCATGCAGCGGAAATGGAGGCGCAGAATGACGAGGTGGAATTGGACAGTATCCATGGCGCTCACAGGCATTTTCATGGCGGCGGCCTGCTGGACCGGTTGCGCGCGGGACCCGATCGATCCCATTCCGGGTGCCCCGGACGTGAATATGGGAAACCTGTACCTGCCGGCAATCGATCTGGAGCGCTGCTTCAGTCCGGACGCCGTTGCGCCGGTCCGGGTAGACAATGCAAAGGTATCGGCTGCCATTTCCGGTACCTCTCTGTCAGTCGCCGTTCCGTTGATGAACGATCTGGATGACACCCTTGCCGCCTCCGTCGAAGTGGCACTCCTGTCGCTGAACGGCGAGGTGGTGAATGAGCAGTCCATGGTGGCGGAAATACCGCCCCGAACGGACGGTCAGGAATTGACGTTCGAATTCGACCTCCCCCCGGAACTGGACTCCGCAGACGACCTCTCCGGATATGTCCTGCGCTACGACGTCATTTACCACAGCGGGGTGTTTCAGGCGCTGCGGAACTCCACCGGAAAGGTGTCGCTCATGGAAGCGGTGGACATATCCCGACTGGTGCTCCGGGGACCTTCCACATTCATGGCCGGCAGCGAGAATCATCTGCGCATGATTGCCCAGGATGAGCAATCCGGCGCCCCCCTCTCCGGAATCAGTGCGACATTCACCCTCCTGTTCTCTGGCAATGGCGAGATGGCATTCGAGCCGGTGACGCTGACGTCGGACGCATCGGGCGCATTTGATCTGGCGGTGGACATCCCCGCCGGCGCAGAAGGCGCCCTGCAGATCGACGCGCAGGCGGAAATCGGCGGCCTGTCCAGCCGGCTGTCGGCTGAGGTGCAGGTGGTGTCCCTCTCGGACATCCTGATGACGACGGACAAGCCCATCTACCAGCCCGGGCAGACGATTCACCTGCGGGCACTGGCCATGGAGCGCCCTTCGTTGACGCCACTGGCAACAGAGGAATTGCTATTTGAAATTTCTGATTCGAAGGGAAACAAGGTGTTCAAGCAGCGGGTGGACATCAGCGACTTCGGTGTGGCTTTTGCCCGCTTCCGGCTCGCATCGGAGGTCCTGCTGGGAGAATACCGGGTGCAGGCAACCGTCGGAGGAGAAACGGTGGAAAAGACGATCACGGTGGATCGCTACAGCCTTCCCCGGTTCGGCGTTACCGTCGATACCGCCCGGGCTTTCTACCGGCCCGGTGAAGTCATGCAGGGCACGCTTTCTGCGCAGTATTTCTTTGGAAAGCCGGTGGCCGGCGCCGACGTGACGATTGAGCTGCAGAAGGTGGATGTCGCACCGACGACCGTGGCCGTCTGGAATGCGGTCACCGATGCGGACGGCCGGCTCGGCTTCCAGTTCACGCTTCCCGACTATTTTGTCGGTCAGCCCCTCAATGACGGAAACGCGACGGTGTCGATGAAAATTGAGGTCACGGATGCGGCGGGACAGTCGCGCACCCTGGAAGTGGAACGGCCGGTGGTCGATGCCGCCATCCTCGCCCAGTTGATTCCCGAAAGCGGCGACGTGGTTCCATGGGTGGTCAACCGGTTCTATCTGGTCACCACCTCACCTGACGGGGCACTGGTGCCCACCGTCAGCCGGATTGTCGTCGGCGGGGCCACCATCGATGTGTCCTCGGATGATTCGGGCCTGGCGGAGTTCGAATTCCTGCCGCGGGCAGAGGCACCGCTGGAAATGACGGTGACCTCGGAAGACGGGGATGGCAACCGGGCGACGCGGAGCTTCAGCTTCACCCCCGGCGCGAATCAATCGTACCTTCTGCTGCAGACGGATCGATCCGTCTATCAGGTGGGGGATACGGTCACCGCCACCATCCACTGCCCGCCCCTGGATGGTGTTGCCGGAGAGTTTCGCGACCGGGCCTATCTGGATGTCATCAAGGACGGCCGCACCGTCCAGATGACGACCGTCCTGCTGGAGGACGGCGCGGGCTCCTTCGATTTTGAAGTGACCCCGGAACTCGTCGGCGGCTTCGAGATGGAGGCCTACTACATCCGCCCGGATTCCATCGTCGTGCGGGACCGGAAGCTGGTCTATGCGGATCCCGCCAACCAGCTGCAGATCGAAGCGACGACGGATCGGGACCTGTACGCGCCGGCCGACGAGGCGCAGATCCATTTCCGGGTGCGCGACCAGCAGGGAAATCCGGTGCAGTCGGCGCTGGGCATCCAGATTGTGGACGAAGCCGTATTTTCCATGATGGAGTTTCGACCGGGGCTCGAAAAAGTTTTCTACGCCATCCAGCAGGAAATCCTGAACCCGCAGTACGAAATCCACGGCTACGCACTGGATGACGTGACCGATTCAGCGGACGGGGATGAGGACGCGCGGGACATGGCGGCGGACGTGGTGTTTTCTGCAGCGGGCGGAAGCAGTTACGGAATGACGGAAGACAGCCTCCAGGATCTGCAGTCGACGGTGCGAAACGATGCACAGGAGGCTGTCCGCATTCAGATGTCTCAGATGGAAACCCTGCTGGCGCACCTCTGTACCACCGGGCAGATCAACTCGCCCGACGCAATGGCAGCGTTCATTTCCAGAAACGGAGACTGCTGGGTGGATCCCTGGGGGACCCACTACCGGGTGAACGGCGGCACTTCGAACTGGGAGCTCCGGTCCGTCGGCCCGGACAAGGAAGAATTGACCGCGGACGACATCGTCGATTCTGTTAATTATTTCTGCTGCAACGACGAGGATGAATGCGGCTCCTGGTACTCGGACGCGGACAGTGACTCTGACTCGGACAGCGACTCGGACGCGGACAGCGATGGAGACGGGGACATGGACACGGACAGCGGTGGCGGGCAGGGCGTAACGGTCCGGAAGAATTTTCCCGAAACCCTGTATGTGAATCCCGAGGTCATCACGGACGCATCCGGTGAAGCCACCATCTCCGTTCCCCTGGCGGACTCCATCACCACCTGGCGCATGTCCACGCTGGCATCCAACCGGACCGGACTTCTGGGCTCCATGCAGCGGGGCATCACCGTGTTTCAGGATTTCTTCATCGACATCGACTTTCCGCCGACCCTGACCCAGGGCGACGAGGTGAGCGTTCCCGTTGCCCTCTACAACTATCTGGATACGGCGCAGACCGTTTCACTCACGGTCCAGCAGGAATCGTGGTTTGAACTGCTGGAATCCCCCACGAAGGACGTGACCCTGGACGCCGGCGAAGTGGCAGGCACATCGTTCCGCGTCCGGGTACTGTCCGTCGGATGGCACGCGTTCACCATCGTCGGCCTGGGGGATACCCTCTCCGATGCGGTGGCGCGGACGGTGGAAGTCCGGCCCGACGGAAAGGAAATCGCGGACAGCTGGAGCGGTCGCCTGCAGGATTCTGTCCAGATCCCCGTGCAGATTCCTCTGCAGGCCGTGGACGAGGCCAGCAAGATTCTGGTGAAGGTCTTCCCCGGCATGGCCTCCCAGGCCGTGGAGGGATTCGACTCTCTGCTCCGCCAGCCCACGGGCTGTTTCGAGCAGACGTCATCGTCCACCTACCCCAATGTACTGGTGCTGAATTACCTGCAGGGAACCGATCTGATCACACCGGCCATCGAGGCGACCGCGCGCGAATACATCAGCATCGGATATCAGCGACTCCTGACCTTCGAGGTTTCCGGCGGCGGATTTGAATGGTTCGGCGACACGCCGGCGCACAACATCCTCACCGCCTACGGCCTTCTGGAGTTCTCCGACATGGCCCGCGTCCATCCCGTGGACGAGAACATCATCGTTCGAACGCAGAACTGGCTCGCGGCACAGCAGGCGGCTGACGGTTCATTCGCACCGTCCTACGGCGGGATTGCGGAAGGGGCCATCAATGCCTACGAGGACGACCTGGCGAGGACGACCGCCTATCTCACCTTCGCTCTGGCGCAGACCGGATACATGGGCCCGGAGACGGACCGGGGCATCGCCTGGCTGAAATCCCACCTCTCCGCCGTCACCGACAACTACGGACGCGCCATGCTCGCCAATGCGCTGCTGGCCAGGGATGTCGACGATGCCATTGCCCACCAGGTCCTGCTGGACCTCCATGCCGGTCGCGTGGAGGTCGACGGGGCGATTCACTGGGAGGGCAGTGGTGAATCCACCACCTATGGTACCGGCGATGTAATGAGCATTGAGACAACCGCCCTGATTGGATTTGCCATGCTGCGGGACGGCGGATTCGCCAGCGACATTCCCGGCATTTCCGACTACCTGCTTTCACAGAAGGACGCCTTTGGAAACTGGCAGACCACCCAGGCGACAATTCTGACGCTGAAGTTCCTGCTGGAGTCCATGAACACGGCCACCGTGCCCGGGGCCGCGACGATATCCATCCACATGGATGGCACGCTGGTGGAGACCCTCGACATCGACGAGGAAAGCAGCGACGTGCTGCGGCTGGTGGATCTGGGCCATCTCACCCACGAAGGGGCGACAGACCTGCAACTCTCGATTCTGGGCGATTCGAGTTACATGTACCAGGTCATCAGCCGCTACTATGTTCCCTGGGATGAAGAAGGCGGCGAGCCGGCCACCGGACCGCTCGACATCACGGTTTCCTACGACACGACGAACCTGACCATGGCGGACACGGTGTCTGCAACGGCCACCATCGAAAACACGGTGCCCGATTCGGTGCAGAAGATGGTTCTTGTATCCCTGGGCATTCCGCCGGGATTCACGCCGGTGACGGACGATCTCCAGACGCTGGTCGATGGGGGCGTCCTGCAGAAATTTGAAAAGACTCCCCAGCAGCTCATTCTGTATGTGGAAGGAGTCTTCTTTGGCGAACCGCTGACTGTGACCTGGCAGCTGCTTCCCCGGTTCCCGATCACCGTTTCCTCCGGCGCCAGCGAGGTGCATCCATACTACTCCCCCGGGGACAGCACCCAGACGGTACCGGCCCTGTTCCACGTCAGCGAATAGGCCTGACTCAATCCCGCTGAAGGTGTGCGGATGTTCGACGACGCTATTGCGCCACGATGAGTTCGATGTCGTCGATCCAGAAGGCGCCGCTGGCCGCGGCGGAGGCCGAACGGATGAGCAGGCTCGTCTGGTCCGCCACCGAAGCGAAGTCCGCGATGGGGATGGTCACTTCCTGCCAGACGCCGACTTCCCAGGGCGCGCTGTGGTAGGTCCAGGAACCGTCCACGGTGACGTCCGCGCTGTTGGCCGCGCCGCGGAACTGGGCCCGGAAGATCACATTGACGTCGTCGGGCATGATCCAGAACCGCAGGTGGGTGTAGTCGTTGGGGTTGAAGGCCGCGGGCGATGTGTAGACGGAGGCGTCCCAGACCGTCGGATCGAACTGGATGTAGGCGCTGGCGCTGCCGCCGTCCGTGTGGTTCTGCTCCGTATTGTCAAAGTCCATCACCTGTCCCGGATTGGACCAGGCCGAAGGCGTCCAGCCCGCGTCGTCCGCGTTGAACACGAGATCCGCGCTGGCGGCCACCACCGGGTCGGGACCGGGCGCATCCCAGGGCGGAATGATGCACGAATCGTGGCAGCCGATGGGCTCGTCGTCGATGACGAAGTTGTCGAACATGGCGTGCTCGTCCTTCGACGGTGCCCAGCTCGCGTCGCCGCCGCCGTAGAACGTGGAGAAGTAGAAGCCGTCGATGGCAAAGTCATTGGTGTAGCGGAAGCGGACATCCGTGCGGTCCAGAGCCAGCTCGCCGTCCAGCCAGGAGCGGACGATGCCGTCGTACGCGGCATTCGCCTCTCCTTCGCCGTTGACCGTGTTCATCCGGATGTAGGTTTCCACACAATGCCATTTGCCCGGAATGAAGAACCGCGATGCACCACCCTCATTCCAGTCCATGTCCGTGCCGTAGGTGCCGTCCTGATCCGGGTGGTACACGTACTGCACGATGCGGCCGTTGGCCCGCCACATGATCCGCGCGCTCCAACCGTCGAAACCCGTGGGCGCGTCGCCGCCCGTGTTGCCTTCGCCGCCCAGCAGTCCCGGCAGCTTGCCGCCGCTGACAAAGTCGGTGCCCTCGTCGAACTTCAGGTAGTAGCGGACGTACATTTCGTCCGATGAGGGAATGGGACTGTCGAGGAGTGAAAAGTCCATCCGGTACTGGGCGCCGCCCTCGCTGGAAAAGGTGCCCTCCGGATAGGTGACCCGGGCGGCATGGGTGCCGAACAGCACGCCGTCCGTGACCACTTCGTGGTTGGTGTCCTGGTTCCACGCGAGGCCCCACTCGTCGTCCCAGGGGTCGTTTTCATAGCCGGAGAACCACAGGAAACCGGTCTCTTCCGCCGGCGGCGTCACATGGCAGTCCGTGTCCGAATCGGTGTCCGTGTCACTGTCCGTGTCGCTGTCCGAATCCGTGTCGCTGTCCGAATCCGTGTCACTGTCCGAATCCGTGTCGCTGTCCGAATCCGTGTCGCTGTCCGAATCCGTGTCGCTGTCCGAATCCGTGTCACTGTCCGAATCCGTGTCGCTGTCCGAATCCGTGTCCGCGTCACCCGCGCCGCCATCGCCACCGCAGGCAAAGGAAAACAGGGCCGCGCACAGCAGCGCGACAGATAAAAACAACCGGGTCATCATGATGCGTTCCTTTCTGTGAAAAACAGATGGAACGAATCATACCAGAAAAGCGGGCGGGACAACAGGGCGGGGATGGAAGGGCAGAAACGCCGGCGCAGGTCTCAGGCGCCGTCCATGCCCGCATGCTCGGACGATTCGAACCAGGCCTCGGGATCTTCGAGATAGGCGAGGGAATCCTTGATGGACACCATGTGGTCGTGTTCCACCTTCGAGAGGAAGCTGAAGAACTTCTGTTCCTGCGGATTGTCGCACCGGCCGGCAATCTCCGTGTAGAAGTCGGCGGCGTCCTTTTCGAAATCGATGGCGGCCTTCAGGCAGGCCACGTCGCTGTCGTCGTGCCGGCTGGTGGCCTCCGCCCGGTAGTCCAGCTTCTTGAGTTCCGCGTGCAGCGTTGTGTCCTTCATCTGCAGCGACACGTCCTGCGGCCATGCACCGTCCTTCACCAGCTTGCCGTGCAGCTCGCCAATCCAGTTGGCGTGGTCCAGCTCTTCCTGTGCCAGGGTTTCCAGCAGGCGGATGACCACGGGATTCTTCGAGCGCTTCGCCTCCTTCAGGTAAAAGTCCCGCTCGCGGTATTCGTTGTCGATGGCCAGTTTGATGGAAGACATTCGGTCCATTGGTTGCTCCTTTTCCTCGTGTCCGGCTGGTCAGTTCTGCTGCAGCACGGAGTCGTCATATTCAATTTCAAACCGGTTCTTGTGAACCGCCTCTTCGGCGGCGAGACCCAGAAAAACGTTCTTTGTGGCATCATCCGCCATCCGCGCCGCGAGGTCGGTGTACAGTACCATGGCGTTCTTCTCCTGTTCAATGGCGAACAGGAGAATGTCCTGCCAGGAAGGCCGGTCCCCCAGGGTCACCGGGACGGTGTAATCCGAGATTTTGAGATCCGTCACCGAAGGGGCGACAGAAAGGACCTGTCGGCCGCTGCGCACCTCCTCCAGCTTTTTTTTGTGTCCCAGCTCCTGGCGCGAAAACTCCTCAAATACGTCCTTGATGGCGCCGTCCGGGGAGCGGCCCGCCAGATCCGCATACAGGTCTGCCGCCCGCTGTTCCAGGGTGATGGCGTAGTCCAGAATGGTCTGCACACTGATGTCTGTTGCCATGGATTCGTCCTTTCAGCCGAAATAGCGCTTCAGCAGGCCCTCGAACTGCTGACCGTGCCGTGCCTCATCCTTGCACATTTCGTGGACGGTGTCGTGGATGGCGTCGTAGTTGAGCTGCTTCGCCTTCGTGGCGAGGTCCTTCTTGCCCTGGCAGGCGCCGTGTTCCGCAGCGACCCGGACCTTCAGGTTCTCCCTCGTGTCCGCGACGACCACCTCTCCGAGCAGCTCGGCAAATTTCGCCGCGTGTTCGGCCTCTTCCCACGCGATGCGCTTGTAGGCCTCAGCCACCTCGGGCAGACCTTCCCGCTCGGCCTGACGCGCCATGGCGAGGTACATACCCACTTCGGTGCATTCGCCCATGAAATTCATCCGCAGTCCGTCGACAATCTCCTTTTCGACGTCCTTTGCCACGCCGATGCGATGCTCGTCGGCCCAGGCCAGCTTTCCGCCCTCCTCCTGCTCCTTGAACCGCTCCTTCGGCGCGCTGCACTGGGGACATTTGTCCGGCGCGTCGTTGCCCTCGTGAACATAACCGCAGATGGTACAGATGAACTTTTTCATGGATGCCTCCTCATTCGCTGGTGGATCTGCTGAAAGCGGGATTGTACGGTTTTGCCATTTTTGCGCCATCCTAATCAGGTTTTCGGGTGATATCCCGCCTGTTCCATGGCGGAACGAGCCGCGGCACGGGCGGTGTCATCGGCGGCGGTGAGGGTGACGGTTTTCGCTGTCGGATCGGCTGCCACACCGGACACCCCGTCAACGCCGGCGAGGGCATTGCAGATGGTGGCCGCGCAGTTTTCGCAGTGCATGTCGGGAACGGTGAACCGGGTGGCGGAAGGCGCCACCTTCTGTCGCCGACGCAACCACCTTGCGACCACCGGTCTGCGCAGGTGCCACAGCATCAGAGCGCCCAGAACAGCGCCGCTGGCGATTTCCACCATCGAAAGGTGGTCGTGGTCGTGAAGCACATGGGAAGTGGCCACCTGCAGGGACGGAAAGGCGGAGAAGAGCGCGTCCGTGGCAGCACCGGTGGCGAGAGCGCCCAGAGACAGCACGGCCAGGTAGATGATGACCACACGCCGTCCGAGCAGGTCGGCGATGACCGCAATGGCCGCGGCGTTGGTGGCCGGTCCGGCAATGAGGAAGACCATGGCCGCGCCGGGGCTGATGCCGCCTCCCAGCAGCGCGGCTGCCATGGGAATGGATCCGGTGGCGCATACGTACAGGGGAGTGCCCACCGCGAGCATGACCACGTAGGACAGCCAGCCGCCGCCCATCCACTGTTCGAAAAACGAGGGCGGCACAAGGAAGGTGATCAGCCCGCCCAGCAGGCAACCGATAGCCAGCGGACCGGCAATGCCTTCGAGCAGTTCGCCGAATCCGAAGGCAATGGCGCTGCGCAGCTTCTGAGAGGCACGCAGGCGGGGCATCGCGGTGGTGACAGGGGCGGTGACGGGTTGGACGAGGCGCGTTCCGGCGACGGTGGCGAGCCCGGCGGCAATGCCGATGAAAAACGACGACAGCAGCCGTGCGGCGGCCATCGGCAGGCCCAGCAGGGATCCGGTGGCCAGCAGGGAGTCCACCCCGGAGGTGGGCGTGGTGACGAGAAAACTCACCGTCGCGCCGGGCGATGCGCCGTTTTTCCGCAGGGCCGCGGCAACGGGCAGTACACCGCAGGAACACAGGGGAAGCGGAACGCCGATGGCGGCCGCGCGCAGCACCGATCCGACGGAATTCCTGCCGAACTGCCGCACAGCGAAATCCACGGGCAGCAGTACGCGGATGGCACCGGCGATGACCAGACCCATCAGAATCCACGGCGCCATGCGGACCAGCAGGACAAGGGATTCAACGAGGAAACCGACGAGGAACGCAAGCATGGTCAGATGCCGCCGCCGTCCTGGAACGCGTCTTCCCGGAGGGCGCCCTGGGAGACCCGTCCCTGCGCCGGCACATTGTGGGTGAGCCAGACGTTGCCGCCGATGACGGCGCCCCGGCCGATGGTGATGCGACCGAGGACCGTGGCGTTGGAGTAAATGGTGACGTCGTCTTCCACGATGGGATGCCGGGGAATGCCCTTCACGGGGTTGCCGTTGGCGTCCCTTGGGAAGCTGCGGGCACCCAGGGTCACGCCCTGGTAGAATTTCACGCGGTTGCCGATGATGGCCGTCTCGCCGATGACAACGCCGGTGCCGTGATCGATGAAGAACCCTTCGCCGATGGTCGCGCCCGGGTGGATGTCAATGCCGGTGATGGCGTGGGCGTGTTCCGTGATGATGCGCGGGATGACCGGCACGTCCAGCAGGTGAAGTTCATGGGCGATGCGGTAGTTGGTGACGGCCAGGATGCCCGGATAGCAGAAGATGGCTTCGTCCGGAGTGGTCGCGGCGGGGTCTCCTTCAAAGGCGGCGCGGACGTCGGCGGCGAGCATCTTCTGGATAGCCGGAAGACGTGCCATGAAGTCCCGGGTGACCTGATGGGCCCGACGCTCGCAGTCGGTGCAGTTGATGGACGGATTGCCGGCGCCTTTGGGGCAGCGGAAACAGATTCCCCGCCGAATCTGTTCGGAGAAGGTACGCAGCAGGTTGTCCAGGGAGGAACCCACGTGGAACGGCATATTTTCGATATTGATTTCGGAGGTGCCGAAGTAGCCGGGAAACAGGACGGCCCGCAGGTCCTCCACCAGGTTGATGATGATCTGGCGCGATGGAAGCGGCTGCGGACTCCTGTGGGCAAAGCCGTTTTCACTGGCATCCCGGCAGTGGGCGCACAGGGCGGTCACAATATGGGAGAGACTGGAACCTTCGGGCACCTCAAGGGTCTCCCTTGGCGGCTCAACTTCCACGGTGACGCGGTCCTGATGGCAGCACCGTTCTGAATGGTCATTGTTCATACTCATTTTTTCACCCTGTTCCGCAGCTGCCCGCATCTGCCTCGCGGGAGCGGATTCAACCGCCACTGTAACCACCCGCCCGCGTTTGTCCAACCACCATTGCTGGGAGTGATGTTTTGCGGAGGTTGGCGGAGGAGGATTTTCGGATGAATTGATCCGGTTTGCCGGGGCGGGCGAGGTGTTCGGAGTGCAATTCGTGAAAATTCGACGGGGCAGGAGGCGGGCAGGTGAGCAGTTTTTCGTCGCAGCGCAGACCTCGCCATCGCGAGTTCGTTTCATCGCCGGTGTCGACGTGATGTGATGGCTGCGGCGCTCTACGCCGCCAGTTCAATGAGCGGCGGC
>JAKQNG010000047.1 GCA_029565915.1 Deltaproteobacteria bacterium
GCCCATTGACCAGGAAATTCGCGGCAATGCCGACGGGCACCGCAATGCACCCCACCGCATTTTCCACCATCCGGTCCAGCAGGGCATCGTCAAGGCCGCCGTCCAGCAGGGGGCGGATGTCGCCGTCCTTGAGCCGCTGCGCCAGCAGGGCGCGGCGTTCGGCCAGTGATCGCCGGTGCAGTCCGGGCAGGCGGGAGGTGTGTGGATTCGTCATGGCAGACTATGTATCGAATCCACCGGTTTCGCACAAGGGAACCGGGCAGTGGATTCTTCCGGCGCAGAGATTGTGCCTTTTCAGCAAATGACAGCCGTATTATAAACGCAGCGGCACCGGGCGTCGCCCCGGACCAGTGACCATCGACCCGCGACCGCGACCCGACAAAGCAGGATACTGACATGATTATCAAATGCCCCCAGTGTGCCACCGGTTACAATATTCCCGACCACATGCTCGGCGACAGCCCTCGCCGGATGCGGTGCGCCAAATGCAAGAACATGTTCGCTGTGACAAGGCGTTCCGAAGATCCGCCGAGCGGCTATGTGGAGTACACCGGCGCCCAGCAACTCCCGCCCGAATTCGCTTTTTTAAAAGCCGAAAAGGAAGGGGTGAAGCTGGTGGTGCCGCCTCCGTCGCAAAGGCGAATGGCCCAGCTCGAAACCACTGAAACCACGGCCGTGGGACCGGCCCCGAAACCACCGGTCGCGCCGCCGCCATCCTCCCCGCTGCAGGCCGTGCCGCCGCAGGCCCCGGACAGCCCCGTCATGGAGCCTTCCGGATTCGTGGAGTATCGATCACCGGAGCTCGCGGCGTCCGTGCCATCATCCCCGGCCCCGGTTCCGCAGGCGGTGGAACCAGCCCCGTCTCCTGCTCCGGCACCCGCATCCCCCCGCGTGGAAGTTCAGTCGTCCCGTCCACCCCGGCGGCAGGGAGGCTCCGTGCCCGTGGGCAACTCCATCCCCGCCGAGAGCATGTTCGGCGGCAACTCCCGGGCCTGGGAAGTCGAGGCACCCCTGGAACTGGACACCTACACCATCCGGTCGGACGTGCATCCCGGACACCAGCTGGCGGGCAAGGTGATCGCCGGCATCTTCATTGCCCTGGTGGGCTTCCTCATTTTTGTGGCGGCAAGGAACGGGTGGAACCTCTCCATCCCCGACCTTCCCGAACAGATCGCCTTTGCTTTTTCAAGCGAAGCGGGTGAATCCCTGCCCGCCGAGGTGGAAAACATGGACGTCACCGTGATGGATCGCCGGATGGTCCTTGCGGATGACGGCACGGCCTACCTCTCGGTGGGCGGCGAGGTGTTCAACAACAACATGGCGGGCCGGTCCCACATCATTCTCCGGGGCCGGCTCTACGACAGCGCCGGCGATCTGCGCGCCGAAGCCCGGATGCCCTGCGGACGGGCCGTGGACGACAAGGCCCTGAAGGCGACGCCAAAGGGAACCGTGGCGGGTCACTTCAGCCCCGGCGGCACGTTGTACAACTGCCAGCTCTCCCCCGATGGCAGCACCCTGTTCCAGGTGATTTTCGAAAATGTGCCGGCGGACTACGACGCCACCTTCGAAGTGAAGGTCATGGTGGTGGCCGCCACGACCGGTTGAGACGTGTCCGGCGACAGCGATATCGAAGTCGAACGCCTGCGGAAAACCCTCATCCCCCTGTCGGAGTGGCCCCAGCGGGCCGCCCTGGTTGCCCGCCAGCTGACCACCATGCCGCCGGAAGACGCCGCCCTGCTGTTCGCCCGGATCTGCACCCGCGCCTGTGCCGAAAAGACGGATGACGCGATCATCGCAGCCCACGCGGTGTTTTTTGCGGTTCTGTGGGGTTACTGGGAAGAGGACCACCTGCTGCGCACGCGGGAGGCGGCCGCGGCACAGGAGAACCGGATCACGCTCCGGCTCCTCCAACCCCTCCGGTTTCCCGACGCGGATGCAGAGGAATTCGAAGTGCCGAAATACCGGACGGATCGCATCCTCACGCTGGGAGAGCGGAAAACCCTTGCCACAACGCCGTCCCGCCGGGCCATTGAAAAGGCGATGATGGATCCGCATCCGCAGGTGGCAAAAAAACTCCTCGATAATCCCCGGCTGACGGAAACCGACGTGGTGCGCATCTGCGCCAGACGAATGATGGCGCCTTCCGTCCTGTGTGAAGTGGCCCTGCACGTGCGGTGGCGGGAGCGGCCCTCCGTTCATCAGGCGCTGGTGAACAACCGATCACTGCCCGCGAGTTTCGCCGTATCGTTCCTGCCATTTCTGGATGTGCGCACGCTGCGGGAAATCACCCTCGACCGGCGGCTCGATCCGGATCTGCGGGAGGCGGCCGACGCTCTCCTGGAAGGGGTGCTGTACGCGGTATGAAAAGGAGGATCGTTTCATGAGGGACACGTCGACCGAACGCCTCTTCCGCGGGTCTGAACGCCGCCTTCTTCTGGTGGCGCTGATCTCCCTGCTGGTAATGGTGGCGGAAATCCTTGGCGGCACCGTGTTCGGCTCCATGTCCCTCCTGGCCGATGGATGGCACATGGGCACCCACGTGCTGGCCCTCGGTATCGCGTTTGCCACGTCCATCATCGCCCGTCGCTATGCGGGGGATACCCGGTTTTCCGTTCACAAAATCAATGCCCTCGGCGGCTTTACGGGCGCCATGCTGCTGGCCGTAGTGGCCGTCGAAATGCTGGTGAAGGGCGCTGAACGCCTGATGGAGCCGGCCCCCATCCGGTTTGAAGAAGCGATTGCGGTGGCGGTGGTGGGCCTGGTGGTCAACGTGGCCGGTGCTTTCATCCTCCGCCATCAACCTCACGACCACGACCATCCCCACGACACGGATCACAACATGCGGGCCGCTTACCTGCACGTCATCACGGATGCCTTTACATCGGTTCTCGCCATCGGCGCGTTGACGATTGGCCGGTTCACCGGTTGGCTGTGGCTGGATGCGGCAGTGGCCATCGTGGGGTCCGTTGTCATCGGCCGATGGTCCGCGGGGCTGCTCCGCTCCGCAGGCGCCACCCTGCTCGACATCCGCGACGACCGATGATGGACCCGCCTATTCCTTCCAGGAGGGATAGCAGCCGAGGAAATTGAGTGTGCTGCAGTGGGTGGCCACTTCCGAAAGGACCTCCCGGATCAGCGGATCCTGATCGGAGCCTTCAAAATCGAGAAAGAAGTTGTAGTTGCCCGGTGTTTCGCGGTGGGGCATGGACGCGATCCGCGTCAGGTTCACGTTCGCCCGGGCAAAGACCTGCAGCACCTCAAGGAGCTTTCCGGCCTGATGGGGCGTCGCGAACACCAGAGAACACTTGTCTCCACAGGACGCGGGTTCGCGGGACAGCATCAGAAACCGGGTCTGGTTGGACGCGTCGTCTTCGATGTGCTCCTGTACGATTTCCAGCTGGTACAAAGATGCGCACAGCGGACTCGCGATGGCGGCCGCGGGCGTATCGAGATCGGCGAGCATTTTCGCCGCACCGGCCGTGTCGTAATAGGGACGGGGCTCCAGTCGATTGCGCTCGATGAATCCCGCGCACTGGCCGAGGGCCTGGGGATGGGAGTACACAGCCCGGATTTCCCGGTGGTCGGTTCCTTTGACGGCCAGCAGGCAGTGGTGGATGGGCACCACAGTTTCGCCCACCACCTTCAGTCCGGTCTTTGTCAGCAGAGTGTTGACCCCCGTGACCGCCCCTTCCAGGGAATTTTCGACGGGGACGACGCCCACATCGAATCCGCCGTCCTCCACACCGCCGAACACGTCAGAAAACTTTTCGCAGGGAATGTAGGCGGCGCCTTCCTTGCGCAACCGGCGGCAGGCCATTTCGCTGTAGGCCCCGTGCTCGCCCTGGAAGGCCACCAGCGACAGGGCCAGGTTCTGAATCCGTTTGCTTTCGGCGATGACCGACGAAAACGTATCTCGCACAAACGGGCTGTCGAGCAGACCGAACCGGGATTGCTCCGCCCGATCGAGAACTTCCTGTTCCCGTCCCGGATCGGAGGTCTCCTTCTTGTACGGACGGGTCCGCAGGCCGAGTTCCAACCGCCTGGCGAGCAGGGCCACCAGCTCCCTGTCCGCGCGGTCGATTTCTTCTCTGATGCGCTGCAGCTTCATGTCCGCTCCTTTTTACCGGCGCTGTTCGTGCTTCTGGCGATGGCGAGCAGATCGGCCAGCGCGATGGCCGTCACGGCTTCCAGAATGGGCGGAAACCGCAGTGCGATGCAGGCATCGTGCCGTCCGCGGACCTCGAGCTCTTCCACCTGACCAGAGACGAGGTTCACCGTGTGTTGCGGCTTTCCGATACTGGATGTGGGCCGGACGGCGACCCGGAAAACAATCTCGTTGCCGTTGGTGATGCCGCCGTTGATGCCGCCGGAATGGTTCGTCCGCGTGGTGCCGTCCACATGAATGAATTCGTCGTTGAACTCGCTGCCCCGCATGGTGGCGCACGGGAATCCGGTGCCGAATTCGATGCCCTTGGTCGCGGGGATGGAAAAAACAAGATGGCTGATGACGGACTCCACGGAATAAAAGAAGGGCTCTCCGAGGCCGGCCGGCACGCCATTCACCCGCACCTCTGCCAGCCCTCCCACGGAATCCCGATCCTGCTGGGCGGCAACGGCCGCTGCCACTCCATCCGGATTGCCCCCCGCGTGAAGCAGGGTAGCCGCAACCGTCATGTCGCCGATGAGCTTTTTCGCCACCACCCCGGCTGCCACGATGCCCACGGTGAGGCGACCGGAAAAGTGTCCGCCTCCCCGGTAGTCGTGGAAACCGCCATGCTTGCGGAACGCCGCCCAGTCCGCGTGTCCGGGCCTCGGCGTGTGGCGGATGTTGTCATAGGCGTTGGAGTCCGTGTCGCCATTGGCAAAATGAATATGCAGGGGAAATCCGGTGGTGAACCCCTCGAACACGCCGTTCATGAGAAACGGGCGATCCTTTTCCGCCCGGGGCGTGGTACCGGGTCGGCCGGCCCGACGGCGTTCGATATCCGCGGCAAAGTCCTCATGGGAAAGGGGAATCCCCGCCGGACAACCGTCAATCACCACACCGACGCCGGGGCCGTGGGACTCGCCATAGATACTGACTCTGAAAATCGTGCCGAAACTGTTCATGTGAGCTGTTCCTTCTGTGGAAGCGGCGCAGGAAGCGCGGGCGGAGCGGGGAACTATTCGGTGGTCTGGTTCAGGGTGGACAGCACTTCCCGGGCGATTTCCGCGGCCCGGCCTTCGGCGTCCTGAAGCGCCAGCAGATAGCCGCGCTCACCCATGCCGCGCAGGATTTCCGCGGCCAGTTCTCCATTTTCCGCGTCGTTTTTCACATCTTCCACCAGCAGATGCCGCACCCGCAGCGCCGTAAGGCCCCCCGGAGAAGTGTCCCAGCCCTTTTCAAGGCGCTCCATGAGGTATTTCCAGGGCCACATGATGTTGGTGGTGGATTCGGTTCGATCCACCAGCTCCCTTGCGATGCGCAGGCGGGTGTAGATCCGCTTGGAGGTAAACATGTCCTCGGTCAGGTAAATCGGATATTCCTTGTACCACTCCCGCAGCACCAGCAGGGTTTCCTGGTCGTCCAGCAGTTCGATGATCCGGTCGAGGCGATTCAGGTTGCCGCCCAGCAGCACGGCCATGAGGGCCGCGCGACGCCGGTTTTCGTCTTCGCTGTCGAGCAGGGCGTTCAGGCGATCCGCATAGGCCGGATTGCCCGCCTCGCCCATGACGAAACCCGCATCCTTCACGAACTGATCTTCGCCCTGCCCTTCGAGGATCTTCATCACCGCTTCAATGGCGGTGTCCGAGGGATTGTGGCGGAGTCCCTTGATAAGGGAGGCCCGGGCGACCACGTCGAGGGAACTGTCGTTCACCTTTTCCAGAATCTTCTGCATGACGTCGTCATTCGCCACATAGGCCAGGGAATCGGACGCTTCCGAACGCAATTCCGGATCGTCCACCGGATCCATCACGATGTCCATGAGCGTGTCCGCCACCGCCGGGTCGCCCAGGTAGCGGCTGGCAATGATGGCGTTGCGGCGCTCCTGCAGCCGACCTTCCATCTGCCAGTCGCGGCTTTCTTCGAGAGTGGAGAATTTGCCTTCCTTGCGTTCCGTAGCCGTCATGACCATGGATTCCATGAAGCGCTTCGCCATGCCGGCGCACTTGAGACGGCCGAGGGCCATGAACGCGGCCTGGGAGAAGAACCCTTCATCCAGTGTGAGGAACGGATCGATGACATTGCAGAAACGCTGGTCGCCCGTGCGCCCCATGGCATCGACAAGAGGTCCGATGTCGACCTTCACCCGCTTGGCGCATTCGGGGGTATTGGAATAGGGGGCGTTGGCGTCATAGATTTTCATCAGGTAGTCGGCGGCGCCCTCCGGCTGCACTTCGCCGAACCAGGTCACCACGCTGTTGGCGATCTTGCGGGACATGTCGTCCTGACGATAGCGGATCGCTTCATCCGGAATGGCCTCCGGGGAAATGGGCTCCCACTGGGTTTTGGCGAACATCTTGTCGGCGATGCGCTTGTCGCCCAGTTCTTCGAGGGTCCAGAGGGCCTGCACGCGGATCTGGTCCGCATCCGCCTTTGACTTGTCGTCCGATCCCGGAAACTGTTCTTCGGTGATCTTCATCAGCAGGTCGGCACTCCGGGGATCCTTGAGCCCTTTCAGCTTGCCCACGATCATATACTTGATGGTCGGGTCGGACGTATTATTGTAGATGGTTTCCAGACCCGGCGCGCCCACCGACTGGGTCACCGATGACACGATGGCGCCGAGCATCTCCGGGGCTTCGCCGATTTTTGCGATGAGGGCCTGACCGGCCCGCTCGTCCGCCGTCCGTCCCAGAGAAATGGCCGCAGCCTCGGATACCTTGTTGTTGGCATCCTTGAGCAGCTTGAGCAGAGCGGGGACCGGGTCCTTGTCCTGCCGGAAGCCGAGCTCCATGGCGGCGTACATCTTCAGCATCGGATCCTGAGCATCCGCCAGGCTGATCAGCTTGTCGGTGGTGGCCATCCGCGCGATGAGTTCGGGGTCGTAACCGGAAATAGTCTTCGTATTGACAATCTGCCGGCTGATGGCTTCGAGCAGGGGCGCAAAGCCCCGATCATCCTGAAACACCACAAGCACCCAGGCATACTTGGCCTTGCGCAGCTCTTCGGATTTCTGCATCTGTTCATACACGGCATCCGCCGCGGACCGGGCATCCGGCGTGTTGATTTTTGCGAGGGCCAGAGCAGCCTGTTCGCCCAGCTCGTCACCCTTTGCAACCGCCTTCGCGAGCGCCGGAACCGCCTGTTCGTCCTTCGCCTCGCCCAGCTCGAACGCCACCTGCTCCAGAATGTCGTGGCGGTCGCAGTTCTGCATGATGTCCCGCATGGCGGCCTTGTAGGCATCGTCGCTTTCCAGCTTCAGGGCGTCCTGCAGTTTTTTATCCCACTTCTGATAGTCCGTATGGTCCCGGTACCACATGAAGGCGATGACGCCGCCGAGCACCAGCAGAATCAGAACGACGATGAGCATTCCTCGATTGCCGCTGCCGATTTTTTCGTCCACATCCACAAACCCGCCCGGATCATCCTGAAACTGGCCCGGTCCGGCGGACATGGGCGGAGGGGCGCCGACCTGGGCGGGAGGCGCCTCGGGCATGTCGGGATACCGGGGCGCTTCCTGCTCCGTTGCGGCAGAGTCTTCACCCGCATCGTCATTCAGATCGTCATCGTTCCATTTTGCCATGATTCGTTCTCCTTGCGTGAGGATGGTCGGTGCTCTTGTGTTTGCGAGGGAATTTAGCCCAGAAACCCGCTGATAATCAACGGTTACTTTAATTGCGGGCAGACAATCCAACCCGCGCGGTGCAAAATTTCATGGGCGTTGTAGTCCCTCGGAGATCCCTCGTAAAGGTCCGGGTCCAACCCTATTGACCCTCCCGACGAACTCTGATAGTTTCAATGTTCTCAAAGAGTTGTGAGGCAAACCATGACAAAATCAGAGCTGATCGATGCGGTTTCAGAAAAAACCAGTGTGACGAAAAGCCGCGCCGAGCTGGTGGTGAACTGCATATTCGACTCGATGACCGATGCGTTGAGAAACGGAGAAGGCATTGAAATCAGGGGGTTCGGCAGCTTCACCGTGCGCCAGTACCGACCTTACAGCGGCCGCAATCCCCGGACCGGCAGTTCGGTGCACGTCTCCTCCAAGCGACTCCCCTTCTTCAAGGTCGGCAAGGAACTGAAGGAAATGGTCAACGCCGCGGGCGACAAGGAGTCCTGACCGCCGCCGCCGGATGACCGATACTGAAATCCGCGAATTCCTCGCCGCCCTTCCCGCCTCCCCCGGCGTGTACCTGATGAAGGGTCAGAATGGACGAATCGTATATGTGGGAAAAGCGGGCAACCTGCGCAACCGGGTGCGCCAGTACTTTGCGCCCGGCACCAGCGACACCCGGCATTTTGTCCGGAATCTGGCATCCCGGCTGTCGGGCATCGAAATCGTCCTGACGTCCACCGATAAGGAAGCATCGCTGCTCGAATACAATCTGATTCAGCAGCACATGCCGCGGTACAACATCCGCCTGACTGACGACCGCCGGTTTCTGCACCTGCGCCTCGATCCGCGGGAACCCTGGCCCCGGTTGGAGCTGGTGCGCAGACCCGCAAAGGACGGTGCCCTGTACTTCGGTCCCTATCCGGCCGCGTCCGGTGCGCGGGAAACCCTGCGCCTCGTGAACCGGCATTTCCTGTTGCGTACCTGCCGGGATACGGTGTTCCGCAACCGCACCCGCCCCTGCCTGCAGCATCAGATTCACCGGTGTCCCGGTCCGTGCACCCTTCCCGTGGATCGGCAGCAGTACATGGCGCAGGTGTCGTTCGTGCGGCTCTTTCTGGAAGGTCGGCGGGAAGACCTGATGGCCGGCCTGAAGCGGCGCATGACCGAGCTGTCGGAACAGCAGGCCTACGAACAGGCCGCCCTGGTGCGCGATCAGCTGCAGGCGGTGGAGGAGGCCCTGGCACCCCAGGCGGTCACCGAGATATCCGATGCGGATCAGGACATCATCGCCCTGTGCCGGGAAGGAGACCAGGTGGTCATCTGCGTCATGGACATCGTGCAGGGCCGGCTCGTCGGACGGAGAGATTTCTTTTTTGTCGAGCAGGAGTTCCCCGACGGAGAGCTGCTGTCATCGTTCCTGGTGCAGCAGTACAGCGGGACGTCCCGGTTTCCCGACGAAATTCTGCTGGACCGTCCCCTGGAGGATGCGGCGGCGCTCGCGGAGCTGATCAGCGACCGCGCGGGGAGGCGGGTGCGGATCGCGTCGCCCGGCCGGGGCCGTCGGGCCCGGCAGGTGGACATGGCGCTGCGCAATGCGCAGGAGGCGCTCCGGACAAGACTGCGGGAACGGGAGGGAGTCGAACGCCGTCTGGAAGCGATCCGTTCCGCCCTGGCCCTGCCCTCCCTGCCGGTGCGGATTGAATGTGTGGACATCGCCCATCTGGCCGGCACCGACACCGTTGGCGCCATCAGCGCGTTTGTCAACGCGGCGGCGGCTCCCCGGCTGGCCCGACGATATCGACTGCGCACGGCAACCCGGGGCGACGATTTTTCGGCCATGCGCGAAGTGCTGGAGCGCCGGTTCATCCGCGCCGCCGGTGGAGAAGCCGGCTGGGAACCGCCGGATCTGCTGGTAGTGGACGGCGGACGGGGCCAGCTCCGAATCGCCCTGGCGGTACTGGAGGAACTGGGCATTGACGGACAGCCGGTGGTCGCCCTGGCCAAGGAGCGCGAGGGCAAAGGGGACAAGATGCAGGATCGGGTCTTCCTGCCCGGCCGCCGGAATCCCATCCCCCTGCGGGAGACCTCCGCGCTCATCCTGCTGGCCGCCGCCAGGGACGAGGCTCACCGGCTGGCAAACACCTACCAGGCGGACAGCCGGCGACGACGGACGCTGACATCGGCGCTGGATGCGATTCCCGGCGTAGGCCCCGCGACCCGCCGCTCCCTGCTGCGACAACTGGGCAGTGTCCGGCGGATCCGGGAGGCGACCGTAGAAGAGCTGGCGACGATAAAGGGTGTGAGCGACCGGCTGGCCCGGGTCATCCGCAACCATTTTACGGACCGGCCCGACGAACCCTGACGACTATTTCTTTTTCATGGCGGCAATGGAGGCCACCAGTTCGTTGATGGCCGCATTGCCGGGTTCCCGCGCGCGGGCCATCCTGACGTGGAGATCCGCCTGCAGGAAGTTGCCCTCCTTCAGGCACTGGGCCGCCTTCACATAAAATTGACGCGCCTCCCGGGAGGTGATGGTTTCCTCAGGCGACTTCGGCACGGTGGACATGCGCAGGTCCGTTGAGAAACGCGTATTCCCCGCATCGAGCTGGGCGTCGTACACCGTCTTCTTCTGGGGATCGGACAGCACCCGGTACGCCTCGTTGAGCCGCTTGAAAATATTGTAGATGGCATCCCGGATGCCGGGATCCGCGTTTCGATGGCGGTCCGGATGGAAACGCGCCGTGATCTGCAGGAAGGCCTTTTTCACCTGACCGGCCCGGGCGTCCCGCTCGATGCCCAGCAGGCGGTAGTAGTCGAGGCGATCGAGAACCTCGTGAATCCGCAGCACATACGCGTCAAAAGCGGGATCTCGTTCTGCTGTCATTTGCTCGAATATTTTTCAAGGAGGGCGCTCACCTGATCGTCCTCCAGTCCGCCGGACAGCTTGATCGTCGTCGAATGCGCTTCTTTTGTCTCTTCATTCTGCGCCTTTACGTTGAGGATGCCGTCCGTATCGATTTCAAAAGTGACCAGAATGGAAATTTCACCGCGGGGGGCAGGGCGGAGGCTGGTCAGCTCGATGCGGCCGAGCAGCGTGTTTTCGGAGGTGCGCCTTGATTCGCCCTGATAGACCTCGATGACCACTTCGGTCTGTTCGTCGCGGGAGGTGGAAAAATGCCGCGACTGCTCCACCGGAATGGCGGCATTGCGATCGATGATGATGTCGCAGTATCCGCCGGCGGTGGCCACTCCGAGACCCCGGGGCGTGACGTCGAGCAGCACTGCCGGGGATGCACTGCGGACCGGGACGGTGAAGGCGGCGTGCTCTTCGAGCCTGGCTTCCCGGCCGTCCTTTCCACCCACCTGATCGAGGGGATGGAAGCCCCGGTTGCCAAAGGGCCCCGACATCGTCGTATCCGCCCGGTCGGCTGATTCGCTTTCGATGACCGGAAACGGAGGAGGTCCGTTGTCTCCGGTGCCGGGAAAGCCGATGGCGCCGAATCCGGAATCCGGCGCGACCGGTTGCGGGGCAGGAGGTCTCACCGGTGAAACGGCGCCGGGTCTGGAAGGCTCCACCTTCTTGTCGGAAACACCGCCGGCAGGAGGGGGTGGCGGCGGCACAGAGGGCGTTCCGGACATGTCGAATTCGACGTGGTCAAAACCGGCATCGTGGGTGCCCGGCACCGGCGGCGCAGGGGGCGCGCTGTCGTCATCGGGCAGAAACCCGACGGGAATGGAATCCCCGACCGGCGCACTGTCACCGCCGAAATCCAGCTCCATGGGAGGGCCGCCGAATTCATCCACTGTCCCCTGGTGGACCGGCGCCCGTCCGATGAGGGTGCGTCCGGTCTCCAGCGCCGACCGCTGACCGGCGGCGGGAGCCGGCGCAAGGGAACTCGTCTCCAGCAGCGCGGAGAAGTCGTCTTCGGATGCCTTGAGGGCAGGCAGATCCGCATTCCGCTCCGACGGCGCCGGCAGATCCACGTTCCAGGAATCTTCACGGAGGGCCGGCAGATTGGCGTCCCAATCCTCTTTTTCGACGGGAACGGGCAGCTCGGCGCTGATGGGCTCCTCTTTTTTCACGCCGGGCATCGCCGGGCCCTTGCGAGGTTCCAATCCGATTTTCGTCAGCGGTCGCGCAAACGGATCCGCCTTGGCGCCAACCGGCGCGGACGGGGCCGCAAAGGGATCGTCCAGGCTGCGCAGGCTGCTCCTGGCAGGGGGCGGCGGCATTTTCGAGCTGCGCACCGCCGCGGCCAGTCCGACGCCGGTGCCCATGGGGGCGGCCGGTGCAGGGGGCGGATAGGAGGCGAACGGATCGGAGACGACGCGGGCCTTTCGCACGGGCGTCAGCGTTGGATCCAGCGGTTCCTGGGTGAGGGAAAACGCATTGATGGCCGCGCCGATGGCCACCACCTCGTCGGGGTTCACCTCCGTGCGCGGCGGTCTGCGGAAGAATTCTTCCACCTTCTGCCGCACCAGGGGCACCCGGGTGCTGCCGCCCACGAGGACGATGTTGTCCAGATCGCCGACGGAGAGTTTCGCCAGGGCCATCGCCTCTTCACATACCGCCATGGTACGCTCGATCAGGGGAGCCACCAGCTCGTTGAAGCGGCGCCGGGTGATATTGAACGTGAAATCGACCTTGTTGCCCTTCCTGTCCGTTACCAGCTCCCGGAGGGTGGCGTTCACTTCGTCGATGGAGGAGAGCTGGCATTTGGCGCGTTCCGCCACGGAACGGACCCGCTGCAGGGCAACCGGATCTTCGTGCAGATCCATCTTATGCTTCTTCTCGAACTGATGAAGCATCTCATCCATGATTTTCTTGTCGAGATCGTCGCCGCCGAGAAAATTATCGCCGGCGGTGGACAGCACTTCGAAGATGTCGTCGATCAGCTCGATAATGGTGATGTCGAAGGTGCCGCCGCCGAAATCGTACACCGCGATGCGCTCTTCCCGATCGCCGCCGAAGCCGTAGGCCAGGGCAGCGGCCGTGGGTTCATTCAGAATCCGCAGGACGTTGAGGCCTGCAATGCGCCCCGCAATTTTGGTGGAAGCCCGCTGCACGTCCGTGAAATTGGCCGGCACGGTGATGATGGCATCCTTGATGTCGACGCCATAGGTTTCGCAGGCCATCTCCCGCAGGTAGCGCAGCATGATGGCGCTCACTTCCGGCAGGGTTGCCTCCCGATCACGGGTTTTCAATACGGGAATGCCATTTTTTTCGTAGACGTCGTAGGGAAGGCTCTCCACCAGAGCGCGGATCTCGGGACCGTTCAGATCCTGGCCCAGCAGCCGCTTGAACGAGTACACCGTATTCAGCGGATCGATGGCGAGGCGGTCCTTGGCCAGAGGGCCGGCAATTGTTTTACCGCTTGGATGAAACGCGATGACCGAAGGGTGGATCCGGTCGCCGTAGACACTTTCGATCACCTTTGCCTGATCGCCCTGTACCACCGCCACACAGGAATTCGTGGTCCCGAGGTCGATGCCTATCGCGACACCCATGAAACCTCCTGCCGTCGGATATGACGCGATGTCCGCACCCGTCGCCGGATCATTCGCCACCTCCGTCCGATTCGTCTCCTTCCGTCGGCGGCGGTTCGGAGAAGGGACCGGTCACGGTTTCGATGGCCGGGTTGTCATCGTTGTGCTCTCCTTCTGCGAGGCGCTCCACACCGATGACCGTTTCGCCTTCATTGACCCGGATCAGCCGCACCCCCTGGGTATTGCGGCCGAGGAGGGACACAGTGCAGGCCTCGATGCGGATGATCTTCCCGGCGCTGGTGATCAGCATGAGGTGCTCGTCATTCCGGACGGGCTGCACCGCCACCACCTCGCCGGTCTTTTCGCTCCGCTTCACTGTCAGCAATCCGCTGCCGCTGCGGTTCTGCACCCGGTATTCGTCAAACGCAGTGCGCTTGCCATAGCCGTTGCGCGTGATGGTCAGAAGGGTTTCCTCCGTGTCCGGAGAAATGACGGCCATGCCCACCACCCGATCGTCCGGCCCGTCGTCCCGCCGCACTTCGATGCCGCGAACCCCCCGACTCTGCCTGCCGCTGGCCCGCACCTGATCGTCGCCGAAGCGGATGGACTGACCGCTGCTGGTGCCGAGGATCACGTGGTCACCCGGATTCAGCAGCGCGGCGCCGATGAGCGCATCGCCATCGTCGATGATGACACCGATGATGCCCGTCTGCCGGATCTGCGAATACGCCATCAGGTCGGTCTTTTTCACATAGCCGTTGCGGGTGGCGGTCAACACAAAGCTGTCTTCTTTGAATTCGCTGATCGGCAGCACCGCGGCCACTTTTTCGCCGGTCTCCATGCCCACGAAATTGACAATCGCCTTGCCCCTGGCCGTGCGGGAACCCAGGGGAATCTGGTAGACCTTTTTGCAGTAGGCTTTTCCCTTGTCGGAGAAGAACAGCACGTGATCGTGGGTGGAAGCGGCGAAGATACGCGTCACGAAATCGTCGTCCCGCGTGTCCATGCCGGACATGCCCTTGCCGCCCCGCTGCTGGGAGCGGTATTCGGTCGTAGGCGTCCGCTTGATGTAGCCCATGCTCGTAACGGAAACGACCATGTCCTCTTCGGTGATCAGGTCCTCCATGTCGATGTCCGCCTCGTCGTCGACAATTTCCGTGCGGCGGGCCTGGCCGAAGGCCGACTTGACCTCCAGCAGTTCGGCGACAATCAGATCGATCAGCTTGTCCCGGTGGGAGAGAAGGTCTTCGAGGCGGGCGATTTCCTGCCGCAGGGCGTCCATCTCTTCGAGAATTTTTTCACGCTCGAGCCCTGTCAGTCGCTGCAGCCGCATGGAGAGGATTTCCCGCGCCTGGATGTCGGTCAGGTCGAAGCGGGTCATCAGGCCGTTGCGGGCCTCTTCCGGATCCCTGGATGCGCGGATCAGGGCCACAATTTCATCGATGTGATCAAGGGCCTTCTTCAGTCCTTCGAGAATGTGCAGCCGGGCGGACGCCCGGGCCAGATCGTAGATACAACGTCGGCGCACCACCTCTTCGCGGTAGTCGAGAAACGCGGTAATCAGCCCCTTCAGCGAAAACGTGTGGGGACGCCCGTTGAGGATGACCAGGTTGTTGATGCCGAAGGACGTCTGCATGGGCGTCAGCTTGTACAGCTGGTTTTCGATGATCTGGGCGCTGGCGTCCCTCTTGATTTCAATGACGATGCGCATGCCCGTGCGGTCCGATTCGTCCCGCAGGGCGGCGATGCCTTCGATTTTCTTTTCTTTGACCAGCTCCGCGATCTTCTCGATGAGGCGCGCCTTGTTTACCTGGTAGGGCAGCTCGTCGACAATCAGCTGCTCGCGGCCGCTGGTTTTGATTTCCTCGATGCGGGTGCGGGCCCGCAGGATGATAGAGCCCCGTCCCGTGGAAAAGCCGCGATAGATGCCGCTGCGCCCGCAGATGATGCCCCCCGTGGGAAAGTCGGGGCCGGGAATGATGGCCATCAGCGCGTCCAGGGGCAGCTCCGGATTCCGCGCGACGGCAACGGCACCGTCGATGACTTCGGACAGGTTGTGGGTGGGAATGTTGGTCGCCATGCCCACCGCGATGCCGCTTGAACCGTTGACGAGCAGGTTGGGAAAGCCGGCGGGCAGCACGGCCGGCTCCTTCAGCGAACCGTCGTAGTTGTCGGTGAAATTGACCGTGTTCTTTTCGATGTCGCGCAGCAGCTCACCGGTGAGGCGGGACATGCGCACTTCCGTGTACCGCATGGCCGCGGGCGGATCCCCGTCCACGGATCCGAAGTTGCCCTGTCCGTCCACCAGGGTGGCGCCCATGGACCAGTCCTGGGCCATGCGCACCAGGGCGTCGTAGACCGCGGAATCGCCGTGAGGATGGTATTTGCCGATGACGTCGCCCACCACGCGGGCGGATTTCTTGTAGGACGCGTTCCAGGTGTTCTTCAGTTCGTGCATCGCGTACAGGATGCGGCGGTGCACAGGTTTCAGGCCATCCCTCGCGTCGGGCAGGGCGCGACCGATGATCACGCTCATCGCGTAGTCGAGGTACGCGTGTTTCATCTCGGTCTCGACGGCCGTGTTCACCACATTGGCAGTCGTATCCGGCGCGGGGGTATCCTTCACTTCAGTGTCTTGGTCGTTGGTGTCCATGATTTGTATGTTTCGCTATTGAAATTCAATTCATTGAAGACGGCTCCGGAAAGAGTACCGACCGCGGTGCCGTCGTCAACGATATTCCACCTTTCATTCCGCGGGATTCTCGCTCTTTCTGCCGATGGTTCCGCCTCGGAAGAAGTCAACCCGGTTGGCAGCGATTGCCAACAGAAGTTGCACCCATCGGTCCATCCGGACGACGGGCGCGGCTGAAGTGGCTGTAACATAACGAAATCATTGTAAATAGTTATCAGTTGGCATCGGCACGGATATTGAATAGACTGATTCAGAAGACGCCGTCGTGCGTTTTCCGGGAGAAATGCCATGAACATCCGCATGCTGCTGGTCGCTGCCGCCCTTGCCCTGATGACGGGATGCAATTCCTCACCCACGGTGCCCATTCCACCGCCGACGATGATTTCGGTCAGTGCCCCCGACGAACTGGGCTATGTCACTGTCGTGGGCCAGATTGGCGCAGCGGAGTGGGGCGATGTAGTGCTGGTATTCAACGACAACACGGGGGAAGGCGCCATGAAGGACGCGGCGTCGGACGGCTCCTTCGAGGTGGTCATTGCCGCCCAGAGCAACCATCTTCTCGTCATTCAAATCAAACGGGAAGACCGCTTCTCCGAAGAGGCGGAAGTCACCGTCGACTGATCCACCGCTTCCTGCTACAACCCCGCCATGAACTTCGACGAACAGGCGTTCCTCGCTCTCCATCGGCTGCTGGCACCGGCGACCCCGCTGTTCGCCGCCGTCACCTGGCTGGGCAACGGATGGGTGCAGGCGGCCCTCGTCGCGCCGCTCATGTTCTTCTTCAGCCGCAACCGGTTCCGCACGCATTTTGCGGCGCTCGTTCTGTCCTGCGCCGTCAGTGCCCTGCCCGTCAGCCTGCTGAAAATCGCCGTTGATCGGGCGCGACCGCCGTCCCATTTCAGGGAACAGGGCGTGACCATCCATGTTTCCGGCGGCGAGCCCGGCGACGCCTCGTTTCCCTCGGGACACACCCAGACCGCCTTTGCTACCGCGACCTTTCTGGCGCTGCTCTATCCGCCCCTGTCCGTTCCGCTGATGTCCGCGGCATTGCTCACCGGGTTGTCGCGCATCGCGCTGGGAGTCCATTTTCCCGCTGACGTGCTGGTGGGCGCCATGATCGGCATGGCCGGCGGTGCAGCGGGCTTTCTCGTCAATCGGCGGCGGCTCATCCGGCAAGGTACAGCGGCCGGTTCATGACAACACAAGGCACCGCGCCCGTTCCGGTTCTGCCACAACAGGTGGAGCGCTTTCCCTCCACCCGCTATCTGGGTTCCAAGCGCCGCCTGCTGCCCTTTCTGCACACCGTATTCTCGTCGCTCGAATTTGAGACCGCGGCGGATCCCTTCTGCGGCACCGGCGCCGTCGCTTTTCTTCTGAAAGCCATGGGCCGTGCCGTCACCGCATCGGACAGCCTGCGCTGGAACGCGATGTGCGCAGAAGCGCTGCTGCGAAACGACGGTCCTGCAGCGCTGCCGGCCATGCCTTCCCTGCTCCGGGGCATTCCAGACCCGGACGCGCCGGCGGGATTTGTCGAGCGGCATTTCGACGGCATCTTTTTTGAACCGGAGGAAAATCGGTTCATTGATCAGGTGCGAGGGCGCCTGCGGGCCATGGAGCCGACTGCCGCTGCACCCCTGTGGTACGCCCTGTTTCAGGCGGCCCTGGCCAAGCGGCCCTACAATCTCTTCCACCGGGCCAACCTGTCCCTGCGCCGCTCCGACGTGCGCCGCTCGTTCGGCAACAAAACCACCTGGGACACGCCGTTTCCCACACTGATGGAGCGCTTTGCCAATGAAGCCGATGGTGCGGTATTCCGCGGCGAGGGAGCAGTGACGGTGCGGCGCGCGGACGTGGACGAGCTGGATTTTTCCACCTTCGATCTGGTGTACCTCGATCCGCCCTACATGCCCTCCCGGGGCGTCGGGGTCGACTACGCGGACTATTACCACTTCCTCGAAGGCCTGTGCCTCGACGACGGCGAATGGGAAGCAAATCTTCTGCCGCGCTATCGACACCGTCCCCTGCGCGGGAGGGGCACCAGTCTTTTCTGTCGGCCCGACACCATCGGCGGCGCCATTGCGCAGCTGGTCGCCCGCATTCCGGGAACAGTGGTGATTTCCTATCGCAGCGACGGAATTCCGTCCATTGAGGCGCTGGCAGCGATGCTGAAACGGGCTGGCCGCCGGGTGGAGATCCGCGATGCCGGATCCGTTCATTACGCCCTCAGCACCCGTCGTACGCCCCACGAGGTCGCGCTCATCGGTCGGCCCGATTCCTGAATCATTTCAATCTCCCCGGATGGGTCCCCCTTTCCTGGAACAGCGGTGGGCGGAATTTTTGACCTCGACCGGATTGATGTAATAAAATATCCTACATGAAACCGATTATCACTACATTGTGCGCTGTTTCCCTGTGCATCGGGGCCGGCAGCATGCGGGCCAGTGAAAGCGTCGAACTGCTTCCCGGTGCGGGCCTCCCGTCCGAGTCCGCCTCCGAGCTGACGGACCGGGGCCGCGATATCCGGGGCATCTACCTGCCTGTGGGCATGGTGCGCAGCTGGAAGCCGAAAAAGCTCATCACCCACGTCCGCGGCACCGGCGCCGATGCAGTGATCATCGATGTGAAGGACGACATGGGCCGCGTGGTGTTCCGGGACGACCTGCCCCACGCGACGGGCAGGCCCCACGGCTACCACCGCCACATGGCGGAGCTGGTCCGGGAATTCCACGCCCACGACATCTACGTCATCGGCCGACTCGTCTGCTTCAAGGACAATCTGCTCCCGGGTCTGCGCAGGGAAACCGCCATTCAGGATTCCCTCACCGGTGGGCCCTGGAAGGACCGCAACGGGAAGAAGTGGATCGATCCGTATTCGCCCCTGGCCCGCACGTACCTGACCTCGGTGGCGGTGGCCGCCGAAGCCCTGGGGGTGGACGAAATCCAGCTCGACTACGTGCGCTTTCCGGTGGAACCCGGCACCCGACAGGCCCGTTATGGAAACCGTCGCGCCGGCCTTCCCCGCTATCAGGCCATTGCCGACCTGCTCGAACAGGTGGATGAAGCCATCCGTATTCCTCTGTCCATCGACGTTTTCGGGCTGACCGCCTACCATCCCGAAGAAAGCGAAGCGCTGGGCCAGCGCCTTGAATACCTCGCGTCCCATGTCGATGTCATTTCGCCCATGGTCTATCTGGCCAACTGGCCCAGGGACTACTGGGAGAACCCCAGTGCAGAGCGAACCCATGCGGTCATCCGGGGCGCCGTGAAGAAAATCCGCGAGCGACTGGGCGACCGTGTTGTGGTGAGGCCCCTCCTGCAGGCGTTCAAATGGCGGTCCCACGACTGGGGCGACGGCTTCATCATTAACCAGATCGACGCGGCCCGGGACGCGGGCAGCGGCGGACACCTCTTCTGGAACGCGGGGGGCAACTACGACGTGGTGGGAAATGTGTGGAACGCCATGAACGATGCCGGAACGGAAAGCGACAAACTCAGCCTCCGGTAGCCCGGCAATCATCAGATACGGTGATGGAGTCTGATTCCAGTTCCGCAAATAAAAGGCAGGATCAGTCGATCAGGGAGTTGCGTCATCGCACCGGGCGATGAGGGCAGCGGCGGCGGCGAGGCGTACATCCCCCCGTTCGTGGGCCAGAAATCCGCCGAACAGGGACTGCAGGGCCGGTATCCGGGCATAGCGGCGAAGGAGCGCGGGCAGCTGATCGGGTGCGTTCTGCGCCGCATCCGCAAACTTCCGGGTCAGCACTTCAATTGCCTGCGGATCCCCGTCCATGGCCAGCATCTCCACGGCATCATCCCCGGCAGCGCCGCCCTCAGCGACCATGCGGCGCAGGGTGTCGCGGGCGTCATTGCGCCATCGGTCACTGTGGAGCAGCTCACCGGCGGCCACCACCGCGACGGACGGATCGGAATCGCGCAGGGCGTCCTTCAGGGCCGCCGTCGCTTCCGCAGGCAGGGCCTGCCGCAGCAGGGACAGGGCCGTGCGCCGCACATCCGCCCGACTGTTGGACAGGGCATCCCGCAACCGCGCCCGACCGTCGTCGTGTCCCTTCGTTGCCAGCAGGGCCGCCACCTCCACCGACAACGGCGTCATCGGTCCCAGCGTACATGCCCGGACAGCCAGAAGGGCTTCATCCCCGCCGATTTTCAGAAGCGCCGCCGCTGCCGCCTTCTTCACCGCGGAATTCTCGTCCCCGCGGACGGCATCCCGCAAAATGACCACCGCATCGTCTCCGAGAGACGCGCCGCAGGACGCGGCCGCCACCCGCACGTGAGGTGCCGGATCCCGGCCCAGCATCTGCCGCACCGCCGTACCTCCCGCCTTTGTCCGCGCCGGGCACAGGGCCGCCACCGCCGCACCCCGCACCACGGGATTCACATCCCCGGTCATGGCCAGCAGTGTGTCCCCGGGCAGATCCCTGCCGAAAACGGTGGCTGCCACGGCCCGCACGTCGCTCACATCGCTGGTCAGGTATGCCCCGGCATTGTGGCGATCCGGTCGATCTCCCCGGTGCATGAGAATGGTGCTGATCTGCGTTGCCACCAGCGCCCGGTCCCGCCGGGCCAGACGGGCAATGGCGTCGGTACCCGGTCCGTCACAGCGGTCCAGCGCCAGCAGCAGCTCCCGGGCGTCCCCGTCATCACTTGCCGCCTGCCGCGCCATCAGCAGGGCCGCCAGGTGGGTCCGGGCCTCCCTGTCCCCTCCGGTCAGCGCCAGCGCACCCGCGTAGTCCTTCCGATCCAGGGCAGTACGGAGGGGCGCCACAGAATAACTGCAGCCCGCCAACGCCGTACAGACCCACCAGATCACCCACCGTTGAAGATGTATCATTGTCGTCAATCCTCCCCTGCGGGCCAGGTGAGCAGCGCCGCGCCGAGGACACCCGCCGAATCGCCGATCCGGTGCTGCCGGATCGGTGTGCGCAGTTGATCTGAAAAGAGATAGCGAGCCACTTTTTCAACGCCCCGATCATACAGGCAGAGCGCATTGGACACACCGCCGCCCAGCACCACCACGTCCGGATCCACAATGTTGATGACGTTGGACAGGGCCCGCCCGAAATTGTCCATCCACTCGTCCACGCAGGCCACCGCCGCCGCATCCCCGGCCTGTTCCCGCAACAGGATATCGGGCAGTGCCAGGCGTTCTCCTTTGCGCTGCGCATACCGGGTCGCAATTCCCGGACCGGACAGAAACAGCTCCGTACAGCCGGATTTGCCGCAGTAGCAGGGAAAGCGGTCGTCCGGCCAGAGGATGGTGTGTCCCCATTCCCCGCAGATGGACTGGAGTCCTTCCCGGACCTGTCCGTCGATGACGAGGCCGCCGCCCACGCCGGTGCCCATGATCACGCCGAACACCACAGGGCATCCGCGGCCGGCCCCGAACCGGGCCTCCGCCAGGGCAAAGCAGTTCGCGTCGTTGGCAAAAACGAGGGGCACATTGACCCGCTGCTGCAGGTCCGCCCGGAAGGATCGCCCGTTCAGGCACACGGTATTCGCATTCTTCACGGCGCCGGTGACCGTGACGCTCCCCGGCATCCCCACGCCGACGGCGGCGACCCGGGGCTCTTCGTGCACACATTCGTCGATGAGCGCGGCAACCCGGGACAGGATGTGGTCGTAGCCGCCCTCCTGTTCGGTGGACACCCGTCGCCGCGAGACGAACCGGAAGCCTTCGCCCACATCGACGATGGCGGCTTCCAGCTTGGTGCCCCCCATGTCAATGCCGATGAGACGCCGGTTCATGATTGCGGTTCCGCGGTCAATAGGGACCGGCATGGCCGCCGCACATGAAGCAGCCCACCACACGGCCGTCGGTGCTGTAGTGCAGGTTGTACACGTGGACCACCCGTCCGCAGATCGGACAGCGGGACGGTCCTTCCGGCATGGCGGGTTGTTCCACCGGTGGTGCTTCGCGTTCCCCTGCCAATGAGGACGGGCGCCCGGTTTCCTCCGATTCGCCCTCTTCGGGATCGCGGAATACGGGAATCGGTTCCTGAACGACGAACAGGCGGATATTTTCGAAGCGGATGCGCTGTTCGCAGCGAAGCGCCAGCAGTCGGCGGTGCACGTCCCGGCAGACCGCGTCAATCTGTCCATGGGTCAGGGAACCTGTCCAGCGCGCACCGGCGACCCAGTCCTTTTTTCCCACGGGCGCCAGCTCCAGATCCGTCTGCGATGAATCGAGCAGGACCCGCAACGCGTCCCGCAGCGACTGCTCCGCCTTGACACCCACCAGAATATCCATTTTCCGCATGGCATTCATTCGCATCTGTCTGCATCAGACCGGTCGAGCGGCCGCCGTAACAGGCGTCCGGTCAGACGAGCCGGTCGAACACCTCCTTGAACTGGGCGATCTGCTGTTCAACGGAGAACATCTCGATGTGCCGGCTCCCCGCATTGACAATCTCTTCGCGGAATACGGGGTCGTCCATCCGTTCAATCGCATCCGCCCAGGCGTCCACACTGGTGAAATCGTCAATCAACAGCCCACCGCTGCCCACGGAATCCTTCAGCCCGCCCGTGTTGGAGGCGATGACGGGAATCCGGTTGTACATGGCTTCGAGGGCCACCCGGCCGAAGGGCTCCTCCCACTGGGACGGGATGAGCAGCATGTTTGTCATCAGGTAGACGGCCGCCACGTCCGGGGAACGCCGCGCGTGCACCACATTGCCCGAGCGGACCAGCGCCACGCCGTAGGACTCCGGTTCCATGAAGCCTTCCACGAACAGGAAGGACCGGTGCTTGAATCGGCCGGATACCAGCTCCTGCACGATGTGGAGTCCTTTGTGGGGCAGGGGATTGAAAAACGTGATGAAGGGCCCCGACTGTTCGCTCACCCGGAAAGTCCGGCTGCTGGGCACGGGGTAGATCACCTCCGCCCGGCGGTTCCAGGTTTCCGTGATCTTTTCGGCCATGTAGTTGCTGTTCGTCACCACTGCGGCGAGCTGATCCTTCAGCGTGCGGAACAGGGAGAGCACCGGGTGCAGCGTGTGGACATAGAGCACCACCGGAATGCCGTAGTGATCGAACAGGCTCATCATCCGGTGGATATCTTCGCCGCCACAGGCCCCTTCCGGCGATGACGTCATCACCACATCCGGTCGGAAATCCTCGATGGTCGCCGACAGGCACCGGATGAAATCGCTCTGCACGAGACTCACTTTCACGCCGTCGGTGAAATAGCTCCGCTGGCGCGTGGTGCCGTCCACCAGCGGCGCCACCATGCCGTGCACCCGCACCTCCACGCCCGATCGGGCCAGCCGCCTCGCGAATTCGTGGTTGGCCACATCCTGTCCATTGACCAGCGTGGGATACCACCACCGATGGTTGGCAATCAGCAGCCTGCGGACAGCGCTCACGGGGTCACCGCATCTTCCCGGCGGCATTGAGCACTGCCACCGCCGAGGCGAGACGGCCGAAGGGCGCCGCCACCTGGATACCCTGCACCCGCGGCAGGACCTGTTCCATGATTTCGATGGCGATCTGCAGGCCTTCTTCCTTTTCGGTGCCGCTGTCGTGGGCTTTCGACATGCGCGAGAGCACCGACGGTGGCATGGAGACCCCGGGCATCTCGTTGGCCAGGAACTCCGCGTTGCGCAGGCTCTGCAGGGGCCAGATGCCGGCGAGCACGGGAATCCTTGCGCCGTCGGGGATCCGGTCGAGGAAGGACAGGAGCTGCGCCGCATCGAAGACGGGCTGGGTGATGGCGGCCCTGGCCCCCGCTTCCACCTTGAGGACAAACCGGGACAGCTCCTTGTCAATGTTCACCGCCGTGGGATTCACGCCCACGAGAGGGACGAAACCCGTGGGCTGGCGGATGGAACGACCACCCAGATCGAGGGCCGTGTTCAGGAGGCGGATCATCCGCGTGAGGCCGATGGCGTCCACGTCGAAGACACCCGTGGAATGGGGATAGTCCCCCATGATGGGCGGGTCGCCGGTGATGACGAGGATGTTGCGCAGCCCCAGCGCATAGGCGCCCAGCAGGTCCGCCTGCATGCCCACCAGATTCCGATCCCGGCAGGCGTAGTGCATGACCGTCTCCACCTGCACGTCGCGCTCGATGACCACGGCCATGGCCAGAGGGCCCATCCGGGCGGATGCCCGCGGGCCGTCGGGAATGTTGATGGCGTCGAAACCGGCATTCTTCGCCTCCGCGGCGCTGACGAGGATCTTTCCCAGATCCCATCCCTGGGGCGGCGCCAGCTCCACGGTGGCCACGAAGTCGCCGGCAGCCAGCTTTTTTGCAAACTGCGATCGCTGCGCAAAGGGAATCTCCGGCATCGGTGCAACGGTTTCTTCCTGCAGGGAGGAAACCTCCTGCAGAGAACGCTGCTCGCCGGTCATCTGCCGGATGGAGGCGGCAATGGCCCGGATGTGATCCGGCGTTGTGCCGCAGCAGCCCCCCACCGCCGCGGCGCCCACCTGAACAAACCGCCGCGCATAGTTGGCCATGTAGTCGGGAGAGCACATGTAGAACGTACGGCCCTCGATTTCCGTGGGAAGGCCCGCGTTGGGCATGACGATGACGGGCAGGCGGCTCACCTTCCGCACCCGCTCCAGCGTGTCGAGCATGGACTTGGGACCCACGGAACAGTTGATCCCCATCACGTCCGCGCCGGCCTTTTCGAGCATGGCGGCGAACTCCTCGGCCCGGGCGCCGTAGATCGTGTTGCCTTCCTGGTTCACCGTGAACGAACAGGCCAGCGGAATGTCGCGACCGGTGGCCTGCCGCACCGCCATGCCGGCAGCCAGTGCAATGCGCGCTTCTTCCATGTCCGCGAAAGTTTCAAACAGGATGAGGTCCACGCCGCCGTCCACGAGGGCGGTGATCTGTTCGATGAAGGCGTCCTTTGCAGTGGATTCATCCGTGCTGCGGAACAGGGGTTCGAGATGAATGCCCAGAGGACCCACGGAGCCGGCCACCAGCACGTCCGGCCCGGCCGCTTCCTTTGCGAGGGACGCCCCGGCCAGATTGATTTCCCGCACCTTTGACGCGAGGTCGAAGGAGGCGAGTTTGTAGCGGTTGGCGCCGAAGGTATTCGTTTCGATGACCATGGCACCGGCGGCCACGAACTCACGATGCACCCGTCGAACCAGCTCCGGATCTGTCAGGTTCACCTGATCGTAGCAGCGGTTGATGAACACGCCGCGATCAAAGAGCGTGGTGCCCGTGCCACCGTCGAACACGATGGGGCGGCCCGTGGCCAGCAATTCAAGAAACCGTTCAGTCATCGCTGTTCCAATCCCGGATCCGGTGTACCGGACCTCCTTCTTGCCGGAGGTCTTCGAAATGCCGATTCGTATCATGAAACGGGCGCCTTTACCAAGGCGATTGCGGGCGCGGCAGGAGGTGCGAGGAACGATCTCCCCGGCCGGGGCCCTTCGTGGTAGAAGGGGACGTGCGCATCTTTGCCACAGGGAGGTTCACGATGAAAAATGTCATGGCAGTTCTGTTGTCCGCGTGCCTGTCCACCTGCGGATCCGGCCAGAAGAATCCCGCCACTGCGCAGGGAGAAACCGGGGATCCGGGCACCAGCGGATCCACCGCGAATGTCAGCGACGGGGACTTCGGCGTGACCGCGGGAGACGCGAAAAGCGCCGGCGGCGTCAGCGGATCGAAACTGCGGTCTACCGCGACCGAGGCGGTGCTGAAGCTCATCGTGCAGAACGACCGGTCCGAACCCATTCCGGGCGTGGTCATCCGCGTCACCGATCCGGATGGCCAGAAGCAGTACACGCCGGAGACCGATGCCATGGGCTATACGGAACTCCTCGTTCCCATCGGCAGAAAATACCTGCTGACCTATCTGTCCCTTTTCAAGGATCCGGTGGAGAAGTCCGCGACGATTCCCGCGGAGCCCAACGTGACCATGAAGCTGACGCTCACCTGGATTCCCCTCACACCGCCGCCCCTTCCGCCGTCGCCGGACCTGGGCGTGGAGGTGCCCATCGAACAGAACAAGGGCCCGGCGCTGATCCTCGACGGAGTGGTGTTCGACACGGCAAAGGCGACCCTGAAACCGGAATCCTATCCGCACCTCGAAGGCGTGATTGAGTACATGACCTACAAACCGAGCGCTTTTGTGGAGTTGTCGGGCCATACGGACAATCAGGGCAACCCGAAGAAGAACCTGAAGCTTTCGGAGGACCGGGCCATGGCCGTGCGGGACTACCTCATTTCGAAGGGCATCGACGAAACCCGTATCGTGGCCGTGGGCTACGGCCAGGAGCGGCCCATCGCGACCAACGACACGGAAGAGGGCCGGCAGAAGAACCGCCGCACCGAGGCCCGGGATATCACTCCTTGAACCGGATCATCGACGGGGCCCATGACGGCGTGCGCCTGGACAAATGCGTGAAGGAGCTGTTTGCCGTCTCCTGGTCCACGGCCCGCAGCAGGATTGAAGCGGGAAAAATTTTCTGCGACAAAAAGGTGGCAACCGCACCGGAGCAACCGATGCGCCGGGGCGTATCGCTGACCTATGACGCGGATGCTCCCCGGCCAGCCGCAAGGGACGACTTCGACCCCGCCTGCATCCTGTACGCGGATTCCCATGTGATCGTGGCCGTGAAACCCGCCGGCGTGGTCACCACAAAAGTCGACGAAGACGAACGGGACACCTTCCTGCGCCGGCTGCGCCTTCATCTGGCCAGGGAAAAGGGACCGTCCAGGAAACGGAGGGGCGCCCTGCCGTCCCTCATGACCGTCCACCGCCTCGACAAACTGACATCGGGCGTGCTCGTCTTCGCCCGATCCGGCGTGGCCATGGACGGATTGTCGACCCAGTTCAAGGAGCGCACGGTGACGTGGACCCATCTGGCCCTCGTCCACGGCCGTTGTCCGGCGGTGACGATTTCCAGCCACATTCAGGAGGACCGGGGCGACGGCCTCCGGGGGTCCAGCGAACACTCCCGCTCAAAGAAAGTCCGTCGTCGGGCCGAAGGGAAACCGGCTGTCACCCGGGTGGAAGTGGTCGAATGTCTCCGGAACGCCACGCTGGTGGCCTGCAATTTTGAAAGAGGCGGCGGCACCAACCAGCTGCGGGTGCAGCTCTTCGAACAGGGCTGTCCCATCGTCGGTGACCGCACATATCTGAAGGGCATCCGGGGTGAACCCATCAACTCCCTGCAACTGCTGGTGCACGCGAACCACCTGTCCTTCCGGCACCCGGTCACCGGCGCACCGATGTCGTTTGCCGCACCGCTGCCCGACTATTTTGAGGCAACGCTGGCGCAGTTGCGCCGCTGACCCGATCGTCCTCTTTCCCGATGGGCGCCTCCGGCATTGCCTTTGCTTTTGCCTTGCAAAACGGGTAGAATTCCGTTGGGTACCTTGACAGACTTCCGGATCGATCACCGAACCAGGGCGGGTCCGATGACAAAAACAGTCCGGATAGTCTGCACAATGCGATTCGACAGACAGGAGAAGGATTATGGAAAATACTTATCTCATGGACGAGGAGTCCGGTCCGGGTACGGTCGACCCGGTGGACGCCATCAACGGCAATCTCTGGACAGACAGCGATGAACCGCCGGACGTGAAGGGGATGGTAACGGTGGCCATCGACTGGGCGGAGCTCGAAGGTGCCCTCGAAAACAATTCCCCCGATCTGCACAGTTTTTTCAACAAGGAAACCGGAGACGTGATTCGCATCTTCAGCGGCAATGAGAGCGTGGAGCGACGGCTGCAGGAGGTGGAGGCCGATCCGGCCTACCTGTACATCGAACCGATTTCGTCCAGGGAGCAGTATCGCTGGATGGAGGAATTCATCGAAGAAATCGAAGACTGTCCCCTGAAACAGAAACTCGTTTCCGCGGTGGACGGCAAAGGGGCGTTCCGGCGGTTCAAGGATGCCCTCGCGGACGATTCCGAAAAGCGGGAGCTGTGGTTTGCCAGGCGCTCCGTCAAGCTGCAGGCCCACATCGCCGAGTGGCTCAAAGCCAAGAACATCACCCCGGCGAATGCGTCTCCCTGGGAAGAAGGCGCCTCCACGCGGAAATTCGAAACCGTACGGCGCAACCGGTACGGCACCGCATCCCGCACCCAGGGAGCGAGTCAACGGCGGGCCGCTCATGAACTGGTGGACCTGATCCGGCCGTCGGATCTGCACCTCGCGGTGGCGTTTCTGGAGTTTCTGGGACGGCACTACCAGACCCCCGAAAACGACTAACATGCGCCCGTCCCTCTGCGCGGCATTGTTCTTCCTGACCGCTCCTGCCGTTTTCTGCCCTGTGTCGGCCACCGCCGGCGATGACCCGCTGCTGGACGGCCTCTCCGTTCTCATCACCACTTCTTCCGGCGATACCACCAGCACCATTCCCGTCCTGGCGAGCGATGTGGAGCTCGTCGGCCGTCTCCTCCTGCTCGGCAGCGATGCATCGGTGGCAGTGGCAGATCGGCTGGACAATGCCGTTCGATTTCAGGCACGGCGGCTGGCCGTGCTGGTCCGGCTCCTGTCCCATGCCACCAATCTCGTTGGCGAAACGGTGAATCCGGCAGACCAGCAGGCGGTTGTGCAGTGGTTTATTGCGCGGGCCGGCGGAATGGCAGCGATGGACGGCATCCTCAATCGGTGCGGTGCGTCCCGCTCCGATCTCGACTACTGGACCGCCAATTTCCTGCTCGCATCCCGCCAGCTCGACTACCTGCGCGATCAGTCCGACATGCCATCCGAAACCGAACTGAAAATCATGTTCGACAAGGGAAACCACCGCTTCGGCGACATGACCTGGGAAGAGGCCGCCGATGCATACTCGACCATGGTGAAGAACGAGAAACTGCAGGAGGCACTCCGGCTGTGGCTGTCCGGCGTTCTCGTCCAGGGCGGTGTGGTTTTTTCACAATGAGCGACGCGCAGGGAAGTGTGATCGTCCGGACCGCCGGGACGGAGGACCTGTCCATTGTGGCGGACATCGAAAGCGAATCCTTTGCATCCCCCTGGCCGGAGGAGGCGCTGTCAGCGGAGCTGGCCAACCCCGTATCGCGGATTCATCTGGCCCTGTGGAAGGGCGAACCGGCGGGCTTCCTGATCGCCTGGACGCTGCCCGGGGAAATTCAGTTGCAGAAGATCGCGGTCCGGCCCGCCTTTCGACGCCGTCATATCGCCAGGCGCCTGCTCGATGGGCTCCTCGCGAACGCCAAAGAAGGCGATCGAATTCTGCTGGAGCTGCGGGAGACCAACAGCGCGGCCCTTGCGCTCTACCGTTCCTTCGGATTCGAGCTGGACGGCGTGCGCCGGGGATATTACGCGGACACGGGGGAACATGCTCTGCTGCTGGGATTGACCATCCACCGGAAAGGCGCGCGGCCGTGACCGATGTCCTGTTTCCACCGCTGCTGGGACCGGGCGATCCGGTGCGGATCATCGCCCCCGCCGGACCCGTGCCGAAGGAAGGATTCGACGAAGGAGAAGCCCTCCTCTCCCGCTGGTTCACCGTCCAGAAGGCCCCGGCGGTTTTTGCGCGGAAGGGATACCTGGCCGGGGACGACGCGGTGCGCCTCGCGGATTTCCAGAAGGCCCTCTCGGACGGGGCAAAGGCCGTCATCGCCGCCCGGGGTGGATTCGGATCGAGCCGGATCCTCGACCGCATCGACTGGGCGTCCCTCGCACAGCGACCCCGGTGGATCGTCGGCTGTTCGGACCTGACCGCGGTCCTTGTGCACCTCTTTGGCGCATTCCGGCTGGCGACCATCCACGGCCCCATGGTGGCCCGCATGGGCGCTGCCGCCGCCGACGCAGAACGGCTGCAGGATTTGCTGCAGACCGGTTGCGGATCGGATGTCTGCCCGCTGACGCCCCTGGTGCCCGGCTCCGCGGAAGGCCCGCTGGTGGGCGGCAATCTCACCGTCATGGCCCACCTGTGCGGCACCATTGCGCCGGACTTCGCAAAGGGCTGCATTCTCTTTATTGAAGATGTAAACGAGGCGCCCTACCGGATCGATCGCTGCCTTGTCCAGCTGGCACGCGCCGGCGTGCTCCGCCATGTGGCCGGGGTTGTTTTCGGCGAGTTCACCGATTGCCCCCCGGGTCTGGACAGTGTCGCCGTGGACGAGGTGCTGGCTGACCATTTTACCGATGCGCCGTTTCCGGTGGCCTCGGGTTATCCCGCCGCCCACGGCCTGCGCAATCGCCCGTTCATCCACGGCGGCATGGCGCGCCTGCAGGTGGACAGCAACGCCGCCGCTCTGGATGATCGCCGATAGGACTATTCGATGGGCACTGCGCCGGTCGGCGCCGGACTCCCCTGCGGACCTCCCTGGGGTGCGGAAGGGGAAGTGGTTGCCGGAGCGGGGCGATCCTTCATCATAATCTGTTGAATCTTCGCCGTGGCCGTGCGACCTCCGTCGGGCACCGGATCGCCCTTGCAGAGCATCGACAGAATCGCTTCCTTCGGACAGGTATCCGGATACCCTGCGTCCTTGCACGATTTTTCCGTGGCCCTCACCTTCAGCTGATCCCTTGTCTCATCCTTGTTTTCCTGCCAGACCCGCTGACAGCTGATGAATCCGCCCTGTGACTTGACACAGACCTGACAGTGGTCGCCGTCCTTCACCGAGTCGTTGCGCGGGAGCCGGAAGGGAGTCTCTTCCACCACCTTCGGCGGGGGTGGCGTACATTCGGGTTCGGATTCGCTGCCGCATGCCCAGAGGAAAAACGACAGCAGCAATGCGACGGCAGTGGTCTGGTGGCGTATGGTGTTTCTCATCGGTCGTCCGCTCCTGTTCATCCGTTGATACTCTTCTGCTTTGTCTGCAGAAACAACCGCGCGGTGGTTCTTGTTCCCGGTGCGCATGCGATTTCCAGTGTTCCCCGGTGATCTTCGGCAATCCGCTTCACGGTGGGCAGCCCGAGACCCGTTCCCGTGGGTCGCGTACTGAAGAAGGGTTCGAAAATTTTCACCGCGAGTTCGTCCGGAAACCCGCATCCCGTGTCTGCAACGGAAATGACGGCCCCCGGTGAATGACTGGAAACGCAGATATCGATTTCGCCTTCACCGGCCTCGATGGCTTCAATGCTGTTGTCGACCAGCAGGGTCAGGGCCTGTTCGATCTGATCCACGTCGTGCAGCACGGTGATGTCGTCCCGATCGCTGGTGACGGTTACCCGGATCCCGTCAGGGATGGTGCCGGCAGCCGACATGGACGCCAGGGCGCGGGATACCGTCTGATTGATGTTCTCCGGGTGCATGACCGGCCGGCGGGGCCGGGCGAACTTCAGCAGTTCACCCACCATGTGGTTGAGTCGGGAGGCCTCTTCCTCGGCAATATTCAGCAGGGTACTGGACATCTCGCTCTCGGTGCCGTGGCGGCGAATCTGGGAGATGGCTGAAAAGATGGTGGCCAGGGGATTGCGGATCTCATGGGCCATGGTGGCAGAGAGCTGACCGAGGGCGGCCAGTCGTTCGGCGCGGATGAGATCTTCCTGCGTGTCCATCAGTTTGCGGTAGGAATCCTGCAGGTCCGCGAGCAGTTGCGAGTTTTCCACGGCCAGCGCGAACTGTCGCCCGGCGGTGGTGAGCATTTTCAGCATGTGCGGGGTAAACGGTGCGGTGCGGCGCAGAAGAAGGATGACGCCCCGCAGATGGGCCTGGGCCCACAGGGGCACCACGGCGACAAATCCGTCGGTGGCTGTCAGCCGCGACGACACCGACGCGGGCAGTTCGTCGATCCCGGAGAACGCCACCGCCTCGGTTCCCAGGGACGCAATGGCGGGCGCCGGAATCCCCCGGGCGGACGGGTCCCCGTTCCAGCCGGCGGTCTGGGGAATGAGCAGCCGGGCGTCCTGCCGGGCGATGGCGATGAGTACCTTCTCCGCGCCGGCCATGGACGACAGGGGTTCCAGTGCGTCCTGAATGAGCGTGTCCACGTCCAGCGTGGCGCCCAGACAGGCGGCAAACCGGGCGAGCTGGTCCAGTTCCCGACCGGTGGCCATGTTCTGGCTGCCGTTGTCAGGTACATCTGGTCTGCGACTGGAAATGATGTGCCTCTGGGCCGGCGATCAGAAATCGCCGAACAGGGACGTGATGGGCGTGTCGAGGGCGAGGGCGATTTTGTACAGCGACGAAATGGACGCCGAACTCTCCGCCCGCTCGATCTGCGACAACAGGGAGACCGACAGGGACGTGCGCCGGGCCATCTGTTTCAGGGTGAGGCCGTTTTCCTTGCGGAGCTCGCGGATCGAGCTGCCGATCACCTTGTGAAGTTCCTCTTCGGGACTCCGCGCCAGACCCTTGCGCTTCACCACACGTTCGATGACCTGTCCGAATTCTTCCGGGTTGAAGGGCTTCTTGATGTAATCGACCACATCCAGTTTCATGGATGCGACGGCGGTCTCCAGGGACGGATACCCGGTGAAGATGATCACCGCGATATCCGTGTCCACCTTCCTTATCTGCGAGAGCAGCTCGATACCGTCGATTTTGGGCATCATCAGGTCGAGAATGACCAGATGATATCGTCCGGATTTGATTTCCTCCACCGCTTCCTGGGGAGAGGTGAGTGTCTTGACGGCGAAGCCATCCTTTGACAGGAAGGTCTCCATGTAGTCGCAGATTTCTTTGTCGTCGTCGACGATGAGGATTCCAATCTGGGAAACGACTCTCGGCATCAGACACTCCTTTGGGCCCACGGCCGTCTTTTTTCAATTTTCGGGGCGAGAGGATTTGAACCTCCGGCCTCTTCGTCCCGAACGAAGCGCGCTACCAGGCTGCGCTACGCCCCGAAAGGAAAAAATCTTATGAAGGTGGAATTACAAGTCCGTTGAAAACAAGTCAACTGTAAATCGCATTATTTTCAGAATAGCCGGGCCGTCGGCGTCAACCGGCGGAATTGTCCGGGATTCCGGCAAGTTGCGCCAGTCGATCCAGGGCGACCCGGCTGTGAGGTTCCACTCCCGAGCTCCGGCAGTACACCATGTTGGTCGTAAAGAGGGCCGCATGGAGGTTTTCTGTATTGAGTACGATAGAACTGTGCGGAGATACTTCTGTGAAATTCAGATCGCACACGGATATGGTGCCGTCGCCCTGTTGCAGCAGGGGCATGCCGTGAGTGCGGCAGACCAGCGGCCGGTGGGCGTATATCCGGCAGTGACCCCGATTGTCGAGGAACGCACAGGACCCGCCATCGGACAGGGGCAGTTGCCCCGCCTGCAGGTGGATCCGCTCCGACGGAATACCGAGTCCGCCGCCGATGGCGATGGCCTCCACCATGACCACCGTCAGTCCGCCGACGCAGCATCTGGAACACCCCGGACGACACATCACCTGATCGCGATATCGGGACGCCGCCGATTCGAAAAATCGATCCGTCCGGTCCCTGAGCTGAAAATAGGCCTGCAGCAATGAACACTCCGCCCCGATGGCAATGTAGCACATATGGTTCCCGGTTCAATATCCGGCAGAAATCGGTATGGTGAAGAAGCGGTTGTCCCGCGGGAAGAAGGGAACAGACAGATGAATACGGCCGGGGATATCCGGATCATCCCTCTGGGCGGTCTCGGTGAAATCGGCATGAACGGGCTGCTCGTCGAGCACGCCGGACGGCTGCTCGCGGTGGACTGCGGCGTGATGTTTCCCGCGGAGCCGCGGCTGGGCGTCGATCTGATCCACTCGTCCTTTCAGTGGCCCGCATCCCGTGCTGCCGACGTGGACGCACTGCTCATCACCCACGGCCACGAGGATCATATGGGCGCCGTGCCCTTTTTTCTCGACGAAATCGACGCGCCTGTGTTTGCCGGCGACATTCCGTCGGATCTGATTCGCAGGCGCCTTTCGGAATACCGGCCCGACCGGCAGCCGGTCATTCACGGGCTGCAGGACGGCGTTCCGTTTCGCGCAGGTGGTTTCCGTATCGAACCCGTCGCCATGCCCCACTCGGCACCGGACAACTTCGGCTTTCTGATCGAAGCGGGCGGGCGGCGGATCTTCATCACCGGCGATTTCAAGCTCGACGCATGCCGGCCCGGCGCAGCGGAAGGAATGCAGCAGCGCCTGTCCGCCCTCCGGCCCATCGATCTGCTGATGACGGACTCCACGGGTGTATTCGAGGAAGCACCCGCCGGAGACGAGGCATCGGTGGAAGCGTCCCTCGGCCACATCTGTACGCAGGCACCGGGACGGGTGTTTGTGACGCTGTTCGCCTCCAACCTGCGGCGGATGGAGGGACTCGCGCGGATCGCCCGGCGCACGGGTCGGCGGATCGTTCTGTCGGGAAGAAGCGTGCACACGCATTTTTCACTCCTGCGCGACAAGCGATGCGGGGACGCCTTCGACGACCTGCTGGTCGGTGAAGACCGGATCGACGACATTCCGGACGATGGGCTGCTGGTCATCCTGTCGGGCACCCAGGCGGAAGGGCGCTCCGCGTTCGGACGGCTCGCGGCGGGCACCCACGGGAAATTCGGCGTTCGCAGGGGCGACACGGTCGTCCTGTCGTCCCGCTTCATTCCCGGAAACGAACTGACCATCCGGCAGGCGGTAAACCGGCTGCTCAGCGACGGGGCCGCCGTGTTTCATCCGGACAACCGGCCCGGTGTCCATGTATCGGGACACGGCTCCAGGGGTGAGATCCGCGCGGTAATGGAATCCCTCGCGCCGGCGGCGGTACTGCCCGTCCACGGCACGGTAGAACATCTGCAGGCGGTGGCGGCCCTGGCGGCGGAACTCGAAATTCCGTCCGTCGTCGCCCGCGACGGACAGGTGGTGGTGCTCTGCGATGGCGGGCCGGTGCTGAGCGATGATGTGATTGACTGCGGTGCCGTGTACCGGGACCAATCCCTGCAGGTGCTGGACGGAACGGTGCGGCGCGAGCGGATGCGGCTGTCGTGCCGGGGATTTGTTCATGTCACCGCGTTGCTGACCCGCCCGGGAGACCCGCTGGCGGATGTGACGAGCGGCGGCGTTTTTTGCGAAGAGTCCCGCGTTGCGGAAGAGCAGGCCCTGCGGCACCGGGTGATGGAGCTGCTGGCGACGAACGGCGAAGAGCCGGGGAAGATCCTGGAAGAACGGCTGATCCTGGAAGTTAAACGAATGTTGCGGCAAGACGTCGAACGGCGACCCCTGGTCACCGTCCGGTTGATGGGAAACGAAGCGGACTAGCTGTTGGCGCGAGCCCGGCGGCTTTTCAATTTCGCTTTGCGCTTGGCGTTTTTCCGCACGCTGCGTTTGCGGTCGGTCTTCTTGTTGCGCTTTTTAAAAATGTACATCGTCTACTCTCCCGGGCGTTCTCGCGCCCTGTTGACTCAGGGGAGGGGACCCTATCAACGGAATCGCCGTCCTGTCAATCCGGATTTGTCGATCCGGAGGAGGTGGGTACCTGAGCGCCTGTGAAAACCTGTCCCCTCCGGCGGACTTGACTTCCGCTACCCCCGGTTTCATCCTCGGCGCAGGCCAGGGAGGTACCATGCACAATTTCCTGTTTGTCTGTCTCGGCGGCGCCCTCGGCAGCGGCGCCCGCTATCTCGTGGGCCTGTGGGCCGAAAACGCCCTGGGCAGGGGCTTTCCCTTCGGAACGCTGATGGTCAACACGGCCGGGTGCTTCTTCCTGTCGTTCATCATGGCGCTGTTTCTGTCGTCCCAATCCCTGTCCCCCGCCACACGGCTGTTCCTCACCACGGGCCTGATGGGGGGCCTGACGACCTATTCCACTTTCAACTACGAAACGCTGAAGCTCGTGGAGGGCGGCTCCACCGGCACGGCCCTTCTGTATGTGGCCGCTACACTGGTGGCGTGCATCCTCTGCGGCCTGCTGGGCCTTTTCGCCGGCTCCCGCCTCGCATCCCTGGTGGGCTGAATGGATTCCCTGTCATCCCTCGCCGCCATCGAACAATCCCTCCGGGATGCCGGCATGTTCTATTTCGACACCTTCTCCACCGGCCTGTTTCCGGCGGTGGGCAGGGGCAGCGCGACCGCCCATACCAGCGGCTACCGCGCGGCGTGGATCCGGGACAACGTCCACATCGCCCTGGCCCACGTGGAAGGTGGTGAACCGGACGCCGCCGTGCGCTGCGCCAATGCCATGGCCGCGTTTCTGCAGACCCAGCGCTCGAAGATGCGCCGCATCATTGAAGACGACGCGGACAAGTTGCCCGCAAACCGTCCCCACATCCGCCTGGTAGGGAATGGAACGGAGATCGCCGAAGGGTGGCCCCACGACCAGAACGACGCGACGGGCATCTTTGTGTGGTTCTTCTGCCGCCTGATCCGCCAGGGGCTCCTGCCGGTCACGCCCGCCGCCGCCGGACTGCTGGCCGATCTTGTGCGCTATTTCCACGCCATTTCCTTTTTTGTGGACGAGGATGCGGGGCACTGGGAGGAACAGCGGAAAGTGAATGCGTCCAGCATCGGCTGCGTAACCGCGGGCCTGCGGGCCTACCGGTCACTGCAGAAGGACGGTGCCCTTACCGGCCGGGGCAACCCTTCGGGGATGTTCGTCGACGGGCTCATCGCACGCGGGGAAGAAGCGCTGGGGCAGATTCTGCCATGGGAATGCCGCGAACCGGACCCGCGCCGGCAACGACGGTTCGACGCAGCCCTCCTGTTCCTCATCGATCCTCTGTCCGCGGTGGATGACGCCATGGCGGACCGGATCCTCGACGACGTCGGCACGCACCTGCTGCGGGACAAAGGCATCATCCGCTATGGCGGCGATTCGTATTTCGGGCCCGATTTCAGGAAGATTCCGCCGGAGAAGCGCACGGTGGACCTGAGTGACGATATCATTTCGAGGGACGCGTTTGCCTGCGAGGGAAAAGAGGCGCAGTGGTGTATCTTCGATTCCGTCATCTCCGTGGCCCTGGGGCGACGTTACCTGCGCACGGGAGACGCGGATCATCTGGCGCGCCAGCAGCACCACCTCCAGCGCACCCTCAACCAGATCGTCACCGGACCGGACGGCCGGAAGATGCTGCCCGAGGCGTTTTTCCTCGAAAACGGCAGGTGGGTGCCCGACGATCACATGCCCCTGCAGTGGGCCCACGCCAACCTCTGGCGGGCAATGACGGCCATGGCAGAGAGCCTCCGGAACCGGCAGCCCTGATCTGCGACATTGAACGGCGCATCACTCCGACTGATTGCCGGGTCTCAGGGAGCGGACAGGCAGCGTCTCCTCGTGGACCGTCGCGATGGCACCGTCGGGTTGCCGCAGTTGCAGAACGATGGTCCATTCCCCGGGCGCCAGGCGGATGGAATGGCGCAGGGTGGAATGGCAGAGGCATCGACAGGGCGTACCGGACAGCACTTCTTCGATGACCAAACGACCATCTCCCTTCTCCATTTTCGTTGTCGCCTTTAAGCAGCAGGCGTGTTGCAGATCATGGGCGACTGTGATCCGGGGTCCGCTCATGGATATCCGGACACCTTCTTCGATCCCGGGTGCGACCCGTTTCAGGGGAGATGCACTGCGCATCAGGGGTTCTTCTCCGGAGGCGAGGCAACCCATGACATCCGTGGTGAAGGGCTCTTCGGGTGCCTTCTGTGCAGGATGCAGCAGGGAAGAAGATGGTGTCTCCTCAGGCGCCGGGGATGCGGTCGCCATTTCCTCCGCCGCACCCGATGCCGTCTGCAGGGGCGGTGAAGGCGTCCTGTTTTCTGCGCACGCAGACTGCATGCCCACCAGGATCGCCAGGAGTGCCAACGGGTGGTTCGATCGCATCTGGCTCATGGAATCACATCCTCCGCTGAAACGACATCGCCGTTTCCCGCCGCATTCTCCGCAAACAAATCGAGTTCGATGACTGTCCCCGATGGCAGAGCAGGCAGAAGGTTTTCAAACGAGATGTCCACGGGTTGATCGGCGGCGAACACCACATCCCCGGATGGCAGCCACTGGATGGTTCCATCCGCCGGATTGTAGACCCTGAGGAGAGGAATGAGCAGGTCGCCGGGCCAGGGGAAGAGCTCGCTCACCCCCTGTGGCGTAATGACATACCAGGTCGCTGAAAGCAGACCCGTTTCGTCGGATACGTAAGTCAGAATGGCTTCATGTCGCGCACCGGTGGCTGCTGCCTCGTAAAGGAAGGGAATCCTCGACACCATCGTGGTGCCCTCTTCAGCTGTTTCCCAGTACCCGAGAGTGGACTGGTCCCCCTGAGACAGCACCAGGGTTTCACCATCCCAGACCGAGAGGATGAGGCCCGAGGTATCGACCACCGCAATGGCGCTGCCGAGAATGAGATACACCCCTTCACCGGCATACTGGATCGCATAGTTCATGTATGCGGAGGTCACCAGGGAGACCTGGGATGGCGCGATACTGCCCGATACAACATATCCATATTCGTCGTCCCAGTACGCGTCCGCGACGTGACCCGCGTTGGTGAAGGTGGGCACCGTGTTGTCCCCGGAACCCGCATGGGACAGAAAGGCGGTCAGGAACGCACTCCAGGCGGGATGGACCGGAAGGCCGCCGTAAGCGTTTTTATAGAGCGCCGGCTGCAGGGGAAAATAGATGGACATCCCCCGGGCCCGGGCGACAGCGCTTCCGGCAATGTGGTGGCGGATGGCAGCAGACAGAGCGTCCACCAGGGCGGATGCGGCACCCGAGAGCGCCGGGGTCGACGTGGACAGATTCTGTCCGAACTGTGACAGGTCCATCATGTGAAAGGCCGCCGTGGGATCGGCGTTGTTGCCGAAGGTGAGGGTGTTCATCCGGGCGGTGGCAATGGCGGGCAGTCCGATGGCGAGATTCCCGACCATCTGCTCACTCAGCTCTTCGAGGGCGCTGGTCACGGCGGTCACGCGGTAGAGATCGACGAGGGACAACGTGAGCGTGTGGCCTGTACCTGCCTGGGCGCCCTGGGATGCGAAGCCGTCGACGATGTCGCGGCCGAGGTCTTCGGGCAAACGGGACGGATCGGTGAGAAGCGTGCGAAGGCTGGTGAAATCCCAGCCGTGACCCGGTTCCAGATCCTCGGAGGCGATGAAGAATTCTCCGTAGGGCGCGAGGGTGGAAGCAGTTTCCCAGCTGCCCATGAGGCACGCGTCAAAACCGATGATATCAAATTCGTCGAGACCGCCGGCGCTCAGGCCTGCCTCAAAGGCCATGGCCAGCTCCCGCAGATCGAGCATGTCGAGGGAGGCGGTGGACTCGTCCCCGCCGAAGCCCGGCCAGGATGCGCCGTGATCCCACAGGATGATGGCGGTCCGGTCCGCAGGCCACGCGGTGGTTCCCCAGGAGATGAAATCCGCCAGCGTGGCGGGATTGCCCATGTTCAACTCTCCCAGATCGTCCAGCTCGGTCAGACCGCCGTTGTCCACGTGGAGGCGCTTCACCGTGGTCCAGTCTCCCAGATCGGCAACGCCGCCGTCGGCATACGCAGCGGCGCGATCCGCCTGAATGACGATGTTCAGCGAAGCGGAATTTCCCACGCGGACCATCTCTTCGATATCCTGCAGGCCGAAGGGCTCCAGGTTGTTGTCGGCCACCATGTACACGAGGATGGTCCAGGTGCTGCCGGCGTCGTCGTGCTGCCGTGCATCCTCTTCAATGGGCGCGCACACGCCATCGACGGATGCAAATCCCCGCCGGCAGATACAGTCCCCTGCCGCACTGCGGACCATGTTGACATCCGGGCACAGGTGTTCGAGGTCCACCACCACCTGCGGCGGCTGCCGGGAGGCATCGCTGTCTGCGGGATCACAGCCGATGAGGGGCAGCATCATCAGGCCGATGAGTGCGAGAAACGACCATTTCAACAAACACCTCATGGGGCCGGCTATCGCTTCCGGCAGGCCTCAAGACCCTGGCGGGCCGCCTCTGCCCGGGGGGAGTCCGGATCGATTTCGAGATACTTTTCAAAATGCCCGGCCGCCTGCTGAAAGTCACCCTTCCGCGCCAGCGCGTTGCCGAGGAGGATGTGGGCTTCCGGCCAGGGCGGGTCAGCGGACACCGCCGCGCGGTAGAGGTCGAGGGCCAGCTCCTCCTCCTTGAGCCGGGCGAGATAAATCCCCGCGGTGGCCATGAGCCCGCCATCCGATTCCAGCTTTGGAATGGACACGAGGAGCTCCACGGCCCGGGCGGTTTCTTTCTTTTCGATGAGCACCTGGGCCAGGTTGAAGGCCGCCACCCCGTCTTCGGGAGCGACCTGCCGTGCCTGTTCGTAATATTTCCGGGCCTCGTCGAACCGCCGGTCATCCATGGCCATGGTGCCCAGGGCCAGCAGCGGGTCCGGGTCTTCCGGATCGAGGGTCGCCGCCTTTTCAAATCCCTCCCGTGCCCTGTCGCGATCCCCGGCCGCTTCAAAGGCGTAGGCCAGGTTGAGCTGTGCATCCGCCGCGTCCGGCTCCTGTGCCACGGCCTCTTCCAGAATGGCTACGGCACCGGTGATATCTCCTTTTTCCAGCCGGGCGAGGCCCAGATTGAGGCGGGCCTCGTTCAGCGAACTGTCCAGGCGCAGGGCCGATTCGTACCGGGTGATGGCGCCTTCCACGTCGCCCAGGTTGGACAGGCAGAAACCCAGGTAGTACAGGGCGCGCGCGTTGCCGCCGTCCGCCGCGACGATTTCTTCAAACACGGACCTGGCGCCGGCGATATCCCCCGATTCGATGAGCGCCTCCCCGTCTTCCACGGTGGAAACAGAAGGGTGGGCAACCGGCGAAGAAGGCCCCCGGCCACCGCAGGCGCAGATCAAAAACAATGAAACGGCACACCAGAAGAATCCTCGAATCATAATGGCTCCTTGTTGTAAAATCGGCATTGGTCAGTTCAAACGGATGACAATTTGTCACTTTAGTCCTTTTATATCGCCATGTAACCCGTTATCTAGCCGGGTATTTGAAAGTGGATCGCAATTTGCTACTAACGGGACTCATGACACGAATCACTTTAAATCCATGGCTGTTTTGCTGCGCGGTGCTGCTTTTCACACCGATGGCGGCGGCCCAGAACGACTCGGACAGCACGGCCGCAGCGGGTACCTATTTTGACGCGGAAATCACCGCGCGGGACGACAACGATATCGGCATCCGGCCGGATGAGGACAACGACAACCTGTTCGGTGTCCACGACTGCCTGTCGAACGTGGCCATCAACATTCATGTCACCCTGCTGGGGGAAGCGGTGAATTCCGACAACCAGCTGTATCTCTACGTGGGCGAAGACTGCGACGACGCATCGGCCATCGCCGACTGCCGTCAAATCGTCGACCTGAATCCCACGTCGGAAACGGCCAGCTTCCAGGACGTCACCCTGAGCGCCATCTTCGAAGACCCGGACTGCAGTGCAAACGACACGAAGACCGCCCGCCTGTGGCTGGCCCTGCTGCAGACCGAAGACGCCATTGATGCGGAAACTGATTTTATCGAAGAAAGCCTGATCATCAAGCTCGACACGGCGCCTCCTTCTACTCAGGTGTCCACCACCGGCGGCACGCCCGGGGACGGCAGCTTCACGGTGGAGTGGGACGAGGTGGAAGACGCGGATGTGGAGGGATTCGCCGCGGTGGTCGCAGAGAGCGACGCGGACTGCGCCGCCGGCGTTCTGGCGGCAGGTGGCACCCTGGATGCGGCGGCCTTCGACGACGTGGAAACCTCCTATGCGGGCGGCGATATCACCCGTCTGCACATCGACGGGCTGGAAAACGGCGTTACCTACGAAGTGGCGGTGGCGGCCCTCGACGAGGCGGGAAACCCGTCAGCGCTTTCCAACGTGCAATGTGTCAGCCCGGTGGAAACCATGGGATTCGGCGACGGCCTCGCGACCGACGGCCAGTACTGCTTCATCGCCACGGCGGTGTTCGGTTCCTACGATCATCCGACCGTGAAGGTACTGCGCGGGTTCCGGGACGGATTCCTGAAGAAGATGCCCGGCGGCCATGCGCTGATCGATGCGTACTACCAACGGGGTCCCGCCCTGGCCGGACTGGCCGTGTCCTCCGACGCGCGCAGGGAAACTGTGGCGGCGGGCCTCTCGCTCTTTGCCGGACTGTCGAAGCTCCTCGTCCATCTCGGCCCCGGTTCTGTTGCCGCGGGCCTGCTGCTCAGCCTGCTGCTGGGACTGGGGGCGGGCATTGTGGTTCCCGCGCCAAGGAGAAACCGATGAAACGCCTGATTCTTCTCGCCGTTGCAACGTTGTGCCTGCTGTCCTCTGCCGCGGCCGCCTACGTTCCCTCGCCCCGCTACGGCGCCTTTGAGTTGCGCTTCGGCCCCCACCGACCCGATTCGAATGCCATCCGCGTCACCGACGAAGCGCTCTCCTACGGCGACGTCTTCGGCGCCCGCGAGAGCATGTTCCGGGCCGAACTGGAGCTGGACTGGCAGTTTGCCCGCATCAAAGAAGTGATGAGCTTCGGCGTGGGCGGCCTGTGGGGATTCATGCGGGAAGAGGGAAAGGCCCTCTATGTCGACGACACCGGCGCCATGCAGGAATCGTCTGACACCACGGCCCTCAACGTGATGCCTTTCGGCCTCGTGGGCGTCATCCGGCTGGATGTGCTGCACGAAAAGCTCTCCGTTCCGCTGCAGCCCTATTTCAAGGGCGGCCTGGCCTGGTACGTGTGGTGGACCCGCACGGCGGGGGAGACCGACAACTCCGGCGGCACTCCGGGTTTCATCCTCATGCCCGGTCTCGCCATCCAGCTCGACTGGATCGACGAAACGACGGCCCGCACCTTCGACAACGAAGTGGGCGTGAATAACTCGTACATCTTTTTTGAATATGTCTATGCGCGCGTCGAAGGATTCGGCGACAGCGGCAAGATGCCCCTCTCCCCCACCAACATCGGTGCCCACGGCACATGGATGGTCGGCCTCTGCCTCGAATTCTGACGCCCGGCCCATGACTGTCTTCAAGCTCACCATCGAGTACGACGGCACACCCTTTGGCGGCTGGCAGAAAACGAAGGAGCGCGAATCCGTCCAGGGAACCCTGGAGCAGGCACTGGCGGTCCTCCTGCGGGCACCGTTTATCCTGCAGGGGGCCAGCCGCACGGATGCGGGGGTTCACGCCACAGGCCAGGTGGCGTCCCTGCGCACGGACGCGTTGATTCCGCCCAACCGGCTGGTGCGGGGCCTGTCCGCCCTGTGCGCCCCTCACATCGCGGTCACCCGGGCGGACATCGCACCGGACGATTTCAACGCCCGCTTCGACACAACGGGAAAGCACTACCTTTACACCATCCTCAACCGCAGCGCCCGATCGCCCCTGTACGCCAACCGGAGCTGGCATGTCCCGGCCCGCCTCGACCCGGAGCGCATGCGCGCGGCGGCCGCCCGGTTCGTCGGCACCTTCGATTTCGCGGGATTCCGCGCAGCGGACTGCGGCCGGATCAACACGGTGCGGACCATCACCGGCGTGGACATCCGGTTTCCCGGCGGCGACCTCATCGAAATCCACGTGACCGGCACCGCCTTCCTGAAGCACATGGTGCGCATCATGGCGGGGACCCTGGTGGATATCGGCCGCGGCGCCCTGCCCTCCGATGCGGTGGAACAGGTGCTGGCATCCGGGGACCGGCGTCGGGCCGGACGGACCGCACCGGCCCGGGGACTCACCCTTGTAACCGTGTTCTATTGAATCCGCGCGCGGGGCTTGCACATCGCTGAGCAAAAATGTACACTTGCATTGACATAAACTGTCAATCACGATCCGTGATCCGGAATTTCTGACCCGGCCTCGCGACGTGCTGGCAGACAAAGGAGGAACCCCGCCATGAAACTGAATCGCATCATTTCGATGGTCATCGCATCCGGGATGGTCGCCCTGTCCTGCAGCGAAGACGGCAATCAGAACCCGCCGGGGGTGGACGGCGACACCGACGGCGACACCGACACCGATGCCGACGGCGACGCCGACACCGACACGGACACCGACTCGGACGCCGACGCCGACAGCGATGCCGACGGGGATTCGCCTCTCCATCCCGACGACATCTGCGAAGACGGACATTGTTCCTACATCTGGATTGCCAACAGCGGCGAATCGACCCTCTCCAAGGTGAACACCTTTACCGCAAAGGAAGTGGCGCGCTACCGCACCTGTCCCGGGGACGGTCCCTTCGACTGCGATCCCTCCCGCACCTCCGTAAACCTCCACGGCGACGTGGTGGTGACGAACCGCTATCCCACTTCGGACGGCACGGCGACCATCAACCCGGACACCGTGGAGCGCTCGTCGGTGACCAAGTTCGCGGCAGATCGCGCCGATTGCGTGGACCGGAATGATGACGGCTTCATCACCACCTCCACAGGAGGGGACGACGTGCTGGCCTTCGGAGAAGACGAATGCATGCTCTGGAATCAGGATCTGGGCCTGATCAACGGCATCGCGCCCCGGGCCCGGGCGACGGCCTGGGACGGCAGCGAAGATCCGGACACGGGCGAAGGCGGCGTCGTGGTCATCGGCACCTGCCTGGCCGGTCAGGATCCGGACGATGCGAGCAATCCCGACGACGTGGAATGGTCCATCGAAAACAACCAGCTCATCATGATGAGCGGCGACACGGGGGACATCCTCAACACCATTGCCATTCCCTCCACGGAATGCTTTTACGGCGGCGCCATGGATCCGGAGGGGAATTTCTGGGTCATGGACGGCTTCGGCTTTCCGAGCAACGTGGTCAGCGGCGGCCTGATCCGGGTGAACCTGGCATCGGAAACCGTCACGCGGTTCGAAAATCACTGCGGCTACGGCATCTCCGTGGACGCGGACGGCAACGTGTGGACGAGCGGCAAGCACTGGGAGAGCAACGCCACCCCCAACGAAACCTCCTGTGTGCAGAAATTCAGTGCCACCACCGAGCTGCCCGAAGAGACGCCCACATACCTCGGACAGTTCCTGCGGGGCATCGCGGTGGGTTCGGGAAAGAGCGCCGGCTACGTGTGGTCTGCGGAAACCCGGGGCGCTCTATACAAGGTGAACCAGGCGAACCTGGCGGACGTGGAGGTCATTCCCACGCCGGTGTCGGAAACAACCGTTGCGTGCCAGAGCGACGACAACTGCGAAAACGGCCTCGTGGGCGTGGCCATCGACTACGAAGGCTATGTGTGGATGGTGTCCACCACGGAAAACACGGCCTACAAATACGATCCGGAAAGCGGCGATTTCACCGCCGTCGTCATCGGCGACCAGCCCTACACCTACAGCGACATGACCGGCATGCAGCTCCGGGGTGTGGTCATCATTGAGTAGGCCGTCGCGGAAACGCTCAGCCGTTGGGTTGCACCGCCCCGATTTCTCCCTCCGCCCCGCATTGACCGAATCTTCTGCTGCCGCTATCATCGACAACCGGCTGTCCATTTACCGGATTATTTCAAGGAGGAAGAGATGGGTATTGTGAATTTCATCAAACGGGGTGTGCAGGAGCTGATGATCGCACGGCCGGATTCGGCCAAGGAATTTGCCATTTACAAGCATCCCGACCAGACCATTCCCAGCAATGCCCAGCTCACCGTCGATTCCGACGAGGTGGCCATCTTCTTCAAGGACGGCAAGGTGGCGGGAAAAATTCCGCCGGGCCGGCACACCCTGTCCACCTCCAACATTCCGTTCCTCTCCAACCTGGTAGACAGCTTTACGGGCGGCAACGTGTTCATTTCTGAAGTCTTCTTCGTCTCCACCCGCCAGTTTGCCGGCATCAAGTTCGGCGGCCGCATCGGCTCCGTGGAAGATCCCAAGTCCGGTGTGCCGGTGGAAACCATGGTCCACGGCGATTTCGCCCTGCAGATCGCCGACCCCGAAACCCTGATCCTCGGGCTGGTGGGCATGCGCCAGACCGACAACGACGCCTTCTTTGACTGGTTCAAACAGCAGGTGCTCAAGGTCATCCGGGACCAGACGGCAGAGCTCATCGTCAAACAGAAATGGCCCCTGCTCGACGTGGTGTCGGGCGCCTATACCGAAGAAATCGAACAGACGGTTCTGGAAGGCGTTCACAAGCACGTGGACCGCTACGGCGTTCGCATCACCGCGCTCGGAAACTTTGTGCTGAGCATCAAGGAAGAAGACAAGAAACGCCTCGACACGCTGTACACGGATGCGGCGTATGTGCGCCTCGCGGGGGGCATTCAGGGATTCCAGGCCCTCGCCGCAGGCAAAGCGATGATGGGCGCCGGCCAGGGAATGGCAGCGGGCGGTGGCGGTGGCGAAGGGGGAAATGCCATGCTCGGCGGCGCGGCCCTCGGCGTGGGATTCGGCATGGCCGGCATGTTCCAGCAGCAGGCCGCCATGGCGGCATCGGCACCCCAGGCGGTCAATCCCCCCGCGGCCGGACAGCTCGGCGGCGCGCCGGCAGCAGTCACCTGTCCCGCCTGCCAGAAGTCCGTGGCGCCGGGCAAATTCTGCGCGGAATGCGGTCAGGCCCTGCCCGCAGCCACCGGTCCGAAGTTCTGCGCCAACTGCGGCGGCAAACTGAACGACAGCGCAAAATTCTGCGCCGGCTGCGGCACAAAGGTCGAGGGCTGATCCCCTCGAACACGCCTTGACATCCCACAACGACATCCTCCAGCTGGAAACCACCCTCTCCAACACCCGACGGCGACTCGCGTCCCTGCAGGGCATCGTCCTCAACCTGGACACCACCATGAGCTTCGACGAGATGCTCACCATGGCGGTCCGGCGGACCTCCGAGGTGGTCAAGGCGGAGCGGACCACCCTGTTTCTGGTGGATGGCAGCGGCGCCCTGGTGTCCCGGGCCCTGGATGGCGGCGACATCCGGGAAATCCGTCTCCCGCCGGGCGGAGGCCTCGCCGGCTGGACGGCCCGCCACGGCGTGCCCCTGCTCATCCCCGATGCCTACAGTGATGCGCGGTTCGACAAATCCTGGGACGCGGAAACGGGCTTTCGCACCCGGGACGTGCTCTGCCATCCCATCCGGGGCCGGAACGACCGGATCATCGGCGTCGTCGAAGTATTGAACAGCACGGACGGGGGATTCAACGAAGACGACGTGTCGCTGATCGGCGCCGTCTGCAACCAGCTGGCCACCATCATCGAAAACGCCCGGGTGATCATCAACCTGGTCGAAAAAAACCGGGACATCGCACTCGCCAAGCAGGAACTGGAGCGGCGCAACCGGGAGCTGGGCATCCTGCTGGACCTGGAGCGGGTCCTCGCCCGGGCCGAAGACATGGATGCCCTGGGGTCCCTTTCGTTTGCCAAGATTCTCGACATCATGGATGCGGACATCGGCTCCATGTACCTCATGAACGCCTCCGGCGCCCACAAGCGCATCTATTCGGCGGACGGCCGTGTGGACAGCCTGCACCGGGTGGAGCCGGGCGTTGGATTCACCGGCTACGCGGCCGCGAAAAACGTGGAGCTCGACGTGAAGGATGCGCCGTCCAGCCCCCTGTACGTGCACAGCATTCAGGAGCGTGCCGGCGTTTCTTTGCGCAACCTCATTGTCGTCCCGCTGCCCTTCGAGGAGACCGACGGCAATCAGGGGTCCGTGATGGTCTGCAACAAACGGGGTGGCCGGGACTTCGACGCCACGGACCGGGTCATGCTGAAGCTGATTGCCAGCCAGCTCGCCTCGGCCGTCCGCTACGTGGAGGGACGCGAAGCGCGGGAGCGGGATCACCGGCTGGCCACGGTCGGGCGCCTGCTCGCGGGAGTGCTGCACGATCTGCGGGGCCCCATCACCACCATTGCCGGCTATGCAGAGCTGATGGCGCAGGGAACCGATCCATCCGAAAACCACGACCACCTGCAGCACATCAAGACCGCCCTCGATCGCATCCGCCGCATGACGTCGGAGATCATCGCGTTTTCAAGGGGCGAAAAGGATCTCCTCACGGGACCCGTGTCCCTGGAGCAGTTCATGGACAGGTACGTGTTCGAAATCCAGAACTTCCTCAAGTCCAACAACGTGGAACTCGAGGTCCGTCGTCGGGTGGGCGGTACCGTGAAAATCGATCAGGAGCGGCTGCTGAGGGCATTCCACAACATCGCCATCAACGCGGTGGAGGCCATGCCGGCAGGCGGCCGGTTCATCTTCGAGGCCGACCAGCTCGACAACCGGCTGATCTTCAGCTTCACGGACACGGGCCGGGGCATTCCCGAAGAAATCCAGGGAACCATCTTCAATTCGTTCGTCAGCTTTGGAAAAGAGCACGGCACGGGCCTCGGGCTGGCGGTGGCGCGGGAGATCATCATGGGCCACGGCGGCCAGATCAACTACACCACGGCGCCCGGCGCGGGCACCACGTTCCTCGTCACCATTCCGGTGCGTTAGGCGGGGCGGGCAGCCAGGCGACGGCTGATGAAGGTCAGGCCCGCGGAGACAAGCAGCAGGGCGATGATGATGGCAAAGCTCAGGTCGTTGGCGCCCGTGGCGTCCTTGATGCGGCCGTTCACCCAGGGCATGATGAGGCCCGCCATTCCCCAGGCCGTGAACAGCATGCCGTAGTTCAACCCGAAGTTCTTCAGGCCGAAATAGTCCTTCGCCGAGGAGGGAAAGAGGGCCAGATTGGAGCCGTAGTTGGCGCCGATGGAGATGATGATGAGCAGGATGACGGGCCAGCTCGCGCCGCCTTTGGTCAGGTAGAGAATCCCCACGGTGGCCGCCTGCAGGAGCATGGTGCCGAACACCGTCCAGGGCCGGCCGATCCGGTCGGACACGGTGCCGGCCAGGATGCGGCCCCCCGCGTTCCCCACGGCAAGGACCGCCACCACGATGAAGGCGAGTTCTCCCAGGGAGGCCTTGCCCAGGTCCTGGGCAATGGAAATGAAGGTGAGCCCCGCGGCGCTGCCGGCGAAGAACATGAACCACAGCACGTAGAACTGGGCATTGGAGAGGGTCTGTTTCCACGTCATGTCCGGGCGTGCCACGGCTGCCGTTGCCGCCGCGTCTTTTGCCGGCGCGGGTTTCTGCGGTACCTCATCGGCACCCGGGTTGCGGATGAGCAGGGACAGCAGGGAAATGACAATGAAGAACGCCACGCCGAAAACCATCATGGTGGTGGAGACGCCGGACCGGCCGAGGAGCCAGGTGGCCAGCGGTGCGATGTACACCGATGCCAGCCCGAATCCGGCCACCACGATGCCCGCGATGAGGCCCGTCTTTGCCGGGGGAAACCACTTCACCGCCGCGGGGGTCGTGGACGAATAGCAACAGCCGATGCCGAGGCCGGCCAGCACGCCGAAGCCGGCGACGAACCCGCTGAGGGACGATCCCATGAAGCCGGCGACCAGGAAGCCCAGCCCCACCAGGGCGCCGCCGATGGCGACCATGATGCGCGGTCCGAAGCGGTCCTGCAGGCGCCCGGCGGGCACCATGGCGATGGCGAACAGGATGCAGGCCACCGAGTAGGGAAGCGCCTTGTCCGCGTTGTTCCATCCCCAGTCGTCGGGGATGGCCCCTTTGATGACGCTCCACGCGTACAGAATGCCGAGTGCCAGGTTGACGCCCGTTCCGGCGAGCGTCACAGTCCAACCTCTGCGGGTGTTGAGTGTGTCCATGAAGTGGTTCCTCCCCGTTGTGTGTGATGCCTCCGGGGCCCGACGCACCGCGTTCCGGAGGTGTCCGTCAATGCCCGATGGCGGCCGGATATTTACCGTTCAAGGCGTAGACTTTTTTCCCCCCTTTGGCTATTGTTTTGCCGCGAAAAATCTTTCGCACCCCTACCGGGCGCACGAATTGAAGGAGTACGCGATGTCAGACAAATTGTTTCAACCCACAGAGAGTTTTCAGCAGAAGGCATGGATCAGCAGCTTCGAGCAGTACAAGGCCATGTACGACCGCTCCATCAACGATCCGGAAGGGTTCTGGGCCGAACAGGCACAGCAGTTCCACTGGTTTAAAAAATGGGAAAAGGTGTTGAACTACAACTACGATCGCCGACAGGGTAAAATCAACATCCAGTGGTTCATCGGCGCAAAGACGAATATCACTTACAACGCCCTCGATCGTCACCTCGAAAAGCGCGGCGATCAGGTGGCCATCATCTGGGAGGGCAACGATCCCTCCGAATGCCGGAAGATCACCTACCGCCAGCTCCACGCTGACGTGTGCCGGTTCGCCAACGTGCTGAAGGCCAGCGGCGTGAAGAAGGGTGACCGGGTGTCCCTGTACATGCAGATGATTCCCGAACTCGCCGTGGCCATGCTGGCCTGCGCGCGCATCGGCGCCATTCACTCCATTGTGTTCGGCGCGTTTTCACCGGACGCCCTGGCGGATCGCTGCAACGATTCCGAATGCGGCATCATCGTCACCCAGGACACGGGACTGCGGGGCAACAAGAACAACGTGCCCATGAAAGCAAACGCCGACAAGGCGGCCGACAAGGCGCCTTCCGTGAAGAAGATCATCGTCGTGAAGAGGACCGGAGTGGATGTGGCCATGAAGGCCGGCCGCGACACCTGGTGGGACGACGAAATGGTAAAAGTCTCCGCCGACTGTCCCTGCGAAGAAATGGATGCGGAGGATCCCCTGTTCATCCTCTACACCTCCGGCTCCACGGGAAAACCCAAGGGCGTGCAGCACACCGTGGGCGGCTACATGGTCTACACGGCCGTCACCCATAAATACATTTTCGATTATCACGAGGGCGACATCTACTGGTGCACGGCGGATATCGGCTGGGTCACCGGGCATTCCTACATCGTTTACGGCCCGCTCCAGAACGGCGCCACCTCCGTCATGTTCGAAGGTGTGCCCACCTACCCGGAACCGGACCGCTTCTGGGAAGTCTGCGAAAAGCACAGGGTGACCCAGTTCTACACGGCCCCCACCGCCATCCGCGCCCTGATGGCCCAGGGCGACGCGTGGACGCAGAAGCGCGATCTCTCCAGCCTGAAGCTGCTGGGTTCCGTGGGCGAACCCATCAATCCCGAAGCGTGGATGTGGTATCACCGGAATATCGGCAAGGAAAAATGCCCCATCGTGGACACATGGTGGCAGACCGAAACGGGCGGCATTCTGATCACGCCCCTTCCGGGTGCCTGGGGAACCAAGCCCGGCAGCGCAACCCTGCCTTTCTTCGGCGTCAAGCCGGTCATCCTGTCTCCCGAAAGCGGACAGGTCATCACCGATACCGTGGCGTCCGGCGTGCTCGCCATCGAGAAGCCCTGGCCGGGCCAGATGCGCACCGTGTTCGGCGACCACAACCGCTTCGAAGAAACCTATTTCGACATGTACAAGGGTTACTACTTCACCGGCGACGGCGCCCGGCGGGACGAAGACGGCTACTACTGGATCACGGGTCGCGTGGACGACGTCATCAATGTTTCGGGACACCGGATGGGCACCGCGGAGGTGGAGAGCGCCCTTGTTTCCCATCCCAAAGTAGCTGAAGCGGCGGTGGTGGGGTATCCCCACGAAATCAAGGGACAGGGCATTTACGCCTATGTCACGCTGATTATCGGAGAGGAGTACACGGACGCCCTTAAGAAGGAACTCGTCGCCCATGTGCGCAACGAAATCGGGCCCATCGCGGCGCCGGACGTCATCCACTGGGCACCGGGCCTGCCGAAGACCCGCTCCGGAAAGATCATGCGCCGCATCCTGCGCAAGATTGCCGAAAACGACACGGGCACCATCGGCGACACCTCCACCCTGGCCGATCCCTCCGTCGTGGAACACCTCATTGCCAGCGACCCCCGAAAATAATCGCCCTCCCTCGAAAGGAGCCCCATGACAGAATCGACCGGACCGTCCCCGGCCTCCGCCACGCCGTCGGAGCGCCTCCCCCTGAAACAGAAACTGGCCTACGGCATGGGCGCGACCAATGATGTCTGGGGCAACTGGCTCTATCCGTCCATGGTCTGGCCCGTATTCAACATCTACCTGCTCGTCTCCCCTTCCCTCGTGAGCCTGGTGCTGATGGTCAACCGCCTGGTGGACGCCCTCTCCGATCCCTTCTTCGGCTGGCTGTCGGACAACACCCGCACGCGATGGGGTCGTCGGCGTCCCTACATCCTCATCGGTTCCATTGGTGCCGGCCTGTTCTTTCCCCTGCTGTTCCTGGTGGGCCGCGACTGGAGCGAGACCGCCTACGTCTGGTACATGATCATCTCGTCGGGTGTATTCATCACCATTGTCAGTTGTTTCAACATGCCCTACCAGAGCCTCGGGGCCGAACTCACCCCCGACTATCACGAACGCACCAGCGTCTATTCCTGGCGCACCGTGCTGCAGAAGATTCCAGAGGTGGCCATGTTCTTCGCCGCCGCCTTCGTCACCTTGAAAATCTGGAACGGTGCCGACGGCAAACCGGACATCCTCAAGGGCGCACAGGTGTACGCGGTGCTCATCGGCGTGGTGATGATCCTCGTGGGCGTCCTGGTGGCGCTGCTGGTGAAGGAACGCTACTACGACCGGGTCGTGTCGGGAAAGCAGGACAGGGTGTCCATGGCGGACACCATCTGGAAATCCCTGAAGTGCCGCCCCTTCCGCGTGCAGCTCGCCATGGCCCTCGCCTATGGACTGGGCACCAGCATGGTGGGCAGCCTCGGGTACTACGCCACCGTGTACTACGTCTGCGGCGGAGACGTGACCCTGGGATCGAAATGGAACTTTGCCATGGGCCTCGCGAACATGGCGTTTGCCGTGGCGGGGGTGCCGGTGTTTGCCCTCATCGCCCGACAAGCGGGAAAGCACCGGGCCATGCGGATCGTTCAAATCACCGCGGTGGCGGTGTTCCTCTCCACGTGGTTTCTGTACCACCCGGACATCCGGTGGCTGCAGCTCCTCGCCTCCGGCGGCATCGCCTTTACCATGGCGGGATTCTGGATGCTCTACGGTTCCATGCTGGCGGATGTCATCGATTACGACGAGCTGGAAAGCGGCAAGCGGCGGGAGGGCGCATTCAACGCCTGTGGTTCGTGGATCATGAAAGTGGGCATGGCGCTGGGCATCGGCGGTTCCGGCGTGGTGCTGGAGGCCACAGGGTTCAACGCGGAACTCGGCGTCCAGTCGGAACACACCCTCACCCTCATCCGGTTTTTCCTTTCGGCCATTCCCGTGGCGGGCCTGCTGGTGGCCCTTGTGGCCCTCTCATTCCTGGACCTGACCCCGCAGAAGATGGCGGACATCCGCCGACAGCTCGAAGAGCGACGCGGGCAGGTCTGAACAAAAAAACGGAAAAGCGCACTCAGGGCGCAATCGGCGTGTCGAGTTCCTGCGGCTGTCCGTTCCGGAGGATGGAAAACGCAATGTGGTCGGCCTTTTTCAGGCGCTCAAATACGAGGAAAAACTGGTCCGGTGTCTCGATGGGCATGCCGTTGACCTGCATGAGGACGTCTTCCGGGCGCAGGCCCAGGATTTCCTGCGCTGTCGTGCGGAACGACACGATGCGAAAGCCGACAAACCGCCCGTTTTCCATGTGGGAATCCGTCTGGACCATGCCGAGCACACCCGCGGGACCCATGGCCAGCACGCTGTCGAGCTCTTTGCGCGTCACCGTCGAGATCACGGCGGCCTCCTTCGACGCATCGGGTGATTCCTGAACGGCGGGTTCCGCGGAGGCTTGGTCAGCCGGAGCAGGAGCGGTGCTCTGTTCTGCTTTTGCGCCGCCGCAGGCGGCCAGTGCCACAGTCATCATGATCACCGGAATTTTCATTTATCGTTCCTCCATGTTCAGCAAATCGAGTACTTCACGGGCCACCTGCCCCGCCAGTTCGTCCACGGTGAGGCGGGCATCGAGGGTGCAGATGCGCTCGCCCCTGAAAATGTCGCCCATCCGGTCATATTGCACGATGAGCTGCTTCTGAAATGCCAGGCGGTCGAACATCTCTTCTTTACCGCCCCGGGCCGTCCGCCGCGCGGCTGCCGTCTCCGCGTCAATCTGCAGGTACACCACGAGATCCGGCGCGCGCATGTAGCGGTTCAGCTCCCGAATCCACTCCTGCACGGCCATGTCTCCGGCGCTCACGCTCTGGTAGATGACCGACGAATGCACCCAGCGATCGCACACCACGTGCACCCCGTCACCAAGGAGCGGCGCGATCTCGCGGGCCTGCTGGTCCTGCCGATCCGCGGCAAAAAGGAGTGACATGGTGGCAAAATCCGGCGGCCCCGCATCGGTGGCCATCAGTTGCCCCCCGAGGACTTCCCGGATGAGCCGTCCCACGGGTCCCGCAGAGGGCTGCGCGGTACAGTGGACCCGGAGGCCCCGCTGCCGCAGTTCCGCGTGCAGCCGTTGTGCCTGCGTGGTGGTGCCGGCGCCGTCGATGCCTTCCAGAACGATCAGTTTTCCCGCTTCGCCCATGTTCTGTGCCTTTCGTTGCCTACACAAGCAGAGGCGGAGCGTCGGGTCAAATATCCGGCGCGATTTTTAAACCAGTTCGCCCTTCAGGGCCTTGATGATGAACGGGCCGAGGAGCAGCACGAACACGGAGGCGAAGATCAGCATGAGTGGGCCCAGCATCAGCAGGGAGGCCCGGGCCGCCGCCTGTTCCGCCGCCTGACTGCGCCGCGTCCGCATGACGTCCGCCTGAATGGACAGGGTTTCCGCCAGGGGCGCTCCTTTTCGTCCCGCCAGGATGACCCCGGCCGCAAAGCGCTCCACCTCCCCTGAGCGCACCCGTCGCGCCATTTCCTCCAGGGCCTCCGCACGGGACCGTCCGAGGGCCAGACAGTGGAGGATGTGCTCGAATTCAAACCGGAGCGGATGGGCGGCCGGCATGCGGGACGCCACGTTGGACAGGGCGCCGTTGAAATCCATTCCCGCCTGCAGGCACAGCGCGATCATCTCCAGGGCCGCGGGCAGCTGCCGCAGCAGGGCGCGCACCCGTTCGATGGCCGCATCCTGCACCTTGAATACCGGCGCGCAGGCGCACAGCAGCAACCCGATCAGCACCCCGGGAACCGCGGCCCCCACTGCCCGTCCGGCCAGCAGTCCGCCGGCAATGGCGCCGATCAGGCCGCAGAGGATACCAGAGACGATCACCTCTTCAGCGCTGAGGCCAAGGGGATATCCGGCCCGCAGGAGCGAACGGTCGAGGGATCGGCGAAGATGCTGCGGAACAAGCGGCACCAGCAGCCACGCACAGCGGGCCGTTACGGCGCTCACGACCGTCCACAGGGGAATCCGCTGCACAGCGTCTCCGTGGCGCGCCGCCTGTTCGCCGCTTCTTTCGATGATGTCCGGCAGGCGGCTGAACCACAGGGAAAAAAGGCCCGCCGCAGCCGACACCAGCACTGTTGCACCCATGGACAGGGCGCTCACAGGTCCACCGCCATGATCCGCCGAATCAGCAGGATGGCGGCGATTTCCATTACCGCGCACAGGCCGAGCAGCATCCAGCCGGCGGGCTCAGTCCACATGGGCGCCAGCCAGCCCGGATTGAGAAAATGGAGACCGCCGCAAAGACCCGGCGGCACGAGGCCCATGACCACCGCCTGACCGCGGCCTTCCGCCGTGCGGGTTTTCACCACCCCTTCCAGGCGCCGCATTTCCCGCAGGCTCGCCGCAGTGACTTCCAGAATGTGCCGCAGGTCGCCGCCGGAGCGGCGCCCCACGGTGAGCTGGGACACGGTGGCCCCGAATTCGGGAATCCCCGTCCGTTCCGCCAGGGCCCACAGGGCGCTCTCCACGGTCCGGCCGAGGCGCACCTCGTGGAGCAGCTGCAGGAGTTCTCCGCGCATGGGCTCGCATTCTCCTTTTGCCACGTCTTCGAGGGCAAACTGCAGGTTGCCCGTGGTGGTCAGGCTGTTGGAAAGGCTCATCAGCATGCCGTCCAGTCGCTGGCGCAGCTGTTCCCGTCGCTGGCGCTGCAGCTTCTGTTCCAGGACAAACGGAAGAAACACCAGAAGTGCCAGCAGGAGCGACCGGCCACCGGTCGGCACCGCGGCAATCAGCGCTGCGGCGATCAGGCCCAGCTGCATCCGGGGCACAAGGGACAGGAGGGGTACCCGCAGCAGCGCGGCACTCCGGCGCCAGTGTTCCTGAAAGGCCTTCCATCGATTCATCCCGGCCCCGGTGACGACCGAGCGCGCCAGCAGTCCCGCCGCCGCCGCCGTGCAGGCCACGGCTGCAAAGGCCGACGGGCTCACGACACGGCCTCCCCGGTGGCCAGAAACCGGGGCATCCATCCACTGGCGCAGAAATCCGGCCCGCCGCCCTCTGCCTGCCGGCGCTGCCACGTAAAGATGTCCGTCAGTCGAACCCGGCCGTCGTCGTCGATGCCCGTCACTTCCGCAATGGCGGTGATACGCCGGGTCCCGTCGCCGCACCGGCTCTGCTGCACAATGAGGTCCACGGCGCCGGCAATCTGCTCCCGGATGGCCCGGGACGGCAGGTTCAGACCCGCCATCAGGCACAGGGTTTCGAGGCGCGCCACCGCTTCGGTGGGGGAGTTCGCATGGGTGGTCGTCAGGGAACCGTCGTGTCCGGTGTTCATGGCCTGCAGCATGTCCAGCGCCTCGGCGCCCCGGCATTCCCCTACGATGATGCGATCGGGGCGCATGCGCAGGGCGTTTTTCACCAGGTCCCGGATGGTCACCGCGCCCCGTCCCTCCGCGTTGGCCGGCCGGGATTCCAGCGACACCACGTGGGGTTGCCGCAACTGCAGCTCCGCAGCGTCCTCGATGGTCACGATGCGCTCGTCGTTACCGATGCGGGCAGACAGCACGTTCAGCAGGGTCGTTTTGCCCGAGCCCGTTCCTCCGGAAATGACGATGTTCTGCCGCTGCGCCACCGCGCTGCACAGGAGCCTGGCCATGTCCTCGTTCAGGCTGCGCAGGTCCACCAGGTTGTCCAGGGTGAGGGGCGTTTTTGAAAACCGGCGGATGGTGATGGCGGAACCCCGCAGGGCCAGCGGCGGAATGATCGCGTTGACCCTCGAGCCGTCCGGCAGGCGGGCGTCCACCATGGGCGACGATTCGTCAATGCGGCGGCCCAGGGGCGCGACGATGCGGTCAATGACCGTTCGCACCGAATCCTCGCAGGAGAAGCTGAGGCCCGTCTTTTTCAGGCGACCTTTTTCTTCGACGTAAATGGCGTCTGGTCCCACCACCATGATTTCGGTAATCCCGTCGTCCGCGAGCAGACGCTCCAGGGGACCGAGACCCAGGGCCTCATCCCGCAGCTCACCGCAGAGGGCCGCCCGCGCCGCCGCCTCCTTGACGCCCAGCGAAAACAGAATCCGGTCCAGGGCGCCTTCGACCCGCGGCCCGAGCCCGTCGCCACTGCCGCAAGAAGGGTTGATGTCGAGCTGCGCCACCAGGGCGGCCAGAGCCCGCCGACGGATATCGTCGGTCCCATCCCGTTCATCGCCGTCATCCCGGCGCTGCACAATCAGCGTGCAGGGGCCTACCTTGAACCGGCTGCCATAGGGAAGGATGTCGCCCTCCGGCGCGGTCACGCCGTTGTCGGACAATACCTTCAGCAGAAATCCGTCCTCCCGCGCGGTCAGCACCGCATGGCGACGGGACACTTCGCGGTACAGCAGCCGGATGTCCGCGTCCTCCGCGCGCCCGATGGCCACAGGACGGTGGGCGTCGAATACCTGAATCGACAACAACCGCGCGCCTTCGCGCACCTCCACGTGAATCTGAAAAACACTCATGCCCGGCGCATCAGCAAATTCAATGCCAACATCGCCGAATTGAAAACGCCGCGCCGTTGCTCAGTCTGCGCAGAAGAAGCCGGTGTGATCGCGTCCGTCAGGTGGCCATCCGTCGCCATTTTTCCGGCCGCCACCGGCCACGGCGTGGCCCGGGCATTTGCAGATTGAAAGGAGGATTGGGACGGGATGATGCGCTCTAATCGATCAGATTCACTTGTCGTTTTTGATCGAAGGACTTGGCTGATTTGTGGGGATACATCAAAGTCAGACCCCGATCTTTCATTCAACCCGATCTGCAGCGGCCGCAGTCTCCATTTCGTTGTTGCTTGACCACATCTAATCGGCCTATGATTCAACAAACTGGAGACTGCCTTTGCCAGGACACTTGACCTCATGGGGGACGCCAATACATGAGTGCCTGTTACGAGCTGTCGATTCGCCGGTGGGTAGCCCTGGTCGGCCCGGAACTGGAAGAAAATCTGGGTATGCGCTACCTTGCCGCTGCTCTGGCGGGGAACGGCGTCCATACGGAAATCCTGGCGTTCAATAATCCCGGGGACTACCAGCGCATTCTCCACTTCCTGCTGAATGCGCCGAACCCGCCATCCGTCGTTGCCCTCAGCTTTGCCTCCCAATGGAAAGCCAGGGACTACCTGGCATTGGCGGTCGCCCTGAAGGAAGCCGGACTGTGCACACACATTACCGCTGGTGGCCACTTCGGAACCTTTATGTACGAGAATCTGCTGCGCGACTTCCCGGAGCTGGACTCCATCTGCCTCTACCAGGCCGAGGAACCGATCACTTCCCTCGTTCAGGCGATAGAGCGCAAGGATGACCTGAATACCGTCTCCGGCATCGCATTCAGGAACCGGGAGGGCGAAGTGGTTACCACCGACCCGGCGCCGCAGGTTCCCATCGATGCCCTGACCTGGCCCGACCGCCGGGGAGAACCGGCCGTATGCCTCAGCCACCGGATGGCAACACTGGTGGGCAGCCGGGGATGTTATGGAAGCTGTGCGTTCTGCTGCATATCCGCCTGGCATCGCACCTACAACGCCAATGCCCGCTACTTCCTCAGAAACCCTGAGGACGTCGCCGCGGAGATGGCATGGCTCTATCACGACCTGGGGCGCGAAATATTTACCTTCCACGACGACAACTTCTTCCTGCCAGCGCCATCGGCATCCCTTGCGCGTATCTGCGCCCTTGCCGATGCGCTGGAACGCAGGGGAGTCGGCCGCATCGCCACTGTTGTGAAGGCCCGCCCCAACGATGTGACCGGGGAAATTGTCAAGGCCCTGAAAGACAGGCTTGGCCTGATCCGGATATTCCTGGGAGTGGAAACCGACGCCCACCAGGGGCTTCGAACCCTGCACCGCGGTGTCCGGTCCAGCCACAACGAGGCCGCAATCCGGATTCTCGAAGAGGCAGAGGTGTTCTTCTGTTTCAACATGCTGGTGTTCGACCCGGACACCACCATGGAAACCCTGGAAGAGAACCTTCAGTTCATGGAGCGCCATGTCCACCACCCCCATAATTTCGGCCGCGTCGAACTGTACGCCGGCACTCCGTTGCTGACGCGCATGCACGAGGAAGGGCGCACCTCCAACGATTACCTGGGTTACGACTACCGTCTGGACAACGCCGACATCCAGCAGGTCTACAACATGGCCCGGCGCTGCTTTCACGCCCGCAATTTTGCCGCCGGTGCATTGGCCAATCGACTTCAGGCAACGCGGTTCGATGTGGAGAGCGCACGACATTTCCACCCGGAACTGTACGATTCCCACTGGCTGGAGCGCTCCAGGACGTTGAATCGCCGGCTGGCGCATGATTCCATCCACCATCTGCGCAAAATCTGCGATTTCGTGAAATCCGGGCAGACCGGCTTCCAACGTTTTACCGGCGAAACGGCTGCCGCGCTGCGGGAGGAAGAGTCGCGCATCGCTGCAGCGGCCACGGAACTGGAAAAGGAAATCCGAACGGCGACCGGCGGTAGTTGCCATCATCTGAGGCCCCGGGGGGAATACTCCCTGTCCTCATCGAACCCGTCAAGGGCACTGTCAGCCCCGGCCAGGGCCATGGGAGGATAAATGAAAAAACAGGATCTGAAACCCGGAGACATTACGAACAGGGTTCGCGAACGCGTGATGAAGCATATGAAGACACTGGTGCTCACGGGGGCGGCCATGGGCATGGGTGCATGTGCAGATGACAACCCCATCGTATGCGACCCGATGCCGGACGCCATCAGCTGTGACCTGATCAATTCGTTTGCTCAGCTGCAGGAATACATCAGCGTGGAGGGCTCCTGGCAGCAGCGGCACGAGAACGGGCCTTACGATATTCAGGTGCGCATTTCCATCGATAACTGGGATGGGGAGAATATTCGTTTCAATGATGCGGACGCCACCATCACGCCCGCGCCGGAATCTTCTTCGGAAGATAGGAGCACCTGGTCGACCACGGTGGTGTTTGCGCCCGATGTCGCTGAGACGACTTATGAAATCCATCTCGGATTCACCTGTTCGCCCGACAGCTATCCCGCGGTTCTGACCGTGGTCCCCGATTACGATCAGATTGCCGCTGACGCACCCGTAACGGTGACAATCGAATATGATCCTCAGGGGTCCTGACTGGTTTCCCGTTCGCTTGTTTTTCGATGCAGTGGAAACCCGACTCGAGGCCCCAGTCGGGCACCCCACCCGGGGAAGCGGAAATCATTCACAAATTTGAAAAAGTGAAGGTCTCGGATTTTTGAGGGCGCAGTGCGGCGTCAGGTGGCCATCCGTCGCCATTTTTCCGGCCGCCACCGGCCACTTCTTGATAAATTTTCAACTCTGAAAAACAGCGAAAAGCCTGATTCTACGGTAGTTTTCGTCGTCTCCGGCGTTTCGTTGCGGATGGCACGGTTCTGGCAATGGCCCCTGCCATGAAAAAATTCATCTCG
>JAKQNG010000050.1 GCA_029565915.1 Deltaproteobacteria bacterium
GACGACACCTGGCAGCACCTGGAGGCCGGCTTCGATCGATGTGCACAGGAGGCCGGCCTCGACAAAAAGGAGGTCCGCGCCTGTGTGGAGAGCGGCGAAGGAAAGGAACAGCTCTCCATGTCCTACGCCATCGCCCTGGCCGAGGGCATCGACGGGGCGCCGGTCGTGTTCATCGACGGGCGGCAGTACGTGGGGCCCATGGAACGGGAATCCCTGCTCGCCCACCTGTGTTATGCGGCGGGCAGCGAAGACACGCGGCCGGACCTGTGCGACGGGATTTCCGCGCCGCCTTCCGTGGCGGTTGCACTGCTCACGGACACCCGCTGCGCAGCCATGGCCGACTGTCAGGTGGACAGGGAAGTGGCGTTCCTGCAGACCCTGCTGCCGGGCATGGCCTTTGCCACCCTGGATTTCGGCACCGCGGAAGGCCGGGCCCTGTACGATCGCATCGTCGCGGCCGGCGGCCCGACCACTCTGCCCATCGTCCACTTCAACGCCGCTGTCGCGGATCACGCGTCCGCCGTGGCCATTCTCGAAGAGTACCTCGTCGCCTTCGAAGACGGTTACCTGCTGCCCCTCGGCCGGCACTTCGATCCGACAAAGGAAATCTGTGACAACGGTGTGGACGATGACGGCAACGGCGGGATCGATTGCGCCGACGCTTCCTGCGAAGGACGCCCCGTGTGCCGGACCGAAGAGAAGAACCGCATCGATCTCTTCATGATGAGCCAGTGTCCCTTTTCGGCCATGATGGTGCCCGCCGCGGACCACGTGGTCGCTCACCTGCGGGCGAACGGCGCGCCGGATGCCCGGTTCCGGTTCCAGTTCATCGGCCGCGAAGAGGACGGCGCCTTCACTTCCCTGCACGGAGACGCCGAGGTGGCCGAGGACCTGCGAATGGCCTGCGTGCAGGAACTCTACGGTGCGGATCACGCCTTCCTGCCCTATTTTCTGTGCCGGGCGAAGGACCTCTCGTCAGAGGACTGGGCATCGTGCCTGTCGGGAAAGATGAAGCAGAAGGCCATTGAAAAATGCGCCACCGGCGAACAGGGACATAAGCTGCTGTCGGCGAGCTTTACCATGGCGCAGCAGACCGGCATTCAGGCGAGCCCGTCGCTGTTTCTCAACAATCGATTTGAGGCGGAGGGACGCACCCCGGCCGCCATCCTGCAGGCCTTCTGCGAAAAGAATGAATCCCCCGCCTGCGCCGTGCCCGTCCGTCCCCTCCTCATCGATCGGGCGACCGACATTCCGCAGAAATGTGAATAGACCGCCGCGCCCGGAACACGTCCCGGCTATTCCACGGTGACGGTCTTGCGGCACTTGAAATATTTCATCTGAGAGAATACAATCAACCCATCCACATTTACGCCGGAACAATCCGACAAGGAGGTCAAGAATGAATCCCCGAAAAATTTGTCTTGTGTGCCTGTTTGCATTGTTGGTGAGCCCCCCCCCTGTTGCTTCTGCGGCAATTGAGGAGGACGCGCTGGAGATCATGGGCTTCGATACGTACTGGTACTCCATCATCAATCTGACCGAACAGGATGTCCTTTCCCGTTTCGCTCTATATGCGGAAAACACTCTGAACTTTCATGACCGAGCAATCATCTATCCGTCGAGCGATGAAAATCGCCTGATATGGGGGAATTACGTCAATATCGGTTCCAACGCAAAAACCGACACGGTCATTGCAGGAAACGGCGGCGCTCAGGGACAGGGCATCTGGTTGCGCGGCGGAACAATTGAAGGGGACGCGGCGGTCCGGGGTTGGATTGAGAAACAGAGTGGCTTTGTCACCGGCGAAGAATTGACGTCGATGACCATCGACATGCCGACACTCGACTTTTTTGCGCCTTCCTCCAACTTTGTATCATTCCCTCCGAACATCCAGTCGCAGCAGTGGATCAACGTGAATCCCAATGACCGACCGATGTCCATTCAACCGGACTACTACTATGGAAATGTGCTCGTGAACAGCGGTGGTCAGCTTCACCTGGCCGGCTGTGGAAACTACTATTTCCACTCTCTCGTCATGAATTCGGATACGGTTTTTCGAATTGAACAGACAGGATGCGATACAAATGTTTTTATCAAAACGGCATTCATCTGGAGAGGTACTCTGCAGGTTCCGGAAGGACAGACCCTGCAGGCGGAAAATCTGTTGTGGGGCGTTTTCGGTACAACCGACAACTACATCGAACAGAGCTTGACGGGGACCATTATCGCCCCGGACTCGAAAATCAATCTGCTTTGCAACAAGAACCTTGTCGGTGCGATTTATGCAAAAAACATCGATGTGTTTCAGGATGCGCGAATCATTGCACGGAACGGCGCTCTCAGAAATATCCCGGACTGGGAGTCCTATGTGCTGGATATGGGTGTCGAAGCGGAACAGGTGTCGACCGGACTGCCTGCGAATCACTGGTGCGATTTCGATGGATTCCGGATTCATGTCGTGTACGAAGATAATGGATGGTTTGAAACTATCATTCCCTGGGAAGGAAATACCCAGGAGGGCTCGCCCTGTGAATCCATGGATGACGCCATTGCCATGGACAGGTGTTCGATTGTTGACGTCCGCGGTTTTCCCAGACAGAACATCAAGAACTTCCATATCGAAATCAATCGACAAGCGGAAAACCACCTGTGGGGGAATGTGGACTTCATGGCCTGGTATCATTGGCAGAAAAGTGCCAACGAGTGGGACGGGCCAGTGGATCCATGGGATGGCGGAGGGCCCGCAGCTCCGGGAGTCTCCTGGGTGTGGAGAGATTCCGAACCCGGTGCAGGTCCCGATTGGATCGATGTAAACAACAACAGTGTCACCCAGGGGGACACATGGATTTCTCCTTCCAGCTGGCCGGATAATTGGAATCCGGGAACGGAAGCCGTGTCCGGCATCGGCTACTATCCGGAGCCCAACTCATTTGATCTGGACCTTAATCAGCGGCTGGTCGCATTTGTCTATCGATGCTGCGAGTGGTGTGAAGAGGACATGGACGGGTATCCGGAAACCCGGATTTTCCGAATCTCTTCATCCAATTGACGTGGAGATTCAGACAATGAAGATCAGCTTCTTCCTTGCATTCGCACTGGCTACGGCCGCCTGCCATCAGTCCGGCAACGGCGACAACAGCGAAGATACATTGACCGCCTGTTCGGATGACATCGACAACGATGGCGATGGGTTTGTCGACTGTGACGATTCGCAGTGTCTGAGTTTCGGCATCTGCGGGCAACCGGATACAGACACCGATTCAGATACGGACACAGACACGGATTCCGACGCGGACGCGGATTCCGACAGCGACACGACGACGGACACCGATTCCGGTACGGACAGCGACACCGGATTCGTCGTCGAAACGGACACCGGCATCGCCACCGGCATGATCTGGGTTACCCTTCCGGGGGGAAGTTTCGAAATGGGAGATACGGAGAGGCCGACCAGACAGCCGATTCATACAGTGGCCATCTCCACCTTTGAGATCAATCGCACCGAAATTACAGTTGCCCAGTACACAGAATGTGTGGAGGCCGGCGAATGCACCGAGGCCCGGATATGCGATGGATGCAACTGGGGAGACTCCGGATATGAAGACCATCCGATCAATAGCGTGGACATGGCGCAATCCCGGATGTTCTGCGAATGGGCGGGCGGACGACTGCCGACGGAAGCGGAGTGGGAATACGCGGCCCGATCCGGCGGAAGAGAGATCCGCTATCCATGGGGGAATGAAGAATCCTCCTGTGGACGGGCATGGATGGCGGAGGAGGCGGATGCCAACGGTTGCGGCACATTCAGAACCGCCCGGGTCTGTTCGCGACCATTCGGGAATACAGCTCACGGCCTCTGTGACATGGCGGGCAATGTTTATGAAAGAGTGGAAGACATCTATCACGACTCCTACGACTGTGATGCGACCTCAGAGGTGACGTATTGCGAAGGAGGTGGCGTTGCACCTTCTGATGGAAGCGCCTGGATCACCGGTGGCGACGAGCGATTTCATGTATGCCGGGGCGGTTGCTACACGACTGATTCACCATCGCAGGTCGTTTCCGCCAGGGGTATGTGCTACTTCACTGACGCGGTGAGTAGCACCGGGCTCCGGTGCGCTCGATAACTTCTGTTGACAAGCAACTGGTTGCATCTATCCATCGCCATCCGCCCGGCTATTCCACGGTGACGGTCTTGGCCAGGTTTCTGGGCTGGTCCACGTCGGTGCCCTTGATGTCCGCCGCGTGGTAGGCGAGGAGCTGGAGGGGAATGATGGACAGGAGCGGCGTCAGCTCCTCGGGACACACGGGGATTTCGATGCGCTCCATGGGCAGGTCCGCCACCGTTTTTTCCCCTTCGGTGGTGATGCCGATGACCTTTGCGCCCCGGGCCAGCACCTCCTGCACGTTGCCCAGAATGCGCTTCAGGGATTCGTCGCTCGGCATGACCACCACCACGGGCAGGGATTCGTCGATCAGCGCGATGGGACCGTGCTTCATCTCACCGGCGGCATAGCCTTCCGCGTGGATGTACGAGACTTCCTTCAGTTTGAGGGCCCCTTCGAGGGCAATGGGATAGGACAGGTTGCGGCCCAGGAAGAGGGCGTGCTGGCAGGCGGAAAGGCCGTGGGCCAGCTCCCGGATCTGGTCGTTCTTTTTTAAAACGGCGCTCATCAGGACGGGCATCTTCACCAGGTTTTCGAGCAGGCGTCGCGCCCGGGATTTTTCGAGCACGCCCCGGCGGCGGCCCAGGTGGACGGCAAGCATGTACAGGGCCGCCAGCTGGGCGGAAAAACACTTGGTGGAGGCCACGCCGATCTCCGGTCCTGCGTGGGTGTACAGGGCGCCGTCGGCCGCACGCGGGATAGCCGAGTCCACCACGTTGGTGATGGCCAGGATCCGCGCGGCGCCTTCCTTGGCGATGCGGATGGCCTCCATGGTGTCGAGGGTTTCGCCGGACTGGGACACTGGAATGACCAGATCGTTGGGATCCACCAGAGGCTCCCGGGCCCGGTATTCGCTGGCCAGCTCCACCTCCGTGGGCACCTGGGCCAGCTTTTCGAGCCAGTACTTGCCCACCAGCGCCGCGTGGAAGGACGTGCCGCAGGCCACGAGGACGATGCGGCGGATGCGCTTTGCCGTTGGATCGTCGAATCCCATCAGCTCCGTCGCCACGCCGGAGCCCTCGATGGACACCCGGCCCCGCAGGGTGTCCGTGATGACCAGGGGCTGCTGGAAGATTTCCTTCAGCATGAAGTGCTTGAAGCCGTCTTTTTCGGCCTGGATGTGGGACCAGGTGATGTGGCGGGTCTCCCGATTCACCGGCTTTCCGTCCAGGGTTTCAATGGTCGCGTCGGAGTGGGACAGGAGGGCCAGCTCGCCGTCCTCCATGAACACCATGTCGCGGCAGTGGCGCAGGATGGCGGGAATGTCCGAGGCGGCAAACATTTCGCCGTTTCCTTTTCCGATGACCAGGGGCGATGCGTTCTTTGCGAGGACGATCTGTCCCGGCACCGCCCGGTGCATCACCGCCACGGCGTAAGAACCTTCGACGCGTTGGAGGGAGCGGCGCACGGCTTCCTTCAGGTCGGGCGCGCGGTCGTATTCGCGCTTGACCAGGTGGGCCAGGATTTCCGTGTCCGTTTCGGAGGAAAACACCGTGCCGCCGTCTTCCAGCTCCTTTCGAAGCTGCAGGTGGTTTTCAAAAATCCCGTTGTGGACCACCACCACATCGCCGGCCCGGTGGGGATGGGCGTTGTTCTCGGAGGGGCGGCCGTGGGTGGCCCAGCGGGTGTGGCCGATGCCGGTGGTGCCGGGCGAGGGTTCCTGCGCCAGCTTTGCGGCGAGCCGCGAGAGTTTGCCTTCCTGTCGCGTCACCCGGATGTCGCCGCCATCGTGGATGGCCACGCCCGCCGAATCGTAGCCCCGGTATTCGAGCTTCGACAGGCCGTCCAGGATGATGTCACTGCAGTCCCTGTTTCCGATGTAGCAGACGATTCCACACATGTTGCGCCTCTCCTGTTGTCGCGTGAACGCGCGTCCCGCCGACCATACTCCGATTTGCCGGGCCGACCAAGATCCTTGAACCGCCACCGCCATGCGTGATACATCGTCCTGCCGGCGGGACCGGGTGAATGACGGAATCCATGGAATTCATATGACAAGGAGATGAAGGTGGGACGTTTCATCGAAGAGCAGAAAAAAAGTCACGGGGCCGGCGAGCTGCGCGCGTCCCACATCGGCAATGAAGTGGTCCTCATGGGCTGGGTGGCCACGGCCCGGGATCTGGGAGGCACCCTGTTCATCGACCTGCGGGATCGCTCGGGCATCGTTCAGGTGGTGTGCAACGGGGACCACCTCAGCACCGACGCCCTGGAGCTGGCCAAGTCCTACCGCCAGGAATACGTTATCGCCGTGCGCGGCGAGGTGATCCGGCGGGGCGGAAAGCCCAACCCCAATCTGGCCACGGGCGACATCGAAGTGGTCGCAAAGGAGACCGCCCTCCTCAACCGCAGCGCCCCCATGCCCTTCGCCATCGAGGACGACACCGACGCGGGGGAAGATATCCGCCTGCGCTACCGGTTCCTCGATCTGCGGCGCGCGCCCCTGCAACGGGCCCTGCTGTTGCGTTCGCGGGCGGCGTTCCTCGTGCGGGAGCACTTCATCGATGACGGGTTCGTGGAGGTGGAGACACCGATTCTGACCAAGTCCACCCCCGAAGGGGCCAGGGACTACCTCGTGCCCTCCCGGGTGAGCCGGGGCCGGTTCTACGCGCTGCCCCAGTCGCCCCAGCTCTTCAAGCAGCTGCTCATGGTGGCGGGCTTCGAGCGGTATTTCCAGATCACAAAATGTTTCCGCGACGAGGACCTGCGGGCGGATCGCCAGCCGGAATTCACCCAGATCGACGTGGAGATGAGCTTCATCACCCCCGACGACATCATGGCCACCTGCGACCGGATGCTGGCAAAGGTCTTCAAGGACGTTCTCGACGTGGACGTCGCGCTGCCCATCCCCCGCATCACCTATGACGAAGCGATGGCCCGCTACGGCGTGGACAATCCGGACGTGCGGTTCGGTATGGAACTCTTCGACGCGACGGCGGCGGCGCAGACGTCGGCGTTCGGCGTGTTCTCCGGCGCGGCGCAGGCGGGCGGACTGGTGACGGGATTTGTGGTGAAGGGCGGCGCAACGCTCTCCAGGAAGGCCCTCGATGCGTACACGGAATTCGTCAAGCGCTACGGCGCAAAAGGGCTCGCGTACCTGAAGCGGGAAAACGGCGCCTTTGCCGGTCCCGTGTCGAAGTTCACGGACGATGCGCTGGTTGCCACCCTTGCGGCGGCGGGCATGGGAGACGGCGATCTGGCGGTCTTCGTGGCAGACGCGGACCGGTCCATCGCGCGCACAGCGGCCGGGCGGTTGCGCGTGCAGGTGGCAAAGGACACGGGTCTCGTGCAGCCGGGCGCGTTCGCCTTCACCTGGGTGACGGATTTTCCCATGTTCGAAAAGGACGCGGAAACCGGCCGGCTGGCGGCCATGCACCATCCGTTCACGTCCCCCCATCCGGCGGATCTCGCGTTCCTGGAGTCCGATCCTTTGCGGGTGCGTACGAGGGCCTATGACATCGTGCTGAACGGCCAGGAAATCGGCGGCGGCTCCATCCGGATCCACGATCAGGACATCCAGAGCCGGATTTTCAAGGTGCTGGGCATCGGCCCCGACGAGCAGCGGGCCAAGTTCGGCTTTCTGCTGGACGCCCTCTCGTTCGGCGCGCCGCCCCACGGGGGACTGGCCTTCGGCTTTGACCGGCTGATATCCATCATCTCCGGGCTCGACTCCATCAGGGACGTCATCGCCTTCCCCAAGACCACGCGCGCCGCCTGCCTGATGACCGACGCACCCTCCGCCGTGGATGAGGCCCAGCTCCTCGAACTGGGCATCCGCACCGTCGAGAGCTGACCGCCTGCTTTTCCTTTCCAACGCCACTGAAACACTTCGTTTTTTTTCATTTTTTTCGATTGTGCAAAGGGCGGATTCACGCCACCATCGTGGCCACGAAATCGGTTCTGCGCGTGTTTTTGACAAGACAAACCTAAAGTGGACCCCGTGTCCAGGACCACCTGGACGGTTGTTTAATGTGATTCCTCCGGTTTCCTTTTCGTTCCATCCATTCAGATTCCAGAGGGTTCGTCCGGAGACGACCGGTTGTCTGTCACCATGTAGCCGCATCGA
>JAKQNG010000067.1 GCA_029565915.1 Deltaproteobacteria bacterium
GTGGGATTCTGACCGCATCGATTCAACTGTTTGTGTCCGCGTTTGAAGCAACGCAACGGCACTGCTGCATCCGCAGTCGGGTAAAACGCCCCCGCCATCGATTGCTGCAAAAAAAATCGTCCGCCCCGCCGACCCGGACACCGCCGGACAACGCGCGAAACCCGCCGCCAACAGAAAAATCACCCGCAGACAACTGCCTGCCGCCGCAGCGACGCCCGCGCATGGACTTCGCCTCCGCCGATTCGCGAATGATTTCCACTTTCACGGACGGGGTGCGCGATGGAGTCGATGCAGCAGGGGCAATGCCTGCCGCACGACCGATTGGCGGTCTACCTTTCCACCGGCCAGCAGGTTGAATGTATCCATGACGGCCACATAGCGAGGCACACGGAATAACGGCAGGCGATCGGCACAGAAGCGGCGGAAGGAATCTTCGTCAAAAACGTGACTGGCAGGCCACGCCAGGGCCACAGCCACCACCTGCCCCCACCTTTGGTCTTCCACACCGAAAACAACGCAATCGGCCACATGCGGAAACGCACGGACCACCGATTCGACCTGCGCCGGATGCACGTTTTCGCCGCCGGTGATAATCGTTTCGTCCAGACGACCCAGCACATGAAGGCCGCCACTGTCATCCATGCATCCCGCATCGTCGGTTATCAGAAAGGAAGACGGAATAATCGGTTCCTCCCCCAGATATCCGTCCATGATCTGGGGCCCGCAGACGGCGATTCGACCAGTTGTGCCGGCAGGACAGGATGTGCCGTCCGGCGCCAGAATCCGGATACCGACATCGCGCAGAGGCCGCAATCCTCCCGATGGACCGGAACGTCCCGTTGCAATCTGGGATGCCGTTTCGGTCATGCCGTAGGTGGGCATCGCGCAGATATTTCTTTTTTCGCATTCGGTCATCAGGTCGTGACGAATGGCCGCACCGCCAACCAGCAGTATTCGCAATTGCGCCAGCAGATTCTTCTGATCCGCTTCCAGCAGGCGCTGCAGCATGGTCGGCACAACCGACAGCATGGTGGCCCTTTCCCTTTCAATGGCCGACAGGACACCGTCGACAGAAAATCCCTCCATCAGGACAACGGATCTCCCGGCCAGCAGACAGCGAACAAAAATGGAAATGCCGCCCGCATGGGCCAGGGGCAGCGCGCAGATCCAGCGGTCATTCGCTTCCCATCCCAGTCTCTCTTCGCTCAACCGGGCCGCGGCAATCACCGCGCGTCGACTCAGGACCACACCCCTGGGTTGTCCGAGGGAACCCGAGGTGAACAGCACACCGAAGGTATCCCGCCCCGGCACAGTCGTTCCGGTCGACAGGGAACCGAATGTCTGCACCATGGCGAAACGCTCATCAGCGCTCCACCCGGAATGCAGCAGCACCAGAGGAACGTGCTGTTCCATGGCGCAAAGCATGGTCACCAGGGTATCAACCGTGGCAGTTGCGTTGATGAACAGCGGCTCACTTCGTAAAACAGGGGACGCGTGTTCGACGCGCTCTGCCAGTCGGGCAAATGTCCACCGTTCACCGCCGGCAATCAGAAAATCCTGATCGCCAAATCGCGCGGCCGCCTCACGAATGCTCAGTCCATCCATCCGCATGCCTCTGCAAATGCATCTGCGTCCACCCCGAGACCGACGCATCGTGGAACCTGCCGGAGTCCGGCGTGCGTCACCGGTGCGCCTTCCACGGGCGGCCAGACATCCAGCCCGGGATGGTGCAGCAGACCGCAGGCCAGGGGCGGCCGTTCCAGACTGAAGGCCAGATGTGTACAGGCCCGCAGCGCGATGGGACCTTCATACATGTGGGTGATAACGACATCCTTTCCGGATCGTTGAGCTGCCCGGGCCAGATGCCGGGCCGCCAGAAGCCCGCCGAGGAGGGCGGGTTTCAATACGAACACCGACATATTGCCGCAAGCCAGCAGTCCTTCCGCACAGGATTCATCCGCCAGAGATTCATCCGCAGCCAGGGAAACCGGTGTCCTTTCAAGCCCCGACAGCGCCCTTCCCTTGACGGGCTCCTCGATGAAGGCAGGTTTGATCTGTGCATACTGATGCATGCGCATCATTGCTTCGCCGATCTGGAACACGCCATTCGCGTCCAGCCGGATTTCCACGTCATCTCCCAACCTGTTCCGCAGTTTTCGAAGACTGGTCATTTCTTCTTCGATGGTTGTCCGGGGTATACCCACCTTGACCTTGAATGCGCGAATGCCTGCGTTTAAAAAACTTTCGATCCGGTTCCCGCCATCGCGCCAATCGACCAGTGCATTGACGCCGATGGTCTTGAAGCAACCGCAGCCGCCCAGTATCTGCCAGAGGGGCACATCCGCCTGCTGTCCCTGCAGATCGAGCACCGCTGTTTCGAGGGCAAAACGGCCCGATCGGGAATCCGCTTCACCTGCCATCCGCCGCTGCAGTTCTTTGATCAGCGGGACACCTTCCATGTTCTCGACCGACGTATCGACGATCAATTCCGCCGCCCGACGGAGGAACACCAGCGCATCTTCAAGGGAATCCGGCGAATGGCCGGGCAGGGGCGATGCTTCTCCGATGCCGGTGCGACCGCTTCCGTCAAACAGGCGCAGGCAGAGACCTTCGCGCGCGGTCCATTGGCCAGCCGCACAGCCGACGGACGACGACAGTGCACCGCCATGCCGGTTCACAGCGGCCCGGACAACTTTCATTGTTCAGAACACTCCTGCCTGCGCGAGAAATGATACCAGTCCGTCGGCCATCTGGCGGTGTGTCTCGATGGTCGGATGGTAGTCTTCGCCGTAGGGTGGCGTCTGAGGGTCGAACACCAGCATGTGGATGTTTTCGTCCCCGGCTTCGCGCCTTGCCTTCATTACAGCGGATACTTCTTCCTGCACAGCGGTCCAGGCATTGACCCCTTCGGGAAACCAGTCGGACATCATGGGTCCGAGTGCCAGCACAATGGTCGCCGCCGGATAATACCCTCGCAGCCGTTCTGCGAAGGCATGGTAGGCATCCCGGTACCTGCGACGCAGGGAATCTGTTTCCGCCCCCGGCGACAACCCTTCGGAAAAGTCGTTGGTGCCGAGGTTGACCACCACCACGCCCGGTGCATACCGGGACGGCTCCCATGGGGTCGCCGATGGATCGTCGGGCAGCGTTTCCAGGTACATTTCCGGCAGCGTTTCGCCGGGGAGGCCTGCGTAGTTGCGCACAAGGCCGCGACCTGAATAGGCAACCGCCATGTATTCGGCGTTCAGGCGCCGCGCGGCAATGGCCCCCCAGGCCATCCATGCATTGGAGTTCGCCGTGGTGAAATGATAGTTGTCCGCCACATCCACGGAGAGTTCGTTGCCGTAACCGCAGGTAATGGAATCGCCAATGAACTCGATCCGGTTGGGACGGGGAGAAAGGGGCAGAAGGGCTTCACCGGCGGCGATGCGCAATCCCAGAAAATCGCCGCGTCCCACGTTCATGTCGTCGTAGTGGCTGCTCTCGGAACGCTTGAAAATCTCCACCACATGTTCACCCGCGGGCAGGTTTCGCGCCAGCTCATAAACTTCCTGCGACGACCGCGGACAGAGCATGGTGGGCTCTTTGCCGTCGATGATGATGTTGTAATAATTTTTCGTGGTCTCCGTCCGGGGCTGAGCATGGTCCCGCAACCGCATGTCTAGGGACGGCCCCGTGAATTTCGCCCGGATGGATATGCCCGGAAACGAAAACGTCGGCGCCTGCGGATTGGCGCAGTCCACCCGGCCGAAATAGCGAATATATGGATGGGCCGCAGAGATGTCCATCATGCCGTCTGCCGCGGGTTCGCCGGGATCCACCATGTCTTTGAATCCGCACACGTCCGTTTCATCAACAGGCCGCACGCGAAAATAAATCTGCTCCGCCGGTGGAATGACCGCAGTGGAAACTTCCCTGGTTTCCACTTTTCCGGATGCCCCGCATCCGGTCCACATCAGTACGAGAATCGCCATGGTCAGTGTCCTCATGTTTTATCCGGATATGGCCGACATCGGGAATATCCGCTCCGCGCAGAACGTCCATCCAGCCTAGGGAGGTTCACCATGACCGTCAAGCGTCTCGTCGCCATCATGTTCATCTTCGTCTGTACGTTCATCGCATGGATGATTCTGGGGGCCGTCAACCTGGCGCGCACCGACGAATCGTATGCTGCGCTGCGCAACGAAGTGCAGTCCCTGTACGGCAGCCAACTCGGCATCACTGCGCCGCGACTGGTGAAGACATTGCCAATCCTGCGCACGGAGACCGTCAACGGGGTGCAGCGGACGTTTGAAGACGGCGTGGAAACAATTCCTCTGGAACTGATTGTGCAGAACGTCAAAGTTGACCTGAAACTGGACCAGCGTAAAAAGGGAACCCTCTGGTTTCCCACGTTCAAGGCCTGGTTTTCGGCCCACTACGTCTTTGACATTCCCGAAGCCTATCGCAACGACACGCTGTACCTGTATTCTCCCCTCAGCTCCGCCGATTCCATATACAGCGACATCGATATCCGCCTGGATCGGACGCCCGTTGCCGACATCGCCCCGCTGGTCAGGAACAACCCGCTTCCGGTGGCGCCCGCGGGACGGAAATCCATTGCCCTCGACGTCCGCTATCGCTGCACCGGCATGGAGCAGGTCACCTACTACATCACCCCCGATTCGGAATCCATCAGCCGCATCCGCAACCTGTCGCTGGAGTTTGCCACCGATTTCGATGACTTCGATTTTCTTCCGGGCACGCTTTCGCCAACGTCAAAAACCCACGGTCCCGACGGCCATCTGTTGTCCTGGCAACTGCGCAACTCCGTCACCGGAAAGGATGTGGGCGTGGTCATCCCGAACCGGCTGAATCCCGGTGAAATCCTGTCCCGGGTCACATTCTTCGCGCCTGTTCCTCTGCTGTTCTTCTTCTTCATCGTCATGATGGTGTCCCTCATCCGGAAAATCGCCATCCACCCCATGCATTACTTCTTCCTCGCGGCCACGTTCTTTTCGTTCCACCTCATTTTTTCCTACTATTCAGACCATATGAACATCTACCTGGCTTTCGCCATTGCCGCGCTGATCTCACTGCTGCTCACGTCCACCTATCTGCGGCTGTTCACGCCGCCACTCTTTGCATTCCTCATCGCGCCCTTCGCCCAGCTCATTTACCTGGTGGTGTTTTCGTTTTCCTTTTTTTTCAAGGGAACCACCGGGTTCATCGGCGCCACCTTTGCCGTACTCACGCTGGCGGCCATGATGCAACTGACGGGCAGAATGAACTGGGAGCAGGTGTTTGAAAAAAAGAAGTCCTGAAGCAGATATCTAACGGGTCTCCAGCACGGGATTATGGCCGCAGCCGGAAATGATCTGGACCCGGCCCAAAGGGGTCAGGGCAGCGGAGCGACGGGCAATGTCGGCAAACTTCACATCGTTTTCACCCGCCACCCAGGTGACAGGCATGCGGAGTTCCTGCAGGTGCTTCCCCAAATCGGGCATCGCCGCCAGTCCCATGGCGCGCACAGCCCGCACCACCTGCACGGGATCGTGGCAGAGGCGCATGGCCCGCTGAGCCGCCAGCACCTCCTTTGACAGGGACTGCTGGGAATCAAACAGGGGCCGTGTCTGCCACCAGTCCACAAACGACGCCAGTCCCTTCTCCTCAATGCGCGTGCACAGCGATTCCTCAAAGGCGCGCCGTTCCTCCCGCACCGGACCTTCGGGCAATCCGGGATTGGCGCCGATGAGCACCAGAGCGGTCACCTGTTCGGGGGCCACCAGTGCGGCGCACAGGGCCAGTCGCGCGCCCATGGAATAGCCGACCAGTGTGCACTGTTCCTCCGGCAGTCGCGACAGAAACTGAATCGCCGCGTCAAAGAACGTGGCGCCTGCGTCCAGATAACGGCGGTGATCTTGACCCGTCTCGTGACCGGGCAGACCCACTGCCACCGCCCCGTCCCGCATCACGTGCTGCCACATGGCATCCGCGCCGAGAAACCCGTGGACGTACACCACCCTGCCGCTGACACGGAAGGTCATGAATTCAGCGAAGCCTTTACTGCTTCGTCCACCCGGTGGGCGAGGTCACCGCGCCATTGCCGGCTGTCGGGTTGTGCCACCACCGCTTCGATCACGCTCGAACCACCCGTCTGCAGGGCTGCCTGATAGGCCGCGCGCAGGGTCGATTCGTCGCTGACACGCGCATAGCCGAGGCCGTGCATCCGCGCCGCGAATTCAAAGGACGGCCCTCCGGGAACGACAAATGCCAGTTCCAGGGCTTCCCGCAGGTGTTCCTGCGAAGCGACGGGCAACTGCTCAAACATCCTTCCGCCGTCGTTGTTCACGATGACCGTCACCAGGGGCGCCGTTGCTGCCCAGTGGAGGGCAAATCCACCGATGTCGTGCCGGGCGCTCATGTCGCCGATGAGCAGGGTGAGGGGCTCAGGCCCTGCGCTCGCACTGCCGGCCGCTGCGGAAATCAATCCGTCGATGCCGCTGGCACCCCGCTGGTGCATGACCCGTGAACCCCGCCAGCCTCCGAACGCGTCCATGTCCCGAACCGTGAGGCTGTTCCCCACGAGCAGCGTACCGTCTCCCCACTCGGCCACCACCCGGGAAACCGTCGCTTCGGAAAACCCGGTGTCTGACTGAGCGATCACTGCGTCGGCCGCCGCGTCCACGGCCCGCAGGCTCTCCATCCACGAGCGATCCGTTGCCGGGGCCATCGCGTCAACGAATTGTGACAGCAGCGGCTCGAGCGGGCCGATCACCATGGCAGAGGCCCGGCCGTCCGGATCGACCCACGAATACGGCGTCAGCACCACGCGGGTAACGGTGTCCGCCTCTTCCAGCAGGGCGCCGTAGTCCGATGACACCAGGGGCCCGTTGACTTCGATGATCAAATCGGGAGCAAACTGCCGGCGGAACGAAGGGCTCGACAGCAGCAGTGCCGAGCGCCGCAGGGCACCGTCACAGTGGTCGACGAAGGGCCCGGTGACCCCCGTGAAAACCGGATATCCGGTAACCTCCGACAGGCGCGAAACAAGGGTTCCCATGGTCTGGCGGTCCTGCATGCAATGCAGCGGGCCGCACACGATCCAGCCGCGTCGGCAACGGGCCACCACTTCGGCCAGATGACCCACCGCGTCCCCATCCGGACCCGGAACACCCAGAAACACCCGCACGCCTGCCTTCCGCGCGACAACCGACTGGCCGCGAGGTTCGAGGGGCATGCGCCATCGGGCATTCACATGGACGGGACCGGGCACAGGACTCACGCTGTCGGTCACGGTTCGGGCCGCAATCCGCCGCGCCGCATCCGCGGTCCGGGAGGAGGGCTCACCCAGCTCCAGAAAACGACGCACGTGAGTGCCAAACAGGTTCTGCTGAAAAACGGTCTGATTGGCGCCGCAGCTCTGGGCCTCCCATGGGCGATCCGCAGTCACCGCGATAAGGGGGATACACGACAGGTCCGCCTCCATCAGCGCGGGCAGATAATGGGCACCGGCCGTTCCCGATGTGCACACAAGGACCGTGGGACGACCCGTGCGACGTGCCTGCCCCAGGGCAAAAAAGGCGGCACTCCGCTCGTCTTCGGCCACATGACATCGCAGGGACGACAGTGCCGCGAGGGCCAGGGGCGTTGACCGGGAGCCGGGGCTCAGCACCGCATCCTTGACTCCCTGAAACGCCAGTTCACCCATGAACACCATCGCCATTTCCATCTGCAGGTTATCGCTCATGAAACCCCCATGGCCGTCAGCATGGCCTGTTGTTTGATCTTCGTTTCTTCCAGTTCCGTCTCGCTCGCGGATCCCCGCACGATGCCGCAGCCGGCAAATACGCGGGCCCGCTTCCCCGACAGCAGGGCGCTGCGGATGGCCACCGCGAAATCCCCTTCGCCGGCCTCGTCAAACCACCCCACCGGACCCGCATACCAGCCCCGCTCCATCGGTTCGTGCCGGGCAAGCCAGCGGGCGGCCGCTTCCCGCGGTGTGCCGCAGACGGCCGGTGTCGGATGGAGCGCCGCCACCAGGTCCAGTATGTGGACCGGATGGTCCGCCTCGGTGATCATGCGCGAATGAATGTGGTGCACGTCCTTCAGCGACTTCACCCGGAGGGGCACGCAATCACTCACCCGCAATCCGAAGGCACGCATCCGCTCCATCAGATCGTTCAGCACATACTCGAACTCCAGCCGATTCTTGTAGCTGTCCAGCAGGTCCGTCACGGATGCCTCGTCCTGTCCATCGATGCGGCGCTTCATGGAGCCGGCCAGAGCGTCTGCTTCCACCACCCTGCCTCCTCCGTGGACACAGACCAGCTGCTCGGGTGTCACCCCCATGAAGACGTCTCCGTCAAAGCGGACGGCAAACCGGATGCAGCTGCCGTAGTCGGGGGTCAGCGCCGCGGCAATCTGATCGGCGCAGAAGGAACGCTCCGACCGGACCTCGCTCGCGCGGGCGACGACCACCTTTTCCATTTCCCCCGCCTCGATGGCGCCAAGTGCGCTGTCCACGAGGGAAGACCATCCGGTGCCATCGTGCTGCACGGTCGCGGTTCCGGCATTGCCCCACCCGGTATCGTCGCTGTACAGCCATTGTTCCACGTCCTCCCACCCGGCGCGCCACCCGCCGTCCCGCAGCTCCTGTGCCTCGATCGTCAGGCGGATGACCGCGCGGTCATTCCGGCACAGGTAAAGCCAGCGGGGCAGTATGAATCCGGCCGGAAAAAAACCGCTCCATCCCGGGTCGACCGACGCTGCAGAAAAAGCGCCGCCGCCGAACCAGCGCACGGATGGCACGGCATCCAGTCCCTCGTCGATGACGTGAACCAGCATGTCGAACGCGATGCGCGCCTCCTCCCGGATATCGGCAAACCGGTCCGGGCCCTTGCTCCGTAGCATCCGCGCATATCCTTTTCCGGCGGCCTGCCACTGATGGGACGCCGCGGCCGTACCAATGCCGGGTAACCAGAGGATGCCCGGGTTCCTGTCCAGACGAATCAACCCGTGGGGGAGCCGCGCCGGTGCCGCCGCGGTGACGGCCACCAGCCCGCACCCGTCGGGAATGGCGAGGGCCGCCTGCGAAAACGTCTCCGCCGGCGTTGCGCCACCCTTTACGCTACGCACTTCCACAACACACCTCCTCCTTGTCGCGCCTGCAGACAAACAGGTGGCAGACGCCGGCCATGAAACGGGTCACCCGCTCTACCGCGAAGCCGGCGGACGTCAACTCCGCAACAAACGCACTCGCGCAGGGAAAGGTCGCCATGGATCGGGGCAGGTACGCATACGCCCCACGCCGGGATATCAGTCCGCCGATGAACGGGACCACACGGTGGACATACAGGCGGGCCGACGTTGCCAAAAAACCATCCCGGGGCAGGGTCAGTTCCAGAATGACCAGTCGGCCCGATGGACGCAGCACCCGGCGCAGTTCGGCGAGGGCGAAGGCGCGATTGGAAAAATTACGGACACCAAAGGCGATGATCGCTGCATCCACAGAGCTGTCAGCCAGCGGCAGGCATTCGGCTGTTCCGGTCAGCACGGCGATGTCACCCCGTCGGGCGGGATCTGTCAGCTTGTGCCGTCCGGCAAGGAGCATGCGGCGGGATGGATCGACAGCGACCACCGATGATCGGGAAAAACGGCGCAGGATATCCACGGAGACATCCAGCGTGCCCGCCGCCAGATCGAGGACGATCCGATCCGATGGGCGCAGCTGGCGTACGGCCTGTCGCCGCCAGCGCCGATCCTGCCCCATGGAGGTGATCGCATTCAACAGGTCGTAGCGCTTCGCGATGGCGTCGAACATGGCCCCGCTGCCGTTGTCCGCATGCATGGACGGCATCAAACCGCAGCCCGTCGTTTTAGTAAACATTTCTTCGACCGAAGAGCGGCCATTGCACCGCCCGCTTCTGCCGATAATCGCCTTTCATCGTAACCGCCCGGCGTGTACAATCCCGCCATGTCTAAAACGAAACAAAAAAAACCATCGAATTATCAGCAGGAAATTCTTACTTACCTCATGAAAAAAAACGGCGGTCCGGAGTTGAAACCCCGCCAGCTCGCCCGCCGCATGGGCATTTCCGATGGGAACTATGGTGACTTCCGCACGGCCTACAAAAAACTGCGCGACGAAGGACGCCTCATCTACGGCAGTGACAAGGCCCTGACGCTGCCCTCCTTCGACAAACTCGTACTCGGTCGCTTCACCGCCAATGCCCGGGGCTTCGGGTTCGTTGTTCCCGAAGACAAAACCACCCAGAGCGACCTGTTTGTTCCCGAAGGGAAAACCGGGGGCGCCAGGGACGGTGATCTGGTGCTGGCGAAGATCGTGAAGCGCGACGAAAAGGAAGGCCGCATCCGCTACGCGGGCGAAGTCGTGGAGGTGAAGGAGCGGGGCAATACCGGCGCCGTGGGAACCCTGGCGCACAGCGGCGGTACCTGGTTTGTGATGCCCGACGGACGACGTGTGGCAAAGCCGGTTGTCGTGCGGGACGTTCCCGCAGAATACCGGAAGGAGGGCATCAAGGTGAAGGTGGATATCATCTGGTATCCACAGGATGACGGGATGCCCGAGGGCGTCATCGTGGACACCTTCGGCCTGTCCGGAGAACCCCTTGCGGAAATTGGATCGATCATGGCCGCCTTCGGTCTGCCCGCGGAATTTCCCGCGGAGGTGCTGAGCGAGGCAGCGGCGCAGTCGGCGGCATTCGCGCCGGACGATGCTGTCGGACGAGAGGACCTGACCGGCATGACCATTGTCACCATCGATCCGGACACGGCCAGGGACTACGACGATGCCATCAGCCTCGAGCCGCTGGATAACGGCGCAATGCGCCTCGGTATTCACATCGCCGACGTGTCCCATTTTGTCACGCCGGGCAGCGCCCTTGACATGGAGGCCCGCAGCCGCAGCCTGAGCGTGTACTTTCCCCGCTTTGTGGTGCCCATGCTGCCCCCCGTACTGTCCAACAGCCTGTGCTCGCTGCAGGAGGGCGTCAAGCGCTTCGCCATGAGCGCGTTCATCGACTACGACCGGGACGGCGCGGTGTGCGGCCGGCGGTTCTGTCGCTCGGTCATCTGTTCGAAAAAGCGGCTGACCTATCGGGAAGCCCAGTCCCTCATCGATGGCGTCGGCCGGAATGGATACGGAGAAGAGGTGGTGGCGCTGCTGTCGCGGATGGATCGGCTCGCGCGGTGCATCGAGGCGCGGCGCCAGAAGGAGGGCATGATTCACCTCAACCTGCCCGAAATCGAGCTGACCCTCGACGACGATGGGAAGGTCACCGGCGCAGGCCCTACGGACGGGGCCTATACCCACACCATTATTGAAATGTTCATGGTGGAAGCCAACGAAGCGGTGGCCCGTCATCTGCGGGATCTGGACGCCCCCCTCATCCGCCGTATCCACCCGCCACCGGACAGTGAATCCATGACCCAGCTGGCAAAATTTTCCAAAGCCTGCGGGTACGACCTGTCGAGCGAACCCACCGTCCGGGACATCATCGGGCTGGTGGAGCGCTCCGCCGGCCGTCCCGAATCCCATGCGATGAACCTCGCGGTGCTCCGCTCGTTCCAGCGGGCGGTCTATTCGGTGGAAGCAGTGGGCCACTTCGCCCTGGCCAGCGACTGCTACACGCACTTCACCAGTCCCATCCGGCGCTATCCCGACCTTCTCATCCACCGGGAGCTGGGGCGCCTCATCGACGGCGGCACCGCCGGCGATTCGACGGAGGCATGGGACAACGCGGCAAAGGCATCCGACTACGCGTCGTTGAAGGAACGGGCGGCCCAGGCGGCGGAAACCGAGTTGCGACTGGTACTGGTGCTGCAGTTTCTTGAGGGGAAACGGGGCGAAACGTTTCCCGGCGTGATCACCGGCGTGACGGATTTCGGCATTTTCGTCCAGCATCCCGTTTTTCTCATCGAAGGGCTCATCCGGCTGCAGGAGCTGGGCGACGACTGGTGGGAGGTGTCTTCCGACGAGGGAAAGGTGCGGGGCGACTACTCCGGCCGTTGATGCGCACGTCGATCACATCGCCGATGCGGAACACCCGGCCGGAGTAGTCGACGTGCGCATCAACGGCGTCGACGTGCCGAAGCGACAGCTCGATCTGTCCCCCTCCTTTGCACCACCGCGACCATCGAAACGCGCACCGGTAAACCAGCGAGGTGCCGCGGAACCACCCGGACGGCAGAAGCGGAACACTGCTCCCCGGAAGGCAACGCGACCGAAGGCGCCGGCCACCGGCAGGCGGCACAAACAGAATAAAAAGAAATGAAGCGTCGAGTGGCATGTGGGCTGGGCGCGCTCCTGCTCACCTGGAGCAGCGCGGTCCTCTCCGATCCGGTGAGCCGTGAAGCGGAACAGACCCTGTCGACCCGATACGTGGGAGATGCCGGCATCACACCCATGGAGCTGGGACACGGCCAGGACGACAACTTCTGGATGCTGCGCGATCAACTGGACTACCGCGTGACCGCGCCCGACTTTTCGGTCGGCGCCAGACTCGAGCTGACCATGTTTCCGGGGGCGCCCGCCTACAATGACCAGTCCTTTTCCATCTTCCGGGGCACAGGGGAATCGAGCTATCTGCTGTTTGATAACGATTTCCGCCTTGAGCGCCTGTTCGTGGAATACCGATGGGAGGAATTCCGCATCCGGCTGGGTGACATGCCCCTGACCCTTGGACGGAGCATCCTCCTGCACCTGGATACTGCGGCGGAAACCGGCGTGGACAATGCGCTGCGGGGCGCTGCCGTCGAGTGGACACGCGGGCCATGGACGGTCCGCGCAGCGGGCGGTGTCGTCAATGCATCCAACATGGACCCGTTGACCCTGGGCCGACTGGAGGACGATCCCCTCGACGCGCTGGTGGCGTTATCCGCTGATCTGCGCATACGGGAAGCGGCGGCCGTCGGCGTGCAGGGCCTGCTGCTGGAGCCCCGGTTCCGCAGTGCCGCGGACGTGGATACCCCCGATCGACTGTGGGTGGATCAGGGCCCCGGGGTATCCGTGGCGGGAGGTGGCATCCATTTCGATCTGCGGCTCGGTGGCGTGCGGTTCTATCTGGAAGCAGACGGACAGGCCCATCGCGATTTCCGCGCAAACGGTGCCGGTGCTCCTGCGGAACCCGGATTTGCCCAGCATGCCGATATCTCCTGGGATTCGGGCCCGCGTTTTCACCGGATGGGCCTGCTGCTGCGGGCGGAGAACATTGTCTGCATCGACTGGCTGGTGGAAGGTCCCTATCGAGGTTCGCGTTCGGTGCCCTTCCGGGGTCCGGCCATCCGCTATCATGCGGTGCCCACCCTGGAGGAACCATGGGTGCCCATGCCGTCGCCTGGCAACGAGGCCGGCGGACGGATGAGTGCGACGGTGAAGCTGAAGAACACGGGATTGAAAATCGAAAGCCGCACCGCGGTGCTGCAGTATCTGGGCGCGTTGAACGAAAACGAAATCCCCCTGTCCGACGATTCGCCGTTCATTGTTCACACAGTGCTCGCCGCGGAACAGTCCCTTGCCGGCGGCAGGGCATCTCTGGAATTGACGGCGGGTATGCGCTTCCAGAAGGATACGCCCGCGCCGAGGGATCGTCTGGACGGCGTCCTGGGACACGGCGGAATCGCCCTGCGCCTGCACTTCGACGGGGAAAAGGAGCTGACCATCGGGTCGACTTTCATTCACAATGACCTGAACCAGCAATTCTTCAGCGATGCCACCCTCTCGCTCAACGAAATCCGATTCCATGCCGGTGCCGGCCTCGTCCTGTTCCTGCACCTCGACTACAGCAACGAACTGGACCGCGACTTTGACAACGAGCTGGAACTGGCCGGCAGGCCTCTGGCGCTCACCGCCGACCTGTTTCCCCGGGCCGGCGTCGAATGGACTCCCGCTTTTTTATCGCGACTCACCCTCCGCGCACAGGCGGGTTCATCCCGCGGCGGCTGGTTCTGTGTAGACGGCGATTGCCACCTGCATCAGGACACGGTGGGCGCGGCACTGGACCTCGTACTCCGGATGTAGTCCCTTCCGAGGATGCCGCCCCTTCAACGCCGACACAGGCCACTTTGTTCTGGACTTCAACTGGCGGATGGTTGACAAGACGGGGCGGCGCTGCTGCGCCGGGGGCGGAAAGAAAGCGGATGATGCCCAATTTACGAAGTGTGTTGATGGGTCTGTACACCCTCGGCCTCGCCGCCGTGGCCGTCGTGGGCACCTTCATCGAGCCCACCGGACGCCTGTACATGTGGATTGCCCGACACATCTGGGGCCGCGTGGTCCTGGGCATCGGCGGTGTCCGTCTGGAAACGGTGGGCGGCGAAGGGGTGGACTGGAAAAAACCCTACGTGGTCTGCGCCAATCACGCCAGTCAGCTCGACATCCCGGCCCTGTTCGGCGCACTGCCCATGCCCGTGCGGTTTCTCGCCAAAAAAAGCCTGTTCTACATTCCCATCTTCGGCTGGTCCATCTGGCTGGCGCGGTTCATTCCGGTGGATCGCTCCGCGGGGCGAAAATCCAGGGAAGCACTGACAAAAGCCGCCGCCCGCATTCGAAAAGGCCCGTCCCTGCTTGTTTTTCCCGAAGGGACGAGGAGCCCGGATGGGGCGATCCGCAAATTCAAATCCGGTGCGTTTGTCATGGCCATTCAGGCGGGCATTCCGGTTCTCCCGGTGGCCATCCGCGGGTCCTTCGAAGCGTTTTCGCGCAATACCGTAAAGGTGACGCCGGGCATCATCCACATTGTCATCGGAACACCGATTCCGACCGACCGGTGCACACCATCGGACAAGGAAGCGCTTCGCCAGCAGGTGGAAGACGTGATTACCAACATGCACCGAACGGGTCTGCCGCAGTAATTTATTTGAGATCATTACATTTTATCGTCTATAATCGCACTGCATCCGTATATTCGACACTTCGAAGAGGAAGCAGATGCCCGGCAACATGTTCAAGCGAATTGCTCACGGTGCGAGCAGACAGATCGGCGTTCTTGCGGATACCCGCGTTCCGTCTTCACTGTTGCGACCGGTAATCCGGGCATATTCCACTGCCATGGGCGTCCGGATGGACGAGGCGGAGGTTCCGGAGGGCGGCTTCGAACGATTCGGCGATTTTTTCGCCAGACGACTCAAGAATAGTGCTCGCGCTTTATGTACGGACCCGGATGCGGTGGTGAGCCCCTGCGACGGCCGGCTGGTTGCTGTTCATGCCCTGTCGGACGATGCGACGCGGGGACTGGTGGTCAAAGGCTACGACTACAATCTGTCAAAACTGCTGGGCGGTCCGGTGGGTGACCGGTTTGCCGGCGGACAGGGATGTGTCATTTACCTGCATCCCCGGGACTATCACCGGGTCCACGTGTCCATGGATGCACAGCTCCACGAAGTCCGCCACATTTCGGGAACCCGGTTTCCGGTGGCACCCTGGTCCGAGTCCCGCGTCGAAGGCCTGTACGAAAAAAACGAGCGGATGGTGTTTCACTTCCGGGTGGGCAAGGGTCACATGGCCCTCGTCATGGTGGCCGCATTCGGTGTCGGACACATCGAAACCGCCTTTGGACCGCACCCCGGAGAGCACACCTCCGCAGCGCGGCTCCACGACCCGGCAGTGGCGATGCACAAAGGTGACGAAATCGGTGCATTCCGTCTGGGTTCCACGGTGGTGCTGCTGTGGAGTCGCGGACTCATCAATGCACTGCCGGCACCCGGTCGGTTGCTGTTCGGCCAGCGGATCGGCAGCCACATGAAAAAAGCGACATGACAGCGGCGGAGTATCCGAATGAACGATAGCGACAACAAGGAAGATGTCCTCAATCTGACAACCGACATGGAATCCGCAGAGGCGACGCCGGGATCGGTTCTGGAACTCAGCGAGGCGCAGGTCATTCACCACGAGCCGTCCATCGAAGAAAAGCCCCTTCCATCCCGCGCCATTCCCATGGCCCGGATCAGCGTCGTTCCCATTATCCCCATTTCCGATTCCCTGCGCCGTTCCATGGAACGGGCAGAACAACACGATTCGGCCGTCGCGTCCGCCGATGCCCTGCAGAACGACACTTTCGAACTCGCCGAAGATCACGTTGTCGAAGAAGGCGATCACATTCCACTGCCCACGGATACGCCGGTTGAACATGCCTTCGATTTCGGAACTCCGGGAATGGTATTCGACGATGTTCCCAGTGAGGAAAACGCCGGCCGGTTCGGCGGGGACGACGACATGGAAGTGGAGATCTCCGAAGTACCACCAGCGCCGGCACCGTACGACAGCGAAAGCATGGCGACGGAAGTGTCTGTTGAATTCGTTGCCCCGCCGGCCGAACCGGGGGAGATGCGGATACCGCCCCTGCCCACCGGGGTTGTGGTCACCACGGGTCCCCAGCCGGTACTGACCGCACCGGTTCCAGCGGATGCGGAAGAAGAACTGGACATCCAGGAAATCGAGGAAGTCCGAAAAGGTCCTCCCGTTCCGCCGCCTTCCACACTGGCAGCCGATTCGGCCAGTTCGCGGCCCATCGACAGTTTCTTCCGGGACGACAAGGTGGCGGCCGCCAATGCCGCACTGAAACTGGAAGCGAGGCTGCAGAAGGGAAAGCCCAAGGGCAAACGCGAATGGTGGGCAACCATTTTTGACGACGAGTACCTGATGCTCCTGCCGCCGCGATCGCCGTTCGAAACCCAGAAGCAGATTGATTTCCTTCAGAAGACCATGGGCCTGCCCCAGGGCTCCCTGCTGCTGGATCTGGCCTGCGGCAACGGACCCAACGCCATCGGACTCGCCCAGCGTGGATTCCGGGTGGTCGGTGTGGACCTGTCGCTGTCCATGCTGGCCCGGGCCGGCGATGCCGCACAGGATGCGGGTGTAAAAATCAACTTCATCCACGGTGATATGCGGGATCTGGGATTTGATCGAACCTTTGACGGTGTCATGTGCACCGACACGAGTTTCGGTTTCTTTGACGAGCAGACCAACATGAAGGTCCTGAATGGAATCTACCGTGCCCTGAAGCCCGGCGGCGTGTTTCTGCTGGAGGTGGCAAACCGGGATTTTGTCATCCGGCAGCAACCCAACATGGTGTGGTTCCAGATGGACAACATGGTCTGCATGGAAGAAACCGACTTCAACTACATCAACAATCGCCTGTACATCAGCCGCCAGCTCATCATCGGCGACAATGAGCGACAGACCAAACACGAGTTTTCGCTGCGTCTGTTTTCGCTCTCCGATATCGGCCAGCTGCTGCATCACACCGGGTTTGCCGTGTTGAAAGTCTCGGGACACCGAGCCACCCCCGGCGCCTTCTTCGGGCCCGAGTCCGCCAAGCTCATCATCGTTGCCGAGCGACGCGGAGACTGAGCCGCGTTGTCACCTGTCCTCGTCCGCTATCTGTGTGCCGTCGTTCTCCGGTGGACATTAATTCTTCTGACCGTGTTGATTGCCGTCTACCTGTCCGTCGATGTGGTGGAAAACAGCTCGCTTCTGCGCGTTTCACCGTGGACCATTCTGGCTGCCGCGTTCTGGCGCCTGCCACAGGTGATCAGTCACGTCCTGCCCGTGGCCACCACCCTGGGCGTTCTACTGGCCCTTTCAACCCTGCTGCGCCAGGGAGAATGGAAATCGATCCCCGCTGCCGGAATCTCTCCATGGAAGGCGGCGGCCGCCATGCAAATCATTCCCGCCCTTGCCGTGTGTGCCCATGCTATGTTCATCCATGAACTGACCCCGGTTGCGATGGCGCGATTCAACGCCATTACCGGACAACATCCGGAACGTCGTGCAGAACGCTATTTGAACGGCGAACGGATGGTACTGCCCCTGGAACCGGACAGGGTGATTGTTCTCACACGCCGCAACGGCCGGGCGACGCTTCTGGGGCGAATGCAGAACACGGGCACATTGGAAAGCTGCTGGACCACTGATCAGGGCTGGTCCCGGACCGACTGTCCTCCTTCGTCTGCCCAATTGCCGCCACCACCTCAATTCCCTGTTGCCGCCGCCAACGGCGTCATCGCCGGAAGCCTGTCCACCCCGGCGCTCCGCCGCCTGATTCCCGTTGTGATGCACGCGGGGGGAGACACGCGGGGGCTGCAGTCCGAGTTGATCATCCGGTACCTGCTGACCCCTTCCTGCCTGCTGCTGGCGCTCCTGTGCGTCGCGGTTGCCCTGCGCATCCGAGCGGAATCTCCCGCCGCCATGGCAGTCATCGGCATCGGCATCTGTGCAATGTACTGGGTGGGACTGGTCACCGTCCCCGTGATGATTACTCTTCGCTGAAGTCCATGGTGTCGCCGTCAGTGCCGGATTCCATGGTGAAATCCATGGCGTCACCTTCATTGCCGGATTCCATGGTGAAGTCCATGGCATCGCCTTCGTCAGGAGCCTCAACCACGACCTTCTTCATGGGACGGTTGATTTTAAACTCGACGCGGTTGTTCTGTTCCCGACCTTCCCGTGTTCCGTTGTCTGCCAGCGACACATCGGCGCCGTGACCCACCACGGTAACGCGATCTGCCGGCGCACCGGCGGCAAGCAGCTGGGACCGGATATCCTCGGCGCGCTTCACTGTAAGCGACCGGTTCGCCTCCGCGTCGCCCAGGGAATCCGTATGGGCTTCAATGCTGAGTTTCCAGTTGGTGTTTCCCTTGAGAACCAGTGCCATCAGGGCCAGGCGCAACCCGACGTCTTCCCTGTTGCGGTAGGCCTCTTCCTTCTTGCGGAACTCAACCGGTTCATCAAACACAAACATCTCGTTTTCGATGGTGACCAGTGCCCGTCCCTTGTCGATGCAGCCGTCGTCGTCCTTGTTGCCGTTCAGGTTTTCCATCTCCGTCGGGCATTTGTCCGCCGTGTCCGGAACGCCGTCCAGATCGTTGTCAATTTCGATGCAGCCGTCGTCATCTTCGAATTCGTCGATATCTTCCGGCTCCAGAGGGCAGACATCCTTGTCGTCGGGGATGCTGTCATTGTCGTTGTCGTCATCTGGACAACCATCCTCGTCCTGGAATCCATCGAAATCTTCGGCGCGGTCCGGACACTTGTCCGTGGGCTCCTTGATGCCGTCTTCATCATGATCCAGATCCGGACATCCGTCACTGTCGCGGAAGTTGTCCTTGTCCTCGGGTTCATTCGGGCAGGAATCGTAACCATCCTGAATGCCGTCGGTATCGTTGTCGTCATCCGGACAACCGTTTTCGTCCTGGAACCCATCAATATCTTCCGCTGCATCCGGACATTCATCGAGTTCGTTGTCAATGCCGTCGCCGTCCACGTCCCATTCGGTGCCATACGCGAATTCGTTGGGGTCCTTCTTTGTGGTCAGCGCCCAGTTGAAGCCCAGAAGACCTTGCACCTGGGGAACGCCGATGCCGCTGATGATGCCGCCGCCCACGGCCAGGGACACGGAAAAATCCTGAATGTGAAAACGGGCGCCGCCGTCGTACATCAGTGGCGCGCTCTCCATGTCTGTAAAATTTTTCGAAACCACATTTTTTTCGCCGTACAGCTCAGCAAAGAATTCAATGGAAAAGAAGTCGGGCTTGATGGCCAGGTCGTAGGCCGCACCAACGCCATAGGTGATCGCATGGCCGTATTCGGCTGAGTAGTATTCCACTTTCCGACGCGCCTTGAATCCCAGGTTGGCCACGGCACGGAAAGGGCCGTAGCGATAGGAAGCCATGACCCGGGGCGCAGTCAGGGTGAAGAAAGTGGAACCCGTGTAGCCCTTACCCTGTTTGGTCCATTTCGACATGGGCAGAGTGGGAATGATGGCGGCGCCGAGGACGAACCCGTCTTTCCCTTCTTCTCCAAGGATTCGTCCCTTCAGGTGAATGCGGATATCGCCGATGACGCCGTACGCGTAATAGCGGTTGGTCCAGTCCGCCTGGAGCCAGCGGCTGCCGGTGGTCGCATTGTAAACCTCTTCGGGGACATAACCGGTCTGGCGGATCATGATGGGCAGACCAAAACCGGCGGAGAAGCGCTTTAAAAAATTGAAGGAAAACAGGACGTCGGCGGCCAGCAGGCTTTCCACGTTATCGATGGTGCCCTGCACGTCCGATGTGGTGATGTCATCCCCGCAGTTGTTGTTTTCGTCACAGGAGAATGTGACAAAAGGCCGATGCTGGTAGTAGGCGATGAACCCGGCCGAGGGCTTCATGTCTTCACCGAGTTCCGGTGATTCGACCGCCATCAGATTGGCGGGACCCGGGGCCGGTTCGAAGAGGTTGGTCGGCATGATGGGCGCTTCCGCCTGCGCCCGCACCGCTGTCGCCGCAAACAGCGACAGAGCAGCGGAAAAACCGGCGATGACGGCGCGTCTGAGGGGGCTGAGAAATCCGTTCGTCTGCATCGTTCTACTCTTCCAGAATATGGGTTTGCTTGGGTTCTGGCCGAGTATGGCAAGGGACCTTTTTAAAATCAATGGATTGTTTTCGCTTCAACTGAATCGAAATCGGTTGTCGGATGAACGCCCCGCAGGGATGCGATGGGCGGGTACTACAGCAGGATTGAAACAGCAGTCCACCGGGTCAGTTGTCCAGGATGTAGGTGATCGTGTAGACGATGACCGTGTCCACGGCCTTGCCGTCCTTGTCGAGGGCGGGTTGCCACTTCATCTTCAACGCGGCTTCCACGGCCTTTGCCGCCAGTCCGTAACCGGGATCGTCGATAACCCTTGCCCTGCGGACAGTTCCATCCCGTCCAATGAAAAGCTGCATCCGCAGTTTTCCCTCGATCCCCGCGCGGCGGGCCTCGTAGGTATACAGGGCACTCGTGTCGAGGGGTGCACCGCTGATCTCCGGGCGTCGCGACCAGTCCTTCTGAGGAACTGGTTTGAAGGTGTCAGCCACGGAAGTCGGTTCCTCGCGGACCGGTGTCGTATTCCGGACACCTTTGTCGCCGGGTTTCGCCATGGCGCCGAATTTCGTGTTGCCTTCTGATCGGGCCAGGTGCCAGGAAGCACCCTGCCCGCCATTCTGCGCAAAAGTGTTGTCGCCGAGATCAAAAACGGGCGGCGCTTCCGGCACATCCGGCGGCGGTTCCGGCTCCGGTGGGGGTTCCGTTTCCGGCGGCGGTTCCGGCTCCGGTGGCGGTTCCGTTTTTTTCTGCAGGAGCTTTTTCGCGATTTGCTTCACCGGCTGCTCCGGCAGAGGCGGCAATTCGGGTTCCGGTTCCGCTTCTCTCTTCTTTTCCACCAGCTCCATGTCCACGGTTTCACGAGCCTGCTTCAGGTGTGCCGGGAGGGCCATCAGGACGAAGGCGACACTGAGATGAACAACCACGGAAAGGGTAACCGCTGCGCCGCTTCTGCCGGTGTTTTTCACATCCATTTCAAACTGACGCTACGGCGGCGAGGAATCCTCGTCCTTCTTCGCATCGATGTTGATGGCGAACCGGGACACCCCCAGCTGGCGGACCAGATCGATGATCCGCACCACGCGGCCGTGACTGACCTTCGCATCCGCGGCGATGACCACGCGCACCTCATCGTTGTTCTTTCTGGTGCGGCTGATTGTCTGTTCAAGCGCTGTCTCGCCGGATTTCTTTCCGTCGACATACATGGTGCCGTCCGCGGTGATCGTGACCGTCAGGGTGGTGACAATGTCCTCACCGGTGGCCGCTTCGGGCAGGTCCACGGGGATGGACTGCGCCACGATATACGTGGCCGTCACCATGAAGATGATGAGCAACACGAGAGAAACATCAACAAACGGCGTCACGTTGATGTCCGCGATGATGTCCTCTTCGTCGTCTCTTTTAAACGTGGAAGCCATGGGTCACCTCACCGGCCGGGCTCTTTTGCCCCGAGGCCCGACAGGATGATGTGAACCAGCGCGTCCGCGTCACCGAGCAACTTGCGGATGCGCCGCCCGAAGGCGTTGTAGGCCGCGACGGCGGGAATGGCCACCAGAAGGCCGATGGCGGTGGCGACGAGGGCCTCGGAGATACCCGCCATGACCGTGGAAGCGCCGCCCGTTGCATTCAGGGACAGGTCGTGAAAAGACTGGATGATACCGATGACCGTTCCGAACAGGCCCACGAACGGCGCGTTATTGCCCACGGTGCCCAGAAAGGCCAGGTTCTTTTCGAGACGCAGCTTTTCGCGGATACGGGCGCTGGAGGCCGCTTCTTCCACCGCGTGAGTGCCTTTCTCCGCCTCCGCGAGGGCTTCCAGTGCAATGGCCGAAGAAACCCCTTTTATGGCCTTCAGGTATTCCCTGGCGCCGTTGAAATCCTTCGCAGTCAGGAATTGTCTTGTTTTATCAATCAGTTGACCCACATCCGGCCGCTGTCCCCAGAAGTAGATGATGCGCTCGATCATCACGGTCACAGAAATGATTGACAGGACAATCAGCACCCACATGACCCATTCGGCGCCGAGCAGGGCAAAGCTCTTGAATTGTTCAATGATATTCATGGTGGAACCCCTGTGGATGGCATCAGTTCAGCCGACAATTTTTACGGGGCAGTCATATCGGTTATACAAGGAGAGTGCAAGCGCTGCTTTTACGCGAAATGTCCGGTTGTCTCGCACGCGGTGTGGAAGACGGCGTCTTCTGCGGCGCCCAGGCGGCCTGGTATGTGGATGGCCAGATCGGCCGCTGCGCAGCGGGCCGGCGGTACATCGACGGACCACCGGTGACGGACGACACCCGGTTCGATATTGCTTCTTTGACCAAGTTGTTCACCACCGCCGTGGCCCTGCGCCTCTCGGACCGTCGGGTAATTGATCTTTCCATGCCCATCGGAGAGTTCACACCGTCCCTGCCGAAGGGCAGCATCTGGCGCCATTTCACGGTGGAGCAGGTGCTGGCCCACGAAACGGGGCTTCCCGACTGGCAGCCCTATTTCGAGGGTATCGATTCCCGCATCCGGGGACGGGAAGACGGTATGCGGGCCATCCTGGACATGGTGTTCAGCGAAACGGCGACGGCCCTGGAAAACGGCGCGTCCCGCTATTCCGACATCGGATTCATCGGTCTCTCCGAAATCCTCAGTCGCCGCGCCTCCGCGCCCTTTGACCTGCTGGTGGCGCGGGAAGTGACACGGGCGGTGGGGCTCGACGAAACGGCGTTTTTCCCCGTCGGCACACCGGTGGATCCGGCGACGGCGTTCGCCCGCACGGAGGAGTGTCCCTGGCGGGGTCGGGTGCTGGACGGTGAAGTGCACGACGACAATGCCTTCGCCATGGGCGGCGTGGCCGGTCACGCGGGCCTGTTCTCCTCCGCCCGGGACATCTGCACCTTCGGCGCGGCCTGGCTCGCATCCCTGGACAACAGCGGGTGGATTTCCCGCGACGCCGCAGAAC
>JAKQNG010000089.1 GCA_029565915.1 Deltaproteobacteria bacterium
TCCCAAAGAGCGCACGAAGATGCCCCTGTGTCACTGCTCGTGTCCGGTGCTCGCCGCGCGGTTCGAAGCGGAGCTGAAGGAATTCCTGGCCGCGTACTGGCTGGCATCTGCCGCGTACCGTGCCGGCAACTACTACGTGGAATTTCCGATGGGCTCGTGTCGGCCGCCGCTCATTGAACTGGCGGCGTAGAGCGCCGCAGCCACCACGTCACGTCGACACCGGCGATGAAACGACCGCGCGATGGCGAGGTCTGCGCTGTGACGAAAAACTGCTCACCTGCCCGCCTTCTGCCCCGTCGAATTGTTCACGAATTGCGCTCCGAACACCCCGCCCGCACCGCGGAACCGCCTCGCCTCGTCCAGAAAACCGCCCGCCGCCAACCTCCGCAAAACATTACTCCCAGCAACACCGGTTGCAACACCGGTCAGGTCACCCGAAAAAAAGAGAGCCGATCTGGTAGACCGCCGTGGAGAGGAGCCACGCGATGGCAGTCAGACCGCCAAACTGGAGCGCCGCCCATTTCCAGTGTCCCGATTCCCGGCGGGTGATGGCAAGCGTGGCCATGCAGGGTGTGGCAATCAGCAGAAACAGCATGAGGGAAAACCCGATCATCGGCGAATAGTCCCTCCGGAGCATGTCCCGCAGGGTCTCACTGTTCTGGTCCTGTTCACCCAGTGAGTAGATGACGCCGAGCTGGGAAACAAACACTTCCTTGGCGGTGAAGGCACCGATAATCGCCACGCCGATTTTCCAGTCAAAGCCCATGGGCGCGATGACCGGTTCGATGAACCTGCCGATGCGACCCGCAATGGAGTGCTCCAGATCGCGGAAGGACTGGCTGTGCCGGTCTGCGGCGGCATCCGCGACAGGTGTAGACTCTTCGTGGCGCGGATACGTGGTGAGGGCCCACATCAGAATGGAAATGGCCAGGATGATGGTGCCCGCCTTTTTTACGTAAAGCCAGGAACTCATGGCCATGCGGTTGACAACGGATCGGGCTGTGGGCATTCGATAGGGCGGCAGTTCCATGACAAAAGGCGCCTCCTCGCCCCGCAGCAGCGTTCGCCGCAGCAACAGGGACAGACCAAAAGCGAGTGCGATGCCGATGAAGTAGATGGCGAACAGCATTGTCGCGTGAAAATCCCCGGGAAAGAACGCGGGAATCAGCAACAGCCAGATGGGCAGCCGGGCCCCGCAGGACATAAGCGGCAGCACCATCATGGTGGTGAGGCGATCCCGCTCGTTTTCCATGGTGCGGGTGGCCATGATCCCCGGAATGGTACAGCCGAATCCGGTGACCATGGGAATGAAGCTGCGGCCGTGGAGGCCGAACCGGTGCATCAGTCGATCAGTCAGGAACGCCGCCCGCGACATGTATCCCGAGTCCTGCAGTACGGCGAGGCCCAGAAAAAGCAGCACAATGTTGGGCAGAAACACCAGCACACCGCCCACGCCGGCAATGATGCCGTCCACGATGAGGGATCGGGCCTCCAGTGCGGTGTCCGCCGGCCACGCGTCGCTGATAGCCCGGGACAGGAACCCGAAAAACTGATCGATCCAGTCCATCGGGATCGCGCCGACGGTGAAGGTGAGCCAGAAAATGCCGTACATGACCGCCAGAAAAATCGGTATGCCGAGGAGCCGGTGGACGACGACCGCGTCAATGCGATCGGACAGAACCCGGGTGTCGATGTGGGGCGGTGATATCAGCACTTCCTTTAACAGCCCGTCCACGAACCCGTAGTAGCGCCGGGTAATGAAGAACCCGATATCCTCCCCGGTGAACTGCTCAATTTCGCGGCGCACCTCCTGCGCGCAGGCAATGGCTGCTTCGCCATCCGCACCGAGGGCGCGCACCCGCTCGACAAACAGGCTGTCGTTCTGCAGCAGCTTGGTTGCAGTCCATTCGAGGCCGGCCCGATCGATGGCTGTCTTTTCAAGTGCTGCAACAATGCGGCCGATGGCGGTTTCGAGGCGTTCGCCCAGGGTGAGCCGGCGTCGATCAACAGTACTATGTTGCACTGACGCAATTTTTTCGCGCAGCAACGGCACGCCCAGACCTTTGTGTCCGACGGTTTCCACCACCGGAAAGCCCAGCAGGGATTCGAGGAGCGGCAGATCAATCCGCTGTCCGGAGGCCTTTGCCTCGTCGGACATGTTGAGGCACAGGACAATGCGGCTGCAGTTCTGCATGATCTGGGCGAGCAGCACCAGGCTGCGCTTCAGCGCCGTGGAATCCACCACCACCACGGCCACGTCCGGACGGTCGTCCACCAGCTCCTTCTGGGCAATGGCCTCTTCGGGCGAAAAGGACGACAGGCTGTAGGAACCGGGCAGATCCCGCACTTCAAAGGCAATGCCTTCGTGGTGGTAAAGACCGGTCTTCTTCTCCACCGTTACGCCGGGGTAGTTGCCCACATGCTGGCTGGAGCCGGTGAGCGCGTTGAAGATGGACGTCTTGCCGCTGTTGGGACTGCCGCAGAGGGCTACCCGCACGGGAGTGATTTCGTTCATGGAGACGGACTCCGTTCGAGCAGGACCCGCTGGGCCTCCTTGCGACGCAGGCTGAGCTGGGAGCCCTGGTATTTGATCCAGATGGGATCTCCCGCCGGTGATACCCGTTCGAGAATCACATGGACCCCGGGAATGAGGCCCATGTCCAGAATCCGCTGGCGGACGGGTCCGGTGCCGTCGATGCGGATCACCGTGCCACTCTGCCCGGGTTTCAAATCCCGCAGGGACACCGTCTTTGCGATCGACTGCATCCGCTCCGATGCGGATACGGAACAGCCCCCCGAACAGGTGCGGGACTCGCCGTTCACCAGGGCGCAGTTGCGGAACCGGGCGAGGACGCTGCCGCCTTCGGGGCAGGACGAGATGAATTCGAGGAAGCGGACGATGTGATCCATCCCTTCGTCGGAGAGGCTGTGTTCCAGGGAGCAGGCGTCCTTCTGGGCAATATCGTTGGGAATGCCCAGCACGTCCCGGAAGAATCGCGTCAGCGTGCGATGGCGCGCGTAGATGCGTCGGGCCGTCATGTCTCCTTCGGGGGTCAGGTCGATGAATTCACGCTTTTCATAGGTGATGAGGCCCATCTCCGCGAGGCGGCGCATGGCGGGAATGACCGAGGCGGAGCGCACGTCCCTGGCCGCGGCGATGTCCCGGATGCGGGCCACCTTGTGATCGCGGACGAGTTCGAAGATGGTTTCGAGATAATCTTCGAGGGATTCGCTGAGGTCCGTATTGGGGAGGTCGTCACTCATGTAGACGCGTCTACCATATTGAGAAGCGACGTGCAAGCGGTGGCAAACAGATGCCATCGCAGTCGTTTGTTGAAAGTCTGTCCGGGTTCAGTCGTCGGGGTCCTGCCCGTTGGCCGGCTTTCCCTGTCGCAGGCGGGAGGCGGCCTCCAGCACGGCGCGCACCCTTGCCTCCGGCGCCGACGGACGGATGGCCGCGGCGATGTGCCCTTCTTCGTCGGCCAGGAAGGCGGGGCAGAATCCCTCCTCGGGGCATTCAAAGAAGCGGTGGATGTCCCTTGAAAAATCCGAAAGGAGCACCATGGGCAACCGGTCCCGGCTGCGCAGGGCCGCCAGGTCGTCTTCGGAACGGGTGGAAATGACAATGGCGCTCACTTCCAGCGCCAGAAACTTGTTGGCACTGCGGGCCACAGCCCGGGCCAGGCTGCCGTCCTCTTCGCCGCCCGGAAAAACGGCCAGGGCGCGACCCCGGAAATCGAGCAGGGACACGGGGGTTCCTTCGTCGGTCCGTCCCACACAGGAGGGCAGCGACCGACCGATGAACGGTGACTTCATGCATCGGTGATACCGGTTTTTATTTCCATCGAACAGGGATTGGATTGGAAGCAATGTTGAATATAAAAAGTAATTTTCAATTTGACATACATCGATAATAATGCAATAAATACAATATGTTGAATCGTGAGATCGCCGGAATCATCCAGAAAACGGCCACCCGGATGCCGGTGATCACCATCACCGGACCGCGACAGTCGGGCAAGACGACGCTGGCAAAGGCACTCTTTGCGGACAAACCGTATTTCTCCCTGGAACTGCCGGACCATCGCGAGGCGGCGCGCATGGATCCCCGGGGCGTACTGGCGCGCTTCCCGCAGGGCGCGATCTTCGACGAAGTGCAGCGGGCACCGGATCTGCTGTCCTATATCCAGGCGGCGGTGGACGAGGACGATACGCCGGGACGGTTTGTCGTCACGGGGTCACAGAACCTGCTGCTCATGCAGACCGTGTCCCAGACCCTGGCGGGTCGAACCGGCCTGTTCACGCTGCTGCCGTTTTCCGTTGGCGAACGGTACGGGGCGCCCCCGGTGAATCCCCGGGAGTTGAACGGTTCCGGCATGCACACCCCGCCCCCCGTGTCCCTGTGGTCGCTGCTCTTTTCCGGGCTCTACCCGCGGATTCACGACAAAGGACTCGACCCGCAGCAGTGGCTTGCGGACTATCACCGCACCTATGTCGAACGGGACGTCCGGGAGGTGTTGAAGGTGATGGACATGGACGGATTTGAACGCTTCATCCGGCTTGCCGCGGCGCGCACCGGACAGGAGCTCAATTATGCATCCCTGGCCGGCGACGTGGGTGTGACACAGCCGACGGTGCACCAGTGGGTGACCACCCTGCGCGCCAGCTCCCTGGTGGTGGTGATACCGCCCCACCATCAGAACTATCGAAAGCGCCTCCGCAAACGACCCAAACTCCATTTTCTGGATTCCGGACTGGTGTGCCACCTGCTGGGCATCCAGTCGCCGCAGATGCTGGAAACCCATCCCCTGCGGGGCAGTATCTTCGAATCCTTTGTTGTGTCCGAACTGGTCAAGGCATTCGTCCACCAGGGACTGGAGCCGCCCCTGTACCACTGGCGGGACGCGACGGGCCACGAAATCGATGTGCTGGTGGATCTGGGGGATCGACTGGTGCCCGTGGAGGTGACGTCATCAATGACCGCCGGCGCACACATGCTGGACGGGTTGCGCTGGTGGACAGCGATTCCCGAAAATCCCAACCGGGGCGGCATGCTGGTGCACGGCGGCACTGCCCGTCACGAACTGGAAGGCTTTTCCATTCGTCCCTGGTGGATCTGGTAACAGCAGAAGAAGGAGGGAGACTACTTGCTCTGGAGCACCGCGTTCAGGGCTTCTTCCTGTACGCAGGTGACGGAGTTGTCGTCATTGATGTTGCAGCGCTGTACTTTGGGAGCGCCCTTGGAGCAGAAACCGCCCAGGCACTTGCCTTCCCAGTAGCCCACATACACGTAGTTCTCCCACCAGGAGGTCATGGTGATGGCGCGCCGCGTGCAGCCGCCCAGGGAACCCATGAGCGAAACAAAGGTGAGGGCGAGAACGATGGTAATGATTTTTTTCATGGTCGTCCTCCTTCCTAGTTGAACGCAATCGCGTTGTTGATGTTGTCCAGGATCATGGTTTCCTTGCAGTTGCTCTCCGCGCCGCTGGCATCCACGTCGCAGACCTGCAGGTAACGGCTGTAGGTTTCGCCGTCCTTGCGGGTGAGCAGCTTGGCAACCTTGGTGTTGTTGGTGAACCGGGTCTGCGTCATCACTTTGGGCGCGCAGGCGGTTGCAAACAGAGCGGCCATCACAAAAGCCGCCAGTACAAACATACGGGTTTTCATTCGGTCACCTCCTCGGATGCAGCGGCCGCATCGGCAGTCGCTTCAGGGGCGGGCGCGGCTTCCGGCGCAGCGGCCGGCGCAGCGGCCATCTCAACGGGTTTGCGCACGTTGGTCGCAAAGCGGTTCCACGGCATCTGCCCGTTGAAAATAGACGGGCACTTATAGTCGAGACCTTTGGTGCCGCACAGAGGCTTGCAGTTGATGACGTCGCCGGTGTCCGTGCACAGCATGTAAGTGTGCTTGTAGACTGTTCCGAACAACGCGCCCACCTTCTGAACGTCCAGCAGGGTGACGTTGTGCGTGGTGTTGTCTTCCACGTAGACAGGCCGCTTGTAGCAGCCGCTGACGCCGACCATCACGGAGAGTCCGAGAAGGACGGCCAGAACATAACTGAACTTTTTCATGGTCATTTCCTCCTCTACTTCTCGTAATTGATCGTCATCAGACGACAGTTGGACAGGGCGCCCGTGGCGTCATCCGTGTCACATTTGACAACGCCCGTTTTGCTTCCCTGCGTGTACAGGAACTTTGTCTGGCCGGCACTGCCCGTGGAGGTGCGGACATAGCGTCCCGCACATCCCGTCAATGCAGCCAGCAGCACCACTGCGAGTACCACTCTGATTGCCTGTTTCATTTTTTCCCAGCTCCTTTCCAGGTCGACGCACCCTTGCGCCGCCATGGGTTTATTGTGGACCCCGAAAATCGGACAGGCTGCTAATATGAATGCAGCGGCTGTCGACGGAAGGGTTTTCAATGACAAAGCAGAGAAGAACATTCACGGCTGAGATGAAGGCAAAGATCGCTCTGGAGGCGCTGAAGGG
>JAKQNG010000122.1 GCA_029565915.1 Deltaproteobacteria bacterium
GACGAACAGGCCGGGAATCGCTGCGCGGCCGGGCGCATACTGCAGCGAGAGGGCGCCGGCACCCACGTGGAACAGGGCGTTCCCCAGCGCCGTGACCACCACCGCGGCCAGTGGAGACCATTCCAGCAGGGGCACGGACAAGGCGATGAGGATGATGCCCAGCTGGGCCGGCATGCGCCAGGAGCCCATCCGGTCCACGATCGCGCCGATGGGTGCCTGTCCCGCAAAGGCGATGACGTCGTAGAGAAGAACGACCGACACGCCGTACACGACGGGAATTCCGTAGATGCGCGCGACGGCGAAGGCGACGCTGACGGTGACCAGGTCAACCAGCGCGTGGGCCGCACCGAAAACGGCGCCGGACAGCATGGGGGTCATTCTGGGAAAAAAGGTCATTCCGATGTGCAGTCTGTTGATGTCCGGCTGTGGAGTATATGGTATTCTGAGCCCACAAGAAACAACTGACCCGGAGGTTGCCCATGAAGGCTCTGAAATACTGGTTTTTCCTGCTGGTGGTCGCGCAGCTCTGTGCGGTGCCGATGGTTGCACTGACGGATGTGGCGGACCTGGACGTGGACACGGATTCCGATGCGGACACGGACGCGGACGCGGACACGGATGGGGACACGGATTCCGACACGGACACGGATGCGGATGCGGACACGGACGCGGACGCCGATGCGGATGGGGACACGGATTCCGACACGGACACGGATGCGGACGATGAAAAAGAATCCTGCTCCTTTGTGCCGTCCCGGATGGATGCGCCCCTCCAGTCCCTGGCGGTCATCGCGATGATTGCCCTGGGGCTCTGGTTCTGGCGCCGCTCTTCCCGCTGATGCGGTCCTGATGCTGTCCGACCCGTCACTTCTGCTGCGCTGGGGCGCCGCGTTCCTTCTCACCCTGCTCATCGAGCTGCCGATTTACGGATGGCTGGGACACCGCTGCGGAACAGGGCCGCGGGCCGTCGCGGGAGGCGGGCTCGGCACCCTCATCACCCATCCGCTGCTCTGGTTCGCCTGGCCGCTGGTCATCGGTGACTATCTGCTGCGCACGATTTCGGGGGAGTTTCTCGTGTGCCTTGTGGAAGGGGTTGTCCTGCGGGCAGTGGCACCCGCCATGGGATGGCGTCGGGCCATGGGGGTGTCCTTCCTGGCCAATGCCGCGAGTTACGGCACCGGCGTCGCGCTGCACGTTTTTCATGTTCTGTAATGCCGGGTCGGCGGTGGTGAAAGGGCGGGAGCGGGGTGGAAGATCAACCGTTCTTCTTCTTGAAATCCAGCATGAACTGGGCAAGGCCTTCGGCGCCGGCCACGGGCATGGCGTTGTACATGGACGCGCGGCATCCACCCACGGACCGGTGGCCCTTCAGCCCGTCAAATCCGGCGGCCGTGGCTTCGGCGATGAACTTCTTTTCCAGGTCTTCGGAGGGCAGTCTCCAGACCACGTTCATGCGGGAGCGGCACTCTTTGTTCACCGGGCAGCGGTACCAGCCGTCGGACTGGTCGATGGTGCGATAGATGATGCCGCTGCGCTGGTCCGCCAGGGCGCTCATGCCGGCCACGCCGCCCATTTCCTTTACCCAGTCCAGGGTCAGCTTCATCATGTAGATCGTGAAGACCGGCGGGGTGTTGTACAGCGAATTTTCCTTCTGGTGCGTGCCGTAGGACAGAAACGCCGGAAGGTCCGCGTTGGCCGCCGCAATCATCGATTTGCGGATGATGACCACGGCCATGCCGGCGGGGCCCAGGTTCTTCTGGGTGCCCGCGTACACCATGCTCAGTTTGTCCCAGGGCAGGGGGCGCGAGAGGATGTGGGACGACATGTCCATGATGACGGGCACGTTGCCGCAGTCGGGAAATTCCTGCAGCTCGATGCCGCCGATGGTTTCGTTGGAGCAGAAGTGCACGAAGGCCGCATCGCTGCCGGGCTTGATTTCAGACGCTTTCGGCATGCGCGTGAACTTTTCTTCTTCGTTGGTCCAGATGACCCGGTGTTCGTCCGGATAGCGCTTGCCCTCCGCAATGGCCTTTTTCGCCCACGCGCCCGTGTTCACGTATTCCATGACCATGCCCTTTTTGTGGAAGTTCATGGGCACCATGACAAACTGCATGGTGGCGCCGCCGTGGAGCAGCAGGATGTCAAATTCTTCCGGCACGGACAGGGCTTCCCGCAGGGAGGCGATGGCTGTCAGATGGACCGCGTCATAGGCCTTGCCGCGATGGCTGTGTTCGATGATGGACATACCGGTCCCGCGGAAGTTGATAAATTCTTCCTTCGCCTTTTCCAGCGCCGGAAGGGGAAGCGTGCAGGGGCCGGCCGAGAAGTTGAAGATACGGTCAGTCATGGTTCAGTCTCCTTGTTCTTGAATTTGGTACATTTGATTTCGCTCGGAAGACAACCTAGTCGTTTTGAAATTCCCTGACAAGGATAAAACCGGGCGGATTTTCAGCCCACCCGCAGGAGTGTGGACGGGCTGTGTAAATGGTTTCATTTCGGTATTTGTTGATTTCAAAAATGAAAATTATTTTTCCGTAAAAATGCCGCTTTATGTTCCCAATGGAACCCGGCATTGCCCGGGTTGTCACGCCGGCCGCAGAGAGAGGGTGTTCCGCGAAATTGATCCGGTCAGTGGCATATGAATTGCATTTAAAAGCCGCGACGGCGAGCTCGTCTCAGATGCCCCCCACATCCACCGAGTTCGTCGTCTTTTTTTTTGCGGGGGCGAAAAGCAGAGCAGCAGAATGGTCGGATTCAGGCGTTGCGGGCCAGCAGGCGGCGCAGCTTGAACAGCAGCTCCGAGAAGTCGAAGGGTTTGTCGATGTGGTCGTTGGCCCCGTAAAGGGGAGAGGTCATCTCGTTGAGGCTTTCGCCGATGCCCGTCAGCATCATGATGGGCGTGTCCTTGATGGCGGAGGTGGCGCGGATGGCCTTGCACACTTCCCAGCCATTCATCTTCGGCATCATCACATCGAGGACCACCGCGTCGGGCTGTTCCTTTTCGGCCGTGTTGAGGGCGTCGAGGCCGTTATTGGCCGTAATGATGTCGCATTCGAGGACGGACAGCCGTTTGCGCAGGATGCCGAGCAACTCCGGATCGTCGTCGGCGAGCAGCAGGAGCGGTTTCTGTCGTTTTCGTTTTTTTTCTGTCATGAGGGTTCCGCTTTCCGGTGTGGCGCGTCGAAAAACGCAATAACCACAGACACATGCACGAGCGTGCGGGAAAATGGCGGGAATGTCAACGGATTGTGCGGAAGCAGCACTTGCGGAGGCGCCGGATACCGGGCAGATTGAAGGCGATGATCAACGGAGCTGACATCCCCGGCATGATGCCCGAAGAGTTATCCGACCTCGTGGCGAACGAGGGATTTCCCGCCTACCGGGGTGTCCAGCTCTTTGAGTGGATGCACCGGAAGGGGGTGTTCGATCCCGGGCGGATGACCAGCCTTCCCGCGGACCTGAAGGCGCGCCTCGCCGCCGGCGGACCCCTGCTGCCGTTGACCGTCGGCCGCGTCCTTGCCAGCAGTGACGGCACCCGCAAGCTCGAAATGCGCCTCGCGGACGGCGCCGTTGTCGAAACGGTGCTCATCCCCGAAGGCCGCAAGCTGACCCAGTGCATCTCCACCCAGGTGGGGTGTTCCATCGGCTGCATCTTCTGCCGCTCCGGCGCGTTCGGTTTTTCCCGCAACCTCACCGCCGCGGAAATCCTCGCGCAGGTCTTCGCCGCAAGGGACGCCTGGCGGGACGGGGAGGAACTGACCAACGTGGTGTTCATGGGCATCGGCGAACCGCTGCACAACTACGAAAACACCCTGCGTGCCTGGCGGCTCCTCACCTGTGACAAGGGACTGGATCTCTCCTTGCGCCGGGTGACCATCTCCACGGCGGGAGTGGTGTCCGGCATCGATCGCCTGGGCCGGGATACGCAGGGACAAGCCGCCCTGGCCGTTTCCCTTCACGGGGCCGATGAGGCGGTGCGCCAGAGGCTGGTGCCCCATCTCAAGCACACGGTGCGTGACATCGTCGAGGCCCTCGGGCGTTACCCCCTGCCGCCCCGCCGGCGCTTCACCATTGAGTACGTGCTGGTGGGCGGCGTGAACGACAGCGACGCCGACGCACGGCAGCTGGTCCGCGTGCTGTCCGGGCTGCGCGTGAAGGTGAACCTGCTGCCCCTCAATCCCCACGACCGGTCTGACCTGCAGCCGCCTTTGCCCGAGCGGGTGGAGCGCTTCCGGCGCGTGCTCGTCGACAAGGGCATGTCCGTGTTTCTGCGGCGGCGCCGGGGCGACGATATCTCCGCGGCCTGCGGCCAGCTGCTGGGGGAACAATGAGCCGTTCTGCGCTGCTGTTGTTTGCCGTCCTCTCCGGCTGCGCCCCCTGGGCGGCCGTCACCGGTGACTACGAAGGCGCTGTCGGCGCACCTTCGAACGGATTTCTGGTGAACCCGTCGTTCCTGACGGCGGATCCGGACGTCCTGCGACTGTATCGCGGCGCCGCACGACAGGCGGGCACCCCGGCCCTCACGTCCCTCATCGCGGCATCCGCGCGGGCCGCCGCAGCGCGACATCCCCGGTCAACCCTGGCAGTGGGCGATCTGAGCGCGACCCCGGGCGGGTTCATCAGCGGCCATCGCTCCCACCGCACGGGACTGGATGCGGATCTGGGATTTGCCGCCCGGGCCATGGACGGTCGATCCCGCCGCGGCGACCCGGTGATTCCCTACGATCGATTCGGCGTGGCGCTGGATGGCGACGACATCTTTGTCTTTGACACGGCGAAGAACTGGGCCGTGGTGGAGGCCCTGCTGACCAGCGGCGACGCCCGGGTCCAGTGGATCTTTGTCAGCCGGGGACTGAAGGCGCAACTGCTGCGGTACGCCCTGCGCAGCGGTGCGGACCTGTCGCTCATCGAGCGGGCCATCGAAGTGCTTCACCAACCCCGGGATGCTGCTCCCCACGATGACCATTTTCACGTGCGCATCTGCTGTCCGCCGGACAGCGGCGCCTGCGAACAGTTGCCTCCCCGGCAGCGATGTGGTTGGACCCAACCGTCTTATGCCGACGACGACGCGATTCTCGCGCTGTCCCTCGAAGGCTTGTAAGGGCGCTAGTTGCACATGGCATTCCAGACCGGGTTCAGATAGGTCTGGAATGCAGTGCCGATGGGGCTGGAGAGACAGGTGCTGCCGCCGTTCACGTTCACGCATTCCGCCACGGTGTGGCAGTTGTTCGCAATCAGGCAGTCCAGGATCGTCTGGCAGGCGGCCTGATCCGGCTGGGTGCGCGCTTCGCAGGCGTCTCCTTCGGGAGTGTCCCGCCAGCCGATCAGACAATGTTCCTGCTGGCAGGCGCAGATGCGGCGGTGGTTGGCGTTGGTGGCGCTGCCGGTGGTGACCGGCGACTGCTCCAGATAGGTCGCGCTGGAGCCCGGATGCCAGGAACATCCGGTTCCCTGGCCGCCGCTCATCGGGGTGACGGTGCTGGTGTATCCCAGCTGCTGGGCGACGGCGCCGCAGTTGCCCGAATTGGACGTGTTGCCGGCCACCGTGACACCGGCCCAGGTCTCTGTTGCGGTGTCGTAGTACAGATACTGCCCGGTGCCGCTGTCCAGCCTGCTGTTGCAGGTGGACACGCAGGATGCGCCCTGGGCGGCCAGGTGCCAGCAGTAGGTGGCGTACAGGGTGCCGCCGCCCGGACAGGCGACCGTGTTGCACGCGCCTCCCGAACAGCCGAATTCGCAGATCACCGAATCCGGCGTGTAGCCCGTGCAGGTGTTGGCGCTGCAGGTGCCCGTGGTGCCGGTGTAATCCCACAGGCTGGAGGCGTCTTCGCAGTAGTTGTCCGGTGCGTTGCCGTCGTCACAGGGGTCGCAGTATGCGTCATTTGTTTCTGCGACGCAGATTGCCGCTGCACTGTCGCAGGCGGGTTCCAGATCGACCCACGAGGGACTGGCAATCAGCGTACAGACGCCGGTCTGGCAGGAACTGCCGACGGTCTGGGACTGGGGAACGGCGCCGCAGTCCGCTGTGCTGCAGCGATAACTGGTGGTCGTGGTGCCGCAGGCGGTGCCGTCTGCCGTGTTGCGCGGATTGCACGTGCCCGCGCCGTCGCACTGGTCGGGCAGAGTGCAGGTGTTGGAGGTGCTGTTGCCGCACGCGGTTCCCGACGTCACGAGGCGCGAG
>JAKQNG010000124.1 GCA_029565915.1 Deltaproteobacteria bacterium
GAAACAACTGGTGCTCGGTGCGGTTGGTGACAAAGTGGATGGCGTCCCGTTCGTGGATGCGCAGGGTGCTCAAAGGGTGCTCCTTTGTTGAAAAAAGTTTCACCCTCTCTTTCGGCCGCTCGGGGCCGGATTGTGCCAAAAAAATTCCGGCCGCTTCACTTTTTCAGATTCCCGAATGATTCCGCCCACCGCGGACGGGGTGCGCGACGGCGGAAAGAAAGGGCGCGGCGGCGGGCGAGGGTGGTACCCACAAAAGTGGAAAGGGACGGGAGCACGAAGAGGTACAAGCGGGATGGGAACGAAAGATCATTTGTCCATCGGATTGACGCGGCTGGCCGCTTTCCAGATGCGGGGGCGTGGGTGCACCGGCGGCGGTGGGATGCTTTCGCCCCTTACCCGGCGACCGAACTGGGCATGCACTTCGTAGGCGAAGTTGTCGATGATTTCCGGATCCACCGGATCGCCGTTCAGGTACAGCGTCAGACTGGGAAGGCCCTCCCGTTCCGCAATGTGATGGAACTGGTTTTCGGCAATTTTGTTGGGCATGCATTCGAGCGGCCCCACGCTGATCGCACCGTCGATGTGGCCTTTGCGCCATTCGTGGAGTGGGCCACCGATGGTCAGCACCGCCTCACCGGAGAGTTGCTCCCGGATGTAGGGTTTGGCCGCCGCGATGGAGTCCTGTACGGTGGTCCGCAGGTCCCACCCCAGAATTTCCCGCATGGATTCATAGAGCTGGTGCTGGATGGACGCCTGCAGATAGCTGGACGCAAGAGAAGCGACGTCCTTGATTTTCCCGTCCTGGTAGTCGGTGTATTCCAGCCACTCGTTGAATGGTGCGAAGCGGCACCGAATTCCCCGCTGTTCCAGTCGATCAATGATGAAGTCGTTGGAGAACGGATCGCAGCGCACGTAGATCTCTCCCACCACAAGCACTTCAGGCATGGGCCGCACCTCCATGGCCTCCCGGAAGGACTTTGCTGCCCGACGCAGCAGCGCCGCAATGCCGAATACACTCCCCGACATGATGCTGGCGATGGCGGCCCCCGCGGACAGGTTGGCGGTGGCCGTATACTTTTCGAGCATCTGCGTCAGTTCATTGCGGTAGAAGTTCCAGATCTCCAGCGCCGCGCCGGGCGTTTTTTCCATTGGTCGGCAGGTGTAGAGCCCTTCGAGGAGCAGATCGGAAGAGGTGAGTCCCGCGTGGGCCACTGCCGCGACGCCTTTGGGAACCGACGCAAAATAGTTTTCGTCGACTGGTGCCCAGATGCTGATGCGGTCGAGAATGCCGAGCCGTTCGAACACAATGCGGTCGAGCACGTTGTAGGCCCCGAAGCGGCATGGACCATTGGCCGTGGGCATGAAGAACGAAAAGTTTTTTGTTTTATCCGGTTCCTTTTCCAGTCGATGCAGCAGGCTGCCCAGCGTCATCACCATGGGGAGGCATTCCTTGCCGGAGGTATAACGGCGCCCGAGTCGCAGGGATTCCATGTCCGGCATGGGCATTGCCTCTACTTGCAGACCAAGTCCCCGCAGTGCCCCCGCGAGTACTTCCGCACCGGGCCCCATCCGCGGCAGCAGCACCGTGGCATTGCGGGCGCGGATGTCTTCGAGGCCATCCGTGGCCGACTGCAGGGCCATGAAGTCCCGGGGCGTATTGGACAGGGATGAGCCGGTGGTTTTATCCGCATGAACGCAGTAGAGAAACGCCTCGATCCGCGTCTTGGTGCCCGCATCGCCGGAGTGGCCGTCCGTTTCGATGATGGCGCAGGGTTTGCCGTCCATGATGTAGGTGAAGAAATGGGCGTTGAAGCTGTCGGGTCCGCAGGAGTAGTTGCTGGCAAACAGGCTGTACACGCCTTCCGTGCGGCGGATCTGATGGGCTGCACGGAGGTTGCGCTGCCCGTAGCCCCAGTATCCCTTGGGAAAGATGGGGGTGTCGTCGTCGATGGGAAAACAGTCGATGGGAATGCCGATGGCACCCTGTTCGCGCAGGATGGCCGGCACGTTGGAGTTGAGTACGTCGTTGTAGATGGTGTAGGGCCTTCCCTGCACCACGACCGCTGTCACCCCCGCCCGTCGGCAGAAATCAAGGGTGTGGCGACCGATGTCGAGGCAGCGGCGATCAAATTCCTGTTGGACGGCGGCGGCTTTTTTCCGGGCGGACTGCCAGTCGAGGTGGGCGACGCCGAGCTGCTGTACCATGTCGGCGCAGCTGTTGATGAACAGAGGCGAGTCAAAGTTTTTTCTGCCCATGTTGATGACCGGCGAGACGATGGTGCTGTGGATTTTTCCCAGATCGGCGATGAGCAGGTCCGGCGATCCCTGCACGATGGGACACAGGCGGGCCCATGGTTCCACGCCGATGCGCTGGGTGCCGCGCACCATGGGCAGAAACAGATAGTCTGCATCTCCCTGCGCCATTTCAGTTACCACGCCGTGATACTGCTGCATGGGCGCGCAGAACGGTACGTTGGCATCTTCGATGCCTCTCTTCAGGGTGGCGTGGTCCGCCGTGCGCCAGGTGCGCAACCGGAACCCCAGTTCGCTGAGGAACGCGCAGTAGAACGGAAAGGTGGATTTCAGCACAAACTGATCCGTGAGGGCAATGGTTCTGCCGCCTTCGTTGGTCGGGAGCGACGCGAGGATGTCATCCACCATCTGTTCGCGTTCCTTGAACGGGTTGGGCGCCAGATCCGGGAGCTTTTTCTTTCCGGTGCCGCTGTCGTAGAGGGAGCATCCGCCGCCCCAGGTGAATTTCTGGGTGACGCCCTCGACCACGGTGGTGATGCGATCAATGCGGCAATAATTGCCGGAACCACCGCAGCCCCTGGTTGACTTGCAGGTGAAGACATCCTTTCTGGTGATTTCGGCGTTGAGGAATCGGCGCATGTCGATGGAGGCGGCGCTCTGCAGGTTCAGCTCCCTGCGGCAGAGGAGGGCGATGCCGAGGGCGCCGATGGTGCCGGGGTTGGGCGGAACCACCACCCGGGAGCCGGTCTGTCGCGCCACCGCAGCGGCCAGGGCGTCCGATGCGAAGGGCATGCCCTGACAGAAGATGACCCGTCCCACGGAACGGCTGCCCTTCACCCGGTTCAGGTAGTTCTGGATGATGGAGTCGTAGATGCCCGCAATGATGGCGCCGGAGGGCACATGGGATGCCACGGCCTCGTCGATGATCTCGGCCATGAACACGCTGCAGTGCTGGCCCAGGGACACGCCGCTTTCCGATTTCAGGGCTTCGTCCGCCAGATGGATCACATCCCTGATGCCCGAAAACTTTTTGCCCTGTTCTTCGATGAACGAACCCGTTCCTGCGCTGCAGGCTTCGTTCATCGCCGCGTCGATGACCCGTCCCCTGGCCAGTCGGATGTACTTGGCGTCCTGGCCGCCGATTTCAAAAATCGTGTCCACCTGTGCATCGAAGGAGACGGCGCCCTCTGCATGGGCGGCGATTTCGTTGAGGACAAACACCGACCCGGACCCGTAGCAGGTGGTCATCAGGGAGCCGACGATTTCGCGGCCGCTGCCCGTGGCGCCCACGGCCACCACCGGATTCGCGCGAAAGGGCCCGTCCATGAACTGCGCGGCCAGATTCTGCGCCGCGTTCACCGGTGCACCGTTCGTGTTGATGTAGGCGTCCCACACTTCTTCGCCGGAGGTGGCGCGGATAGCCACCACCTTGGAGCCCGTGGAACCGATGTCAAAACCCAGGATGACCGGTTCTTCGGCGGTGATTTCCGGACGTGGCCGGGGACGCAGCCGTGTCACGTTGTGAAGGTAGTCGGAGAGGGGCGGCAGGCCTTCGAGGGTGTGCTCCTCGGGTGCGTCGAACAGGTGGTTCATGGTCGGTGGAGCGGACGGATGGCGCGCTGCGATGGCCGCGCACCCCACGGCTTCGAAGAACAGGTTGTCGTCGTCACGGGTGGCCACGCGCTGCATGTGGTTGCGCGCGAGGAATCGATCGAAGGTGTCGTGGATCCGGGGCGCCCGCGTGACGCCGCCGATGAGATACACGTTGCGCGGGCTGACCCGGGGCTTGATGAGGACCTGCACGTTTTCGCAGACCGCGTCGAACAGGCCCGCGAGGATCTGTTCTCTGGGCTCGCCCTTATTGGCGAGATGAGTCATGTCCGTTTTAAGGATGACCGGGCAGCGGCCCGAGAGGGGCGCCGGTTTGGCCACGTTGCGGGTAATGGCGCTGGCGTCCTCGATGGTCATGTCGAAGCGCTCCACGAGCTGGCGCAGAAAATTGCCGGTGCCCTGGGAGCAGCGGGAATTCTCCCGGAACATCTCCACGCCGGAGTCGCGGATCTCGAGCACCGAAAAACCGTGCGAGCCGATGGACACGACCGTGGCCGGACCGTCGCCGACGATGGTTTCAAAGCCCCGTATCTGCGCCTGCTTGACGGGAATTCGCGGCAGGTTCACGGTTCTGGACAGCCGGCCGGTCACCGCGGCGGCATCCACCCCATCCCAGTCGAATTCTTCGAGCATGGCGGCGAGCTGCGCCATCGGGGCCTTGTGGTGCTCCCGGATCATGCGGCGGGTCCAGCGGGTGGTGCCGTCCCTGTCCAGAGCAAGCTCCGCAATCTTGATGGTTTCCGCGCCGACATCGATTCCCAGCATTCTTTTAATGTTTGTCGTATTCATTCATATACCTGCGTCCATTTGACTAGACTCTTGTGTCAGTCAGCCTTCCTTAGCACTGGACTCGGATGTCAGTCCAGCGAGATTTCTATGCGCGGAAATTAGTTAAGTTTATCGATTGACAAAGTTTACTATATGCCTCAGATTGTTTTCACAGGAAGCAGAACATGAAACTGACGACCAGAGGACGATACGGGCTGCGGGCAATGATTGAGCTGGCCCTCCGTGACAGCGACGGGCCGGTGATGGTGGACACCATTGCTGCCAATCAGGCCATTTCGGCCAAGTACATCCACGTGCTGATGACTGCCCTGCGCAACGCGGGCCTGGTTCGGGCAACCCGTGGCCCCGGCGGCGGATATGCGCTGGCAAGGGATTCCCGGACCATCAGTGCCCTGGAAATCGTGGAGGCCCTCGAAGGGCGCAGTTCGTTTGTGAAATGCGTGGTGGACGAATGCGACTGTCCCCGGGCATCGGCCTGCGCGGCCCGGGATCTCTGGGCGGAGGTGGCCGGTGCCATCGAACGCGTACTGTCGAATCGGTCGCTGGCGCAACTCGCGGAGGCCCAGCGGAGCAGACAACCGGAACCCATCATGTTCCACATCTGAGAAAGGAATTTTTCATGTCCGGCATTTTTGCAAACAACAGTCTCAGTATCGGCAATACGCCGCTTGTGCGGATCAACCGTCTCGCGGACGGCTGCCGCGCCACAGTGGTGGCTAAAATTGAAGGACGCAACCCCGCCTACTCGGTGAAATGCCGCATCGGCGCCAGCATGATTGCGGACGCCGAACGACGGGGCATCCTCACACCCGGGTCCAGGGCAATGACTGTCGTCGAGCCCACCTCCGGCAATACGGGCATTGCCCTGGCGTTCGTCTGCGCGGCCAAGGGGTATCCGCTCATTCTCACCATGCCCGAAACCATGTCCCTGGAGCGGCGGCGGATGCTGGCCGCCTTTGGCGCAAAGCTGGTGCTCACCGAGGGCACAAAAGGGATGAAGGGCGCCATCGCGAAGGCCGAAGAGCTGGCGGCGGCGGAGCCGGAGCATTTTTTCATTCCCCAGCAGTTCAGGAATCCGGCCAATCCGCAGATTCACTTCGAAACCACCGGACCCGAGATCTGGAACGATACGGACGGCGCCATCGATATTCTGGTGGCCGGCGTGGGCACGGGCGGCACCATCACGGGGGTGTCGCGCTACATCAAGCAGCGAAAGGGAAAGCCCATCGTCAGCATTGCGGTGGAACCCGCGTCGTCGCCGGTGCTGACCGCCCTCCGGGCGGGAGACGATCCAAAGCCCGCACCTCATAAAATTCAGGGCATCGGCGCCGGCTTCAAACCGGACGTGCTCGATCTCTCCCTCGTGGACGACGTGTTCACCGTGAGCAACGAAGAGGCCTTCGAGTTTTCGAGGCGCCTGCACACGGAAGAGGGAATCACCACGGGCATCTCGGGCGGAGCGGCCATGGCGGCGGCAATCCGGGCCGCCCGTCGGGATGAAAATGAAGGCAAGCTCATCGTGGTCGTGCTGCCCGATTCGGGAGAGCGCTATCTGAGCACGGCCCTGTTCGAGCATCTGCAATAGGCAAATTGAAAGACAAGGACATCCACCATGACTGACAGAAATTATCACTTTGACACGCTGGCCCTGCACGCGGGGCAGATTCCCGATCCGACAACCCTGTCCAGGGGCGTGCCCGTTTACCGGACTTCGTCATTTGTGTTCCGCAGCACGGAACACGCGGCCAATCTTTTTGCGCTGAAAGAGCCGGGCAACATTTACACGCGGCTCATGAATCCCACAACGGACGTGCTCGAACAGCGGGTGGCGCAGCTCGAAAGGGGCGCAGCGGCGGTGGCAGTGGCCTCCGGCACATCGGCGATTTTTTACGCCATCATCACCCTGGCGCAGGCCGGTGACGAAATCGTTTCCGCGTCCAACCTGTATGGCGGCACTTTTACCCAGTTCGATTCCATTCTGCCGACGCTCGGCATCAAGGTGAAATTTGTCAACGGAAAGAACCCGGCGGAGTTTGAAGCGGCCATCACGCCAAGGACCCGGGCCCTGTTCGTGGAGACCATCGGCAATCCGGTGCTGGATGTAACCGACATCGGTGCGGTGGCGGAGGTCGCCCACCGGCACGGCCTGCCGTTGATCGTGGACGGTACCTTCACCACCCCTTTCCTGCTGCAGACCATTGCCCACGGGGCCGATATCGTGGTGCAGTCGCTCACCAAATGGATCGGCGGGCACGGCACGGCCATCGGCGGCATCATCGTGGATTCAGGGAAATTCGACTGGAAGGCCTCCGGGCATCCCCTGTTCAACGAACCCGACCCGAATTACCACGGGCTGCGCTGGGCCCATGACCTTCCCGAAGCCCTGGCGCCCATTGCGTTTGCCCTGCGCGTGCGGACCGTTCCTCTGCGGAACCTGGGTGCGGCCCTGTCGCCGGACAATGCGTGGGTCTTTTTGCAGGGCCTCGAAACGCTGCCCCTGCGGATGGCGAGGCACAGCGAAAATGCGCGGAAGGTCGCGGAGTTTCTGGAAAAGCATCCCAAGGTGGCGTGGGTGAGGCATCCGGGACTCGCCGGTGACCCCTCCTTTTTTCTGGCGCAGAAATACCTGAAGAACGGGTCGGGCGGCATGGTGGTATTCGGCATCCGGGGAGGCGCAAAGGCTGCGGTGAAACTGATCGACAACATCCGGCTCTTTTCTCACCTGGCGAATGTCGGCGATGCGAAGAGCCTCATCCTGCATCCGGCGAGCACGTCCCACTCCCAGCTGACGCAGGAGCAGATGGCGGCGGGCGGCCTCACACCGGATCTCGTCCGCCTCTCCATCGGCCTCGAGCACATCGACGACATCATCGCCGCCCTCGACGACGCCCTTACGCTGGTGTAGTTCATCAGTGCCGACCCCGGTATTGAAAAGGGATTTGACGAAGGTCAGAAGTTTCCGGCAATGGTCATCAGGGTATCGGCGATTTCCCACGGCGGCAGCACCAGATCGATGAAACCATGTTCCCCGGCCACCCGGTTCATGCCGTAGACCACGCTGGTTTCTTCGTTCTGTCCAATGGTCAGTCCGCCGCACTCGTGAATGGTGCCGATGCCTTCCGCGCCATCCCGGCCCATGCCCGAGAGGATGATTCCCATGGCCCGGTCGCGGAACACGGCCGCCGCGGATGCAAACAGCATGTCGATGTTCGGAATGTGCAGCGTGGGCGAATCCGCCTCCGACAGGACCACCCGCCTGGACGGGGAAATGCGCAGCAGCTGGTCATCGGGACACATGAGCGCCTGCCCGGCCGTGAGCGCCGCGCCCGGAGAAGCCATCTTCACGGATAATTCCATGGACGCATCCAGCCACTCGGCCATGCGCGGTGCAAATCCCCGCGTGATGTGCTGGGCGAGCAGGATGGGCACCGGGTAGTCACCGGGCAGTCGCCGCAGGATTTCCACGATGACCGTCGGCGCGCCTGTGGAGCCGCCGATGCAGATGACTTCGGGTCGAATGGCGGACAGGCTGATGAGGGGACCGGTCTGCGACACCCGTTCCTCGGCAAGGGGTGAGCCCGCCGGCGACGAAGGGAGCCAGGAGAGCTGGGCGCCAGGACGCGTCTCCACCGACTTTTCGATAATCGCGATGAGGCTCCGTTTGATTTCCTGATACTTCCCCGAGAGAATGCCCGTGGGCTTTTCGATGACTTCGATGGCGCCGGCGCGCATGGCCTCGAAGGAAAAACTCGCATCCCTTGAGCCAACCATGGAGCTGATGATGACGATGGGTGTGGGACAGCGCTCCATGATTCGGCGGGTGGCTTCCAGTCCGTTCATTTTGGGCATGAAGATGTCCATGGTCACGAGATCCGGTTGCAGCCGGGTGCACATCTCCACCGCTTCTTCGCCGTCGTTGGCAATGCCGACGATGTCGATGTTCTTCTCGTTTTCGAGCAGATTGGTGAGCACCCGCTGCACGGTGGTGGAGTCTTCGGCGATGAGCAGTCGGATCATGTGAGGCACTCCCTTCTACAACAGCTGGTTGATGGTTTTCAGTAGTTCCGATCGGGTCAGTTCCTTCTTCACGATGTGCGCGTCCGCGCCGGCCTGCAGTCCCGCCGCGATATCGTCCTCCGAACCCAGGGACGTAATCAGCACCACCGGCAGCTTTTTCGTCCGATCGCGGGATTTGATGGCACGGGTGAGTTCGAACCCGTCCATGTTGGGCATCTGCACGTCGGACAGGACCAGATCGACTTGATGGTTGCCCAGCATCTGCAGGGCCTTCAGCCCGTCGGCGGCGGTGAGCACTTTGAAGCCCTCCGATTCCAGAAGGGTCTGCTGCATGGTGCGGATGGCAATGGAGTCGTCTACCACGAGGATGGTGGACGCCCGGCGGGTCGCGTGGATGGCGGCCATGCTGGAGGAGGCGGCGATGGTGCCGGTGGCGGAGCGGATCAGATCGCCCGGATTGAGGATGAGGCAGAGGCGACCAGTGCCCAGCAGAGCGAGACCCGACACGTTGGGCACCCGCTCGAGCAGGTCGCCCAGGGGTTTCACCACGAGCTGGGTGTATTCGTGAATCACGTCGAAGCCGAACGCATAGCGGCGATCGCCAAAGCGAATCACCGCGGCAAATTTTGTTTTCTGGTGATCGACGCCTTCTTCGCCGGCAAGGCCGAGAACTTCTTCAAAGGTGGTCAGCGGTACCTGCTCGTCGCCCACATCGATGATATCGCCGCCGCCCACCGTGCGAATGGCGCCTGCGGGGATCACCATGACCCGGGATACGTTTGAGGCAGGAACGGCCATGGTCTGTCGGGCGGACTCGAAGAGCAGGCATTTGACCGACGACATGGTGAGGGGCAGCCGCAGCAAAATGGTCGTGCCACTGCCGACGGTGCTCTGCATGCTCACTTCGCCGCCCAGGTGTTCAATGGTGTATTTGACCACGTCGAGACCCACGCCGCGGCCTGAAATCTGTGAAATTTCCGCGCTGGTGGTGAAGCCGGGTTCAAAGAGATAGTCGAACAGCTGTTCGGTGGTGAGTTCGTTTGCCCGGGCCTGTTCCACGCCGTAGTTGGTGACGAGGGATGCGCGTACGCGGTCTACGTCGATGCCCCGTCCGTCATCGGAAATGGTGAGGGAAACGGCGTCGCCCATGTGGTGGGCGTCGATCCGCAGCTCTCCGGTGGGCGGTTTGCCGGCGGCCGCGCGCTCCTTTGGCGATTCGATGCCGTGGTCGATGGCATTCCGGATGAGGTGGATCATCGGCTTTTCGATGGCGTCGAGGATAGCCCGGTCGATGGCGTATTCGCCACCCGTCATCTGCAGGACAACCTGCTTGCCGGTGGTGCCGGCGGTTTCCCGCACCTGATTGCGCAAGGTCAAATGAAGGCTGGAAATGGGGGCGATGCGCAGCTCCCGCAGGGCTTCCTGGGACCTGGCAATGTGCTTGGTGAGTTCCCGATGATTGACGTCGAACTTGGCGGCGGCGGATTTGGCGAGAATGGACAGGTTGCGGGCCATGTCCAGCAACTCCATGGCTTCTGCTTCAAATGGGGTTCCATCGAGCCGGTCGAGCAGAGTGGACAGTCCCGCACTGAGGCGATCGGCCTCGTGCAGGTTAGTGTTGAGATCGTGGCCGAGGGATTCAATCTGGAGGCTCGTTTCAAACAGCTCGCCGAACTGGGTGATGACCTGGTCGATGCGCTTTTCGGAGACGCGCACCAGCTCCTGCTTGTCGCCGCGATGGGATGCGGGTGCCCGGTCCTGAATCTTCGGGGAAGGCGGGGGGACTTTCGGGGATGGTGCCGCTTCTGCCGTTTCCCGGGCGGCGGGCACCTGCAGGCCATCCGGCAGCGAAAATGCGGCGTTGAGGCCTGCTGCCACCGCATGCTCCCGATCCGAGAGCTGGCTGTCGTCGGGGGTGCTGTTGAATACGGCCTGTCGGATGGCCTCCAGAGCCTGCAGGAGCGCTTCGAGCTGCTTGCGACCAAGTTCGATGCGATGGGCACGTACGCTGCCGAGGGCGTCCTCGAAACGATGGGCCAGCACAGCGACGCGATTGAAACCCAGTGTACCCGCAGAACCCTTCAGGCTGTGGGCATCCCGGAATGCCCGGTTGAGTCCGTCCTCCATGTTTTCGATGCTGCGGTCTTCCACGGAAAACAGCACTTCCGCGATGCCCTTGATGTGTTCCACCGCTTCGGAGCGGAAGACTTCGGAGAGCTGAGCCATCTGCTGCGGGGTGAGGTCGTTGTTGGCGCTCATGGCTGTCCCTCGATCCGGGTGGTACCGAAGCCTTCGGACGACACGATCCGGTCCATGTCCAGCAGGGCCATGCCATCGGGCGTTACGCCCATCAGGTAGGGCGCGACGGCCCGCACGTAGTTATCCGGTACTGGACGCAGTTGGGATTTGATCAGTGGCTGCACGCCTTCCACGTCTTCCACCTGCAGGGCGAAGGTTTTGCGGCGGGCGGTGACGACCACTGCGAGATCTTCGTCGATGAGGCCCTCGGTCTGCGGAAAGAAGAAAAAGCGCAGGCTGACCAGGGCTGTGGTGGCGCCCCGGCGGCGGATGACCCCGGGAATATGCCGCGGCGTGCCGGGCACGGGCATGATGTCGAAGATGCGCAGGACCGCATCCACGCAGGAAAGGTTCACCGCATAGCGCGTGCCGATGGCGCGGAAGACGAGTACGTTAGTCGTTTCGCTGCGATCCCCTTCTTCGCGGATGGGCTCCGCGAGGCGCAGGGCGCGTTCCTTCAGCACCGTGTTTTCGATCTCCTTCAACTTGTCGTCCATGCTACAACTCCAGTTCCTTCAGCCGCTCCGCAGCGATTTCCGCCAGCCGGCCCGACGTGATGCCTCCTCCTTCGGGAAGCTCCAACGACGGAAGCAGGCGGTTGGCAAGAGCGCAGGTGTTCTGGTAAGCCCGCCGCGCGGTGAGGGTATCGCCGGTGCGCTCGCAGATGACCGCCTGGTAGTAGTGTCCGATGACAAAATCCTTGTTGAGAAAGATGGCCTGTTTCAGGAAACGCAGAGCTTCCTCCGTGTCGTTGCGCTGGTCTTCGAGGAGGGCGGCGAGAAAGAAGACCCGGTAATCGAGGCGTCCCTTCTGTTGTCGCAGGGGAACGAGCAGTGCCTGCGCCCGTTCGATATCACTGTCGATGATGAGGTCCCGCACCAGGGCCAGCTCGTCATCCAGATCGGTCTTCCAGGAAGGCGGCGGTGGAGGGGGAGAAATGGCCGAACGGGCAGGTGCAGCCGGTCCAGCGGAGGTGCGCCCCCGACGGGGCGGCGGCACCGACGGAAACTTCGTAAGCGGTCGAAGGGTCGGAAACTCGCCGATGCCGGGGATGAGCGACAGCAGGTGCGCCGATGCGGTCCGTTCGGCCATCCGGTCATCCCGGTGGTAATAGTACGTGGCATGGGAGTAAATCGTTTCCATTTTTTCGTGCTGGGGAAACGACTCGGAATGGCCGAGCATCAGATAGCCGCCGTCGCGCAGGGCCATGGCGAACCCCCGGCAGATTTGCGCCGACAGGGCGTGGGTAAAATAGATCAGCACGTTGCGGCACAGGATCAGATCCATGTCGCGGAACTCCGCCGGGATGTCCGCGGGAATCGTGGAGAGATTGAAGTGCCGGAATGACACCCGGTTGCGGATGTCTTCGCGCAGGGTGTACTCGTTGCGGCCCGCGTTGGAAAAATAGCGTTCCATGATGTCTTTTTCCACGCCGCGGAAAGACCAGCTGCCCCATCGGGCGGCCTTCGCCTTGTCGAGATAATCCGTATTGATGTCGGACGCGACGATTTGTACGTTCCAGTCCCGCAGGGACGGAAATTCCCGGTCGAACAGAATGGCCAGTGAGTAGGGCTCTTCTCCGGTGGCGCATCCGGCGCTCCAGCATCGCAGGGTGCGGCTGTCCGCCCGCCGGGCGATCAGGTCGGGAAGAATTCGTTCCGTCAGGGCGGCGAAGTGGGGGTGGTTCCGGAAAAAGTAGCTTTCGCCGATGGTGAGCCGGTTGAGGATGAGCTGCCGGAAACTGTCGGACGATGCAATCCGCCGGACAAAAATATCCGCACCTCCCGCCCGGGTGATTTCGTCGCCGATGCGGAAGGCGATTTCCTGATCCTTGCGGGGCGACAGGCAAAGGCCGGTTCGCTCTTCCATGATGCGGAGGAATTCCGTCAGTGCTTCGGGATGCAGGATCGGTGAGGTGGACGCATGTTTCATGGTCCGACCGTCAAGGTTGCGGCGTTGCGGCATCCGCCTGCAGGGCAGCGCCGAGGTGGAGGCCCGCGGATATCCAGACGGGGTCGATGATGAGGGCGGTGCGGGTGCTGTCCATCCGCAGCATGCCGCTGGTTCGCAGAATGCCGGGCAGCACCCGGTCGGTCATGGTGATGTCTTCCGGTCGGACCGTGACCACTTCCAGGGCTTCATCGGCCTTCAGGGCAAAGAGTCGTCCCTCCGCGCGGCACACCACCAGCACCTGTGAGATGGCGGGCAGGACATCCGGCGCACCGGTCAGCTCGTCGAGTCGAATGACGGCGATGATTTCCGCGTGGTAGTTCACCAGCCCGGCAATGGCGGGCACGGGTCGCGGCAACGGAATCAGCTCGGGCATCTCGACCACTTCCTCCACGTGCAGCAGCGGCGCAGCCAGCGGTTGTCCACCCGTGCGCAACAGAAGAAACGACAGGTCTGACGACAGTGCGGTGCCGCCGCCGGCGGAGTCCATGAGCAGCCGCTGCTTGAGGGCGATTAACTGGTCTTCCAGTGAGCGGATTTCCCGGACGCTGCGGGTGAGGGCGTCTTCTTTTTGTGAGGCATCCGCCGCCATGGTTGCGTCGTCCCCGGCCATGGTCAGTTCTGCAGCAGTTTTCGCAGGCTGACGAATTTCAACAGGTCGTTGACCTTTGTGAGCAGTTCCTGCTTGTCCACCGGTTTGTTGATGTAGTCGTCGCAGCCCGCCGCAAAGGCCTCCTTGACCCGTGCGTATTCGCTGCGTGTGGTCACCATCACCACCTTGATGTCGCTCCATTCGGGGCTGCCCTTGATGCGGCGACAGCATTCGATGCCATCCATCTCGGGCATCATGATGTCCATGAGCACCAGGTCGGGACGGTTGGCCTTGATTTTTTCAAGGGCATCCAGACCGTTGGTCGCCATCTCGATTTCACAATCCTCATCCTTGAGCATCATCTGCTGGGTGAGTCGCATGGTTTCGGTGTCGTCGACGATGAGAATCCGGTTTGTCATGGGCAGTGTTTCTCCTGCGATTCAATTGACAAATATTCGCGAACAACGGCTGTCCGTCAAATGAACCTCTCACAGATTGTTGAAAAATTCATGGAATTTTCCATCGTTCAGCAAGGCAATCGGCGGAATTGCGGATCATCTTCCCACCCGGCGGTAAGGGGCAGGGGAAAATCGGCGTGCATGTGTAATCATATCTGCTAAACTTCCCCGGACAGACGGATTTTGCAGACAGCAGGAGAGAACCGGATGGAACGCAGACTGACCCTCGCCCAGAAACTGACCATGTTCATTGCGGTCTCCGTCATCGGAATGTCCGCCATCGTTTTTGTCTTCTTCTTCGCCTACTTCCAGCCGGGGGCAGACCGGATCACCACGGATTCCGTCCAGCGGGGTGCCGAGTCCAGCGCCCTCGTGTATGCCAGTCGATGGAACTACGACATCATCACAGCAAAAGTGATGGCGTCGGAGGGGAATGCGGACGGCACCCTCGAAAGGAACATCTCCGCGGTGTTGCAGGAGAGCCCGGTCATCGTGGGAATGGCGGTGTTCGCAAAGAAGGATTCTGCGGCCGATGCCCGGTTGCTGAAGGACAGTCATTTCATGATGATTGCACAGAAATCCCGGGAAGAACTGAATGTCACCCGGTTTCTGTCGACCGTGAAGGATTTCAGGGAATCCCGCAGCCTGATCATGAACGATTACGTGTTCAGCGGTGCGCCGGTGATGGTGGAAGATCAGGTGGAAGGATATCTCGTCTATGTGGAATCCATGAAGAAGTACAACGAGTTTCAGGCCCGCTTCTCGGTGGGCATGACGCTGCTGCTGATCTGTTTCATGGTCATCCAGCTCGTCGCCGTGTTTGTCGTCGGAAACCGCGCCGTGCGCCCCATCAAGACTCTGGCCGACACGGCGTCCAAAATTGCGGCAGGGGATCTGTCGCAGACCATTGATATCGACAAGTCGGAGGTGGCCGAAACCGCCATTTTATCCGCGTCCATCCGCGACATGTCCCGGGCCATCAACGAACAGGTGACGCTCATCAAGGAGCTGACCCAGAACGTGTCGTCCGTTTCCAGAGATGTGTCCAGGGCCATGAGTCACATGGCCGGTTCTGCCGCGGAGCAGGCCGCCGCCGTCTCCGAAACCGCCACCACCGTGGAGGAAATGGAAAAGACCGGAAAGAACGTGGCCGGCGCCGTGAAGCGCGTCGTGGATGCGGCGGAGCGGAGCGCGGAGGCCTCCAACCGGGGCCGGGATGCGGTGGACGCGGCGAGCAGCATCATCATCCGCATCAAGGAGGACTCCGGCAACATTTCCCGGCACAGCCGCGCGCTGCTGTCCAACGTGGAGGAAATCGGCAACATCATCAACTCGGTGAATGCCATTTCCGAACAGTCCAAAATTCTGGCGGTGAACGCGTCCATCGAAGCGGCCAAAGCCGGGGAATTCGGTGCCGGGTTTGCCGTCGTGGCGCAGGAAGTGAAGAACCTGGCCGGACAGTCCAAGGAAGCGACGGAGCAGATTACCCACACACTGACGTCCATCCGGCAGGCCATCGAAAACATGGTCCGCATGGCCAGGGACGGCGAAGAGCGCACCGTCCAGGGCGTGTCCCAGATCGCCAGCACCGGCGCCATCGTCAACGATCTGAGCGAGGCCATCCAGGAGGCCTCCATGGTGGCCGCCGAAATTGACTCGGCCGTCAGCCAGCAGGCCATGGGGCTCTCCCAGATCGCCACCGCCATGGACGAAATCAACGCCAGCGCCGCCGAGAATCAGGATATCTCCCATCAGATGGAGCAGAGCACCGCCCAGATTTCCAACTCCCTCGAAGAACTGGCCGTTCTCGTGGACGTCTGGAATACCACGGAAGCGAAGAAGTAGCGGATTTTCCGGCTGGTGTCCCTATTCGATGGCGATGACCCGGATCATGCCCCCGTACAGGTGTGAAGTGGTCAGAACGAAGTAGGTGTCCCCCACGGGCAGCGCGGCCAGAGGCGTGCCTGGAAGCTCCGCAATGCGGCAGGCATAGCCGTCCTCGTCCGGGCGGATGGACGCGGCAAACACCTCTCCAGTGGCCGAAAGGGCGTTGAAGTGCGCATAGGACTGGGCAAAGTAATTGATCGCCAGAACCGTTTCCGTGCCGATGGCGCATTCGATGAAATCGACCCCGTCGATGGATGCGTGGACGAATGTGCCCTGCTCGCCCACGGCGGTGAAGCGGCCGCCATCCCTGTGCACGCTGACAGCGAGGAGATCGGCCGGCGTCCTGCGGCTCATGGTGTCGTCCCATCCGGATTCGTCGCCCAGCAGGATGAGTCCGTCGTCTCCGACCAGGAGAAACACCGGCACGTCGTTGCGCAGGGCGATGCCCAGTCCCCGGATGGTCGCGCCCGGGTTTTCGAGTACGGTCTCCCAGCCGGTGCCATCGAAGCAGTAGAGGCCGTCGCCGAACAGGCAGAGGCGGAGGAGTCGATCATCAGACACGAGGGATTTCTGTTGCAGCCAGACGGCCCGGTGCAGGTTGGCGGCCACGGTCAGCCGGGTTCCGCTTACGGGCTGGAGGGTGGCATTGCCGGGGGCCGAATCGGGCACGCCGAACATTTCGTAACCGCTGTCGTCGGCAAAGAACGCCAGCTTTCGATAGCCCGTGTTCAGGATGGGTTCGTGGGCGGCCACCACGGCAACGGGGCGGCGGGCTTCCGCGTTCTGCGGCAGTGTGGCGAGGGTGGCATAGTCCAGCGCGTCCCTTGTAAATCCCGATTCGTCAAAGTCCCAGACGATGACCAGGGGATCGTCATCCCCGTCCACGGTCCTCGTGGCCAGAATCGTGTTGATGCCCATGTCGAGAAATCGGACCGGCGGCTCGAACCACTCGGCCCGCAGCGCATAATTCTGTACTTCATAAAAATCGTCGTCGCTGCATCCCGTGGACAGGGTGGATGGACAGACATGAATCACCGTGTCCGTGTCTTCCGTGTCCGTTGTGTCCAGCGGGTCGCCCGTGTCCGTGGTCCCGGGTTCAGCCGTGTCGTTGGACAGGGTGGGTGCCGGCAGGAGCGGGCCTTCCTCGAGCCCCGGTCCACAGGCGGTGCAGAGGACGAACAGCAGTGGGAAAACGATGCGGCTCATCGCGTCTCCCATCTCCAGCCGGCGCTGAGCATTCCGGCAAAATCGATTCGATGGACCCACCCTTTGTCAGTTACCTGAAACATCCTCCCGCCGGCTCCCGCATCCAGGGCGAAGTAGAATGCGCCGACCGGCAGTTCGACGCCTGCGTTTCCCGACCAGGCGAACGACGATGTGTGCCGCAGATGTCCGTAGCGGGGGGACTGGAACATGTGCTCGTAGCCGAGGAGGAAATACGCCCGCAGGTACAGGCCGCCCGCCTTCCATGCGTGGCCGGTGCCAAGGGATGCGCCGAGGTCCCGATATCCGGTGGACAGTCCCGCGTCCTTTGCCATGGCGGTCGTCAGTCGGAGTTGCGGTTCGATGCCGCTGCGGTGGCGCAACCGGTAATGCAGGACACCGCCGAAGGAGGCCATCATGCCGTTCAGCGGGCCGCTGCGCCACAGGCCTCCCGCGCCCAGTCGGTGGGACCAACGTTGTTCACTGAGGCGGAACAATCCGCCCCGGGCGATGGATTCTTCAAGGGCCACGCTGGCGAAATCGTCCGCGCGCAGCGTCGTCGTGCCGCTCTCCACAGCGAACTCCGCAAGTCGAACGGCGCCGTTGCCCTTGACGATGAACAGCCGGTAGTCGCCCGGTGGGACGCTGAACCAGGTACTTTCGCCCCGGACCAGCTCCGCTTCCGCGAGGATGGTTTCCCCGGCACCGTCCTGCAGCAGGAGGCGTCCGGACTCCAGAAAGGGAACCTCGATGCGCGCCATGGATGTCTTCAGCCTCGTCAGCACGATTTCGCCCCGTCCCTTCAATTCGAAGTCGTACATGGGGTGCTGGCTGATGCCCACGTTTTCCGTTGTGAAGGACAGGGTGCGGGCATAGGCGTAGCGGTAGGCCTCCTGCAGTGTGATGAGGCCGTCCCCGTTGGCGTCCCCCTGTCCGCGCAGGGCGGAGGTGAGGTGATGGGTAAAGAAGGCGCCGCGCAGCTCGCGGGATTCCTGGCTCAGCTCATTGCCCGCGCTGGAGGTGATAATGGCATATCCGCGGGAGGCCACGGCGTCATTGACGCGGATGTCAAAGTTTCTGCCGCGGGAAGCGCCCCGCGTGGAAATCAGGGCGCCGCTGTGGCACGAATCGATGAACGCCAGACGGACGGGGACCTTTGAGTCCACCAGAAACCGCCGCAGTCGGGAAAAGGGAATGGTCGTTCCGGCCAGTTCGAGAAATGCGCCTTCCGCGTGGCCGGAGAAGTACAGGAGCAGCATGGTGTTGCTGCCGGTTTTTTCACTGCGGCGGCGGGCTGCCTGTTCGATCTGTTTCAGCGCCTGCCACACCGCATCGGCGGGCTGGTCCACCAGAAGGATTGTATTGGGCGCGTCGAATCCGCCCTGACCGATGAGCAGGTCGTGCATTTTGCGGGCATCCCGCACCGCGTAGCGGAGTGGTTCGGAATCGGCGAGGCCCGTGTTGTTGCCGATGATGACGGCAAAGCGATCCGGATCCGCCAGGGAGGTGACAGGCGCCAGCAGAAAGGCGCAGAGGCAGATGGGAAGGATCCGCGTCATGGACTCGTTGTAAAGGAAACCACTTCAATCATCGTGTCGTCCGGCAGGGCGGTGCCGGTGTCCGCCGCGCGAAGGATCGCGGAGTTGTCCAGATGCTGCTCTCTCTTTGCCAGGGCGACGAGGAGACGATAGTCGCTGCGGGCGCTGTCCAGGACGATGCTCCCGGGCAGCAGGTGTTCCCCCGGACCGTCGAGGAACAGCCAGTCGCCCCCGTCGGCCGGATCGGGGTAGAGCACCATCACGCCGCCCGCCCCGTCGATCAGCAGCACCCGCAGGTAGCCCGGTGCCGCAGTGGTGATCGTGAACCGCATGGCGTCGGAAGGGGCTGCCTTGCCATCGGTGAGTTCGAAGACGCCATCACCCCGGCGGATGGTGACCTTCACGGCGAGATTGCCCTTGAAGGCGACGTCCGCAACGTCGTTGCGCTGCGTCCAGCGGTACAGACCGGCGCCGAGGGCCAGCAGGGCCACCGCGGCCAGCGCTGAGATGGTGATCGCCACGTGCCTGCGGATGCCCACCCGTGCCGGTTCGCGTTCGAGCGCCGCGCGGAGGCGTTCGTTGTGGCCCGGCATGCCCGCTTCATAAGCGGCTTCGTTGTCGCAGATGTTCCGCAGTACGGCAGGGCAGGCGGGGCAGGCCAGCAGGTGGGATGCAATCTGTTTCTTTTCCGGATCCGTTACCCGGTCCTTGTGAAACCGGACGAGGGTGAATCGCGATGGACAGTTGTCACTCATGGTCAGCATCCTCCAGTTCCTGTGCAATCGCCCGCAGGCGGGTCAGCCGCTTCACGACGGCCCGTCGCGAAATGCCCAGCGATTGCGCCACTTCTTCCTGGCTCATGCCGCCTCCGAAGTGCGCCAGGAGAATCTGCATGCTGCGGTCGTCGAGTTGCCGGGACAGTTGCTCGAGGACGCGGCGTGCGTGCATGGCGCGGGCCGGATCCGGTTTCAATGAACCATATTTTTCAATGTGTTCATCGGGGACGGCGCCTTTTCTGGACGCGGTCCGCAACATCTTCAGGCACACGTTCGTTCCGATGCGGTAGAGCCAGGGAAGATGGCTGTCGCCGTACGTGAACGAATCCATTGCCCGGAACGCGGACAGAAAGGTTTCCTGCACGGCATCCTCCGCCGCAATGCGATCCCGCAGGATGCGCAGGCACAGATCGTAAATCACACCGGCGTACTCGCGGTGCAGCGTTTCGATCTGCGAGATGCGTTCTGTTCCGCTTCCCATGGTCTTCAATCCCGGTTCTGCTGTTGCTGGGAACCGTTGCGCTGATTCCGTGTGGTTACGAACCTATTGAAACCGCAGTTCTTTCGCAACAGGGAAAGTTTCGTTGCCTGCGGACGCGAATTCCCCTCTGGTCTCCGGCCCGTTTTCCGGGCTATGAGACAATCATGACGATGGCACCGTTCACCATTCGAAGCGAGGCAGATACGGAAACGTTCGGACGCGCCCTGGCCGGTGGGCTGCGCCCCGGGGACGTGGTGGGGCTCTGCGGCGATCTGGGCGCCGGCAAGACCTTCCTGTCGGGTGCCATTGCCCGGGCCATCGGCGTGCCGGCATCCACGCCGGTCACCAGCCCCACGTTTACGCTCATCAACGAATATCCGGGAGGACGGATGCCCGTGTATCACATGGATCTCTATCGGCTGGGCAGCCCGCACGACCTGTATGAACTCGGCCTGTGGGAATACTACGGTGGCGACGGGGTGTGCCTCGTGGAATGGTGTGATCGGTTCAGTGACCTGTGGCCCGATGATGCCCTTGTCCTCACCATTGCCCTGGGGACCGGGGAGACCCGGACGATTTCCGCAGCCGGACAGGGTCGCGGAGCCGAACTGGTGACGTTTCTGCAGTCGGCGTTTCATTCATGAACGGCGGATAGTCCCGCAGATGCCGGTATTCTGCGCTCCTTTTTGACGGATTGTCCGGCCCATGACAGAATGTCACATGCGCGTTGCCCTGATGCAACGGCCCGGAGGTCCATGGATTTGTCACAGACGACCATTCTGATTGTAGACGATGACCAGAATAACCTGCTCGCGCTGGAAAAGGTGTTTATCCGGGAGGACATGCGGGTCCTTGCCGCCCGGACGGGCGCCGACGCCGTGGCCGCCTGCCGGGCACACAATGTGGATGTCGTACTGACGGACATGCGGATGCCGGGCATGGACGGCCTCGCGCTGCTCGAAAATCTGTCGACGGTGTCGCCGGACAGCCAGGTGGTCCTCATGACCGCTTATGGCACGGTGGAACTCGCGGTGGAGGCCATCAAGAAAGGCGCCTACGATTTTGTCGAAAAGCCGGTGAAGCGCGCCGCCATTGTGAAGACTGTGCGTCGGGCTGCGGAGAAGCGGCAGCTGGTGATGGAGAACCGCACATTGAAGGAGCGACTGCAGACAGTGGCAAGGCGGACGGTGGTGGGCAACAGCCCTGTATTCCGGCGGACCCTCGAAACTGCGGCGCAGGCTGCCCCGTCCGTCGCCACCATTCTCATTACCGGCGAGTCGGGAACCGGCAAGGAAGTGATTGCCCGCTACATCCACGAAAACAGCGCCCGGGCAAACCGTCCCTTCGTGGCGGTGAACTGCGCGGCCCTCCCCGAATCCATCCTCGAAGCCGAGCTGTTCGGCTATGAAGAGGGCGCCTTCACCGGCGCGGTCAGGAGTCGCGACGGGCGATTTGCCCTGGCGGACGGTGGCACCATTTTTCTCGACGAAGTGGCCGAGATGAGTCCTCCCGTACAGGTGAAGCTGCTGCGAATTCTGCAGGAGCGGGTGGTGGAACCGCTGGGCGGAACGGCCAGACCGCTGGACGTGCGGGTGCTCGCCGCGACCAATCGGGACCTGGAAAAGGAAGTGGAGAAGGGGGCGTTCCGCGAGGACCTGTTCTACCGGTTGAATGTGATTGTCATCGACATGCCGCCGCTGCGTCAGCGGATGGACGATGTGCCCGTACTGGTGGATGCGTTCATCCGTCGTTACGCGGAGCTGAACGGGCGGAAGGTGGACGGGATGACCCGCGCTGCGATGGAGGTATTGACCGGCTATTACTGGCCGGGCAATGTGCGGGAACTGGAAAACGTCATTGAGCGGGCCGTGGTGCTGGCCCGGGCACCGGTTCTCGACGTGGATGATCTGCCGGCGAAGATCGCGCAGGAGGAGCGCTATCAGGGCCAGCTCACCATCAGTGTGGGCACCCCGCTGGACGAAATTGAGCTGCGGGTCATCCGGGAAACCCTTCGCCACACGGGCGGGGACAAGAAGCGGGCGGCCCAGCTGCTGGGCATCGCGGCGCGCACCATCTATCGCAAGCTCGACGCGCTGGAGTGAGGTGAATCGGCATTCCGGCCGGGGCGCCATCGCCGATAGAAGCAGGCCGCAACCACCGCGGTACCGATTCCGATCCACTGGGAAACGGACAGCCCGGCGAGCATTCCCCGATCGACGTCGCCGCGCAGGCATTCCAGGATCGCCCGGGTAGCCCCGTAGTACATGGTGAAGGCGAGAAACAGCTGCCCCGTAAAGCGGTTCTTGCGTCTGGACAGGAGCGCCAGCAGGGCAAAGGCGATCCAGCCGTTGAGGGAGAACAGGATCTGCGTGGGGTAGACAGCAAGGGATTCGGTTGCACCCGGGGCAATCAGCCCTTCGTGCAGGTGGAGCAGATAGGCCGGAGCGCCCTGCAGGGAGGAGATGCCGTTGTCGACGTGATGCTGCAGCCAGGGAAAGCGCTGTTGCCAGTCGGGAAAGCGGATGCCCAGGTGGTGGACAAATGCCGGTGCCGAGGCGGGAACCGGTGCGCCGTGGTCGCATCCGTACAGCAGGCATCCGATGCGCGTGATGCCCAGTCCCGCAGCGACGGATGGAATGAAGAGATCGGCGACGGCAAGAAACGCAAGCGACATCCGCCGTGAGGCCAGCGCAACTGCAGCGGCGCCGCCCAGGAAGCCGCCATAGGCAACCATGCCGCCCCGGGAGGGCAGCAGGAACGACAGCGGATCAGAGATGGAATAGAAGCGGGGAGCCAGGGCGATGTGCAGCACTCGCGCGCCGAGCAGTCCGCCCAGAATGCCGATGAGGACCAGCCGGTCGATGCTGGCGCGGGAGATGCCGGCGGTGGCGGCGCTCCTCCGGACCAGCAGCCATCCGGTGACCACAGCGATGCCCAGCAGGACACCATAGGCATGAATCGGCAGGTCGATGCCGGGAATGGTGAATAAAACCGGATACATGGTGGCACAATGGTCCGGCCCGTCGCGAATGAAAAGACAAATCTGGAAAATGCAGTATAGTGGGGCGCATTCAACATCCACAGTGGGTCCGCCGGCTGCGGCATGCCACAGAGAGGAGAATGATATGTTGAAGTTTGTTGGAAGAGGTCTGATTGGAACGGCGATGCTGACCGCCATGCTGGTGGGATCGTCCGCTTCCGCCCAGGAGGCGAGAGCAGCCGGGAAGCCGGAGACGGCGGGAAAAGCGACGACGGTGGAAAAAGGGGCGAAGCCGGTGGACGGGGCTGCGAAAGGTGCGGCACCGGTGAGGACGACAGCGGGTCCGGCGGAAGCCGGGAAGCCCGAAGCGCGGGGAATGGCCATGGGCCAGGGAAAGGACGAGGGCGGCCTGGCGCTCGGTAAAGGGAAGGACGAGGGCGGCCTGGCAGTTGGAAAAGGTCACGCGGAAGGTGATGCGGCGGCCGCCGAGGGCAGCGCGGACAGCGATTCTTCGGCGCAGACCGAAGAACAGAAGAAGGCCGAGCGCGCGGCGCGACGGGCAGAACGGCGGGAAAAGGTGCAGGCCAGGCTGGCAGAGCTTCGCGGCAAGGCGGAGCACACGCAGGCGGTTGAAAAAGCAAAGGAAAAAGTTGATCCCCTTTCGCGGGAACAGCGCAAGCACATCCGCCGGATGAGCCGTCTCGATCGCCTCGCCGCGGTGGCGACGGAGAACCAGAACGCCCAGCTGGCCGAGCGGGTGACCGTACTTCGAACAAAGGAAACCGAGCGCCATGACCGGGCAGTGCAGCGGTTGTCCGCGAAAGCGGCGGAATAGGGAGGACACCATGAAAAACGCAATTCGACACATTATGACCATCCTGTCCGCGGCGGTGCTGGCCGTGGCGTTCGCCGCCTGTGGGGAGACGGCTCCAGTCGTGGTGGAAGAACCCGCGCCCGCAGCCGGGTTGACTGCCGAGGAAGAGAATGCCGTGAAGGCCGAGGAACAGCTCGCCGCTGAAGACGCGATTGACGAAGAAAACGCCGATGCGGAAGCTGCTTCCCTGGAAGCTGAAATTACCGGCGACAAGGATTGATGACGATGATCGCCGCAGGACGCCTTTCCTTCCGGGCATCGATGATCGCGCTGTTGCTGTGTGGATGCGGCAGCGCCCCGGCCAATCAGGCATCCGGTGAGTCCGGCAGCACCGCAGTGGTGCAACCGGCTGCATGGGCAGACCTTTCCTTTGGAGAGCGCCAGCAGTACATGAAGGACACCGTGATGCCCGAAATGCGCGGTCTGTTCGCGCAGACACATCCGGATTTCGGATGTAAATCCTGTCATGGCGACAACGCGGCGTCGGTGAACTGGGCCATGCCCAACACGCTGGCTCCCCTGGATCCACAGCGTATGCCCTTCGAATCCGACGTTGAGGACGAACGGAATGCGGCCCTCTGGATGAAGGAAACAGTGGTTCCCGCCATGGCGCGCCTGCTCGACGCAACGCCCTTCGATCCAGCCACTGGACAGGGCTTTGGCTGTTTTTCCTGCCACGCGAAAAAACTGCAGTAAGTACCCTCTTCAGCGCCGCCCCGGTAGATTCATCATCGACAGGTGGGCCGCCCGGAACCATCGGGGAGTCTGGCGGTGAATGCGGCGGATGGCCGGTTCCATCAACAGCTCGTTGTGAATGAAATCCCTCGCGGTGCGGCGGTGGTCCGTGCCGTTTACGCGGAACGGTCGGTAGAGGCAGATGGCGTCCTCATCCGCCGTGTATCCGCTGATGTCCATGTGCATGGCTGCTGCCTGCTCGTCGATGTCGCTGGTGACGGGCAGGTTGAAGATGGAGAGGTTCAGGAAATCCACAAAGGGAGTGTTGTCCCGCAGCAGGGCCAGCGTGGCAGCGCGATCGGTGGCCGTTTCGCCGGGCAGGCCGAACAGCATGTACACGTATGTGCGGATGCCTTCCATTGCCGCGGCCGCCAGAATTTTTTGAGAACGGGCGGGATCGATTCCTTTGTCGAACCGGTTCAGCAGTTCACCGCTGCCGCTCTCCACGCCGAACTGGAGCATCCGGCACCCGCTGTCCGCCGCATCGCGGAGCATCCGGTCGTTGAGGAATGCGTTTTCGGGCCTGGCGAATCCGTAGAAGCGGACGCCATGCTGGCGGGCGATGGGGCAGAACGCGCGCAGTGACGAAGGTGGAATGGCGGAGTCCAGCAGGTGGATCATCGGTACGGCATTGCGGATGGGCTCTGGAATCGATCGAAGAAATTCGTCGACAGCGGTGTCGGGGACGGCGTGGAACGGCATGGATCGATCGGGACAGAAACGGCATTTTTTCCAGTAACAACCGGTGGAGAGGGCCAGTGGGACAACCGGTTGCGCGCTGAGATAGTCGCGGTCGCAGAGGAGTTCGGGCCAGTGCAGGCGATGGAGAAAGTCCGGCTGTTCCGCGGCGGCGATGAGGGTGCTGCCGTTGGAGAGGTCCAGATGGGGGAGCACCCGGGCAAGGGCCTGGAGTCCGCTGCCGGTCGCGTGCAGGCTGCGGGGAAGTGAGCCACCCACGATCGGTTGGATGCCGGCGTGTTCGAGAAAGCGCACGAGGGACAGGGTGGCCGCCAGTTGGGACAGATAGGCGAGGGAGATGACCACGCGGCCCGGTCGACGTTGTTCCAGCACCGGTTGAAGAGAGCGGGCCCACAGGTCGGCAAATGGATCGGACCGGATCAGTTGCTGTGCAAGAGCAGAAGGGTGGTGGACCGGCACCGGCGGTGCGATATCCATGGCGGTCAGTTTCCAGTTCGCGCAAATCGTTTCGAAACGCTTCAAATCGTTGTGAAGAATGCCGGCGCAATTTCGATGGCGTTCCGGATCGTAGCCTTCCTTTGCGTTTTTCAGATAGTCGAGGGCGGCATTCACCGGTCCGGGTTGCGGGGTCGTGTCGAAATGGCGGCTGTAGAATGCGAGGGACAGATCGAGCATCGCGGCATCAAAGCCGTGTCCCCGCAGGGCGCTGGCAAGCATGAAGGCCCCGGATGGCGGTTCGGAAGGTGGACAGACGGGAGGAGACAGAACGAGGAAATCCATTATCTGCGGAATTTCTGGGCAGTCTTTTCGCGGCGCTTTTCAAGGTGAACGGCCCGGTGTCCGGCGCTCTGGGCCAGCCGATCCACAATGCTGGAGAGATCGGAATTGTGCCATGCGTCGGCAAACGCTTCGGTCTGCAGCAACCGCCCGTGAATCTGTACCGATGCCTGTTGATCGGCATTCAGGCTCACGTCGTCGGGTTGCCACCGGAACCGGTCACCGAATACCCGGAGAAACAGCTCCCGTATGGCCAGGTCAAACACCTGGTGCACGTCTTCAACCGATTCCGCTCCGTTCAGGCGATTGCGGAATTCGCGAATCAGATCGTTTTCGTACCGCGTAAAAGAAATCTGTGTTCCCATGTCCGCTCCTTTTTTTTGCGACGCCGTCGATGCCGGGCGCTGGTTGTGCGATGCTCTTTTCAGAACGTAGGCATGATCCGCTGCCCTGCAACAGGGGCGCGATCTTTTCTTTGACGGGGACGGAAATCCGGCTAAAAACACACGAGGAAAGGACGCGCAATGGATGTTCCCGGCACCGTGATTTTCGATTTTGATGGAACCCTCGCCGACTCGATGCTCGTGTCAATGAACACCAGCAATCTGCTGGCGCCGGTATTCGGCTTTCGAACGGTGACCGAGGCGGAGGTTCCCCGTCTGCGCAAGATGTCCATTACTGAACTGTTCCGCCATCTGGAGCTGCCGATTCCCCGTCTGCCCATCATTCTTGCCCGGGCCCGTCGCGAAATGAGCCGGCAGATCGCCGGTATCCGGTTGTTCGATGGAATGGCGGCGGTGATTGAACGGCTGAGGGAGAGCGGGGTGCAGATTGGTGTCGTGACGTCAAACTCCGTGCAGAATGTCCAGGACTGTCTGCGTTCCAACGGCGTGCTCGACCTGTTCGATTTCGTGCACAGCGCCACAAACCTGTTCGGCAAGCACCGTGCCCTGCGCAGCCTGATGCATCGTCGCGCCCTGCGGCCGGGGACGGTGGTGTACGTGGGGGACGAGGCGCGGGACATTGAGGCGTCCCGCCGTTGTCGGATTCCGGTCATCGCCGTCAGCTGGGGGTTTCAGGATCGCGCGAAGCTGGCGCAGTTGCAGCCCGATTTCATCGCCGATGTTCCCGCGGATCTCGAGGGGTTCGTCCGGGCGATTTTATACGCTCCGATCCGTGGCTGATCTGTCTGTTATTCATTGAACTTTAAAACCGGATGTGGCTTGTATCGGCCGTTCCCATCGCGTGGATTTCCGCGTGGCGCCGGCATCGCATCCGGATGGGACGGGAGCAGAAAATCGCATGTCAACGACTCGGACATTTCTGAAGACCTCGGTGGGCAGGAAGGTCGTCATGGCCGCCAGCGGCGTCATTGTATTCGGCTTCATCGTGGTGCACATCCTCGGCAACCTGCAGTTGTTTGCCGGGCCGGAGGCGCTGAACCGGTATGCGGCCTTTCTGCAGGGGCTGGGGCCGCTGAAATGGGCCGTCCGGGCCCTGCTGGCCGCGTCGGCTGCCGTGCACATTGTCACCGCGGTACAGTTGACCGTGCAGAACTGGCAGGCGCGCCCCAGGCGGTATGCAACCATCCGCTACCGTGCCACGGATTACGCCGCGCGAACCATGTGGATCGGCGGGCCCATCATCGGGCTGTTCGTCATCTGGCACCTGCTGCACCTGACCACCGGGCACTGCCATCCGGCGGGACAATTTGCAGCGGACAGCAACGGCATCATCAACGTTTACAATAGTGTCGTGATCGGGTTCATGGATCCGGCCGCCGCCGCCGTCTACATTCTGGCCATGCTGCTCGTGGGCCTGCATCTCTATCACGGCCTGTGGAGCATGATGCAGAGCATCGGCCTCAATCACCCGGGTTGGAATCACTGGCGGCGCTGGTTTGCCGTGCTTTTTGCGGCGTTCGTGGCGCTTGCGGGAATTTCCCTGCCGGTGGCAGTGCTCACCGGATTTGTGACACCGGCATAGAAAGGCAATGCGATGAAACTCGAATCCCGGATACCTGACGGGCCGCTGGAGCAGCGATGGGACCGCTGCCGGTTCCAGTTGAAGCTGGTAAACCCGGCAAACAAGCGGAAGTATCGGATTCTCGTTGTTGGCTCCGGTCTGGCGGGTGCCTCGGCCGCCGCCACCCTCGCCGAACTCGGCTACGCCGTTGACTGCTTTTTTTATCAGGACAGTCCGCGCCGTGCCCACTCCATTGCGGCCCAGGGCGGAATCAACGCAGCAAAGAATTACACCGGGGACGGGGACAGTGTTTTCCGGCTTTTCTACGATACCGTAAAGGGCGGCGACTATCGCGCACGGGAATCCAATGTCTACCGGCTGGCCCAGGTCAGCTCCGCCATCATCGATCAGTGCGTTGCGCAGGGGGTTCCCTTTGCAAGAGAATACGGTGGAATGCTGGCCAACCGGTCCTTCGGTGGCGCCCAGGTGTCCCGTACGTTCTACGCAAGGGGCCAGACGGGCCAGCAACTGCTCATCGGCGCCTATTCCGCGCTGATGCGGCAGGTGCGCGACGGGCGGGTGACACTCCATCCCCGTTGCGAGATGCTGGAGCTGGTGGTGGAAGAGGGCCGTGCGCGGGGAATTGTGACGCGGGACATGGTCACCGGAAAGGTGGCCGCTCACGGGGCGGACGCGGTCGTGCTCGCCACCGGGGGATACGGCAACGTGTTTTACCTGTCCACCAACGCGAAGGGCTGCAACGTGACCGCCGCCTGGCGGGCCCACCGGAAAGGCGCGGGGTTTGCGAATCCCTGCTACACACAGATTCATCCCACCTGCATTCCCGTTTCGGGCGACCATCAGTCCAAGCTCACTCTCATGAGTGAGTCCCTGCGCAACGACGGTCGAATCTGGGTGCCCGGGGAGAAGGGCGATGTGCGTCCTCCCGCGGAAATCCCCGAAGATGAGCGGGATTATTATCTGGAGCGCCGCTATCCCTCGTTTGGCAATCTGGTGCCGCGGGATGTGGCGTCCCGCGCCGCCAAACAGGTGTGCGATGCCGGCAGTGGTGTGGGCCCGTCCGGACTTGGCGTCTATCTTGATTTTGCCGACGCAGTGGCGCGTCTTGGTGAAGCCGGTGTCCGCGAACGCTACGGCAACCTCTTTCACATGTACGAAAAGATTACCGCGGAAAACCCTTATCGCGTTCCCATGCGGATATTCCCCGCTGTGCACTACACCATGGGAGGGCTCTGGGTTGACTACAACCTGATGACCACCATCGATGGATGTTATGCCATCGGCGAATGCAATTTCTCCGACCACGGCGCAAACCGTCTGGGGGCCAGCGCACTGATGCAGGGACTCGCGGATGGCTATTTCATCCTGCCCTATACCATCGGCGATTTTCTGTCCCGCAGCGGTCGAAGCGCCATGGACACCGGACACCCGGCATTCACGTCGGCGGTGCAGCAGGCGACGGGACGGATTGAACGCCTGCTGTCCATCGGAGGCAACCGGACGCCGGACGATTTCCACCGGGAGCTCGGACGCCTGTTGTGGGATGACTGCGGCATGGCGCGGACAAAGGAGAGCCTGACGCACGCCCTGCAGAAGATTCCCGCGATCCGCGACGAGTTCTGGCAGAATGTGAAGGTGGTCGGCACCGGTGCCCAGCTCAACCAGACCCTTGAGCGGGCAGGCCGGGTGGCGGACTTCCTGGAGTTCGGAGAGTTGATGGTACGGGATGCGCTGATGCGCGAGGAGTCCTGCGGCGGGCATTTCCGGGTGGAAAGCCAGACGGAAGACGGTGAAGCGCTGCGCGATGACGAACGGTTCGCGCATGTGGCGGTGTGGGAACACGTGGAAAGCGGGTCGCCCGCGCGTCATGTGGAACCACTTGTGTTCGAGCACTGCACACCCAGCGCAAGGAGCTATAAATAATGGATTTCAAACTCAAGGTGTGGCGACAGGCGGACGCCCAGACGAAGGGGCGGATGGTAAACCTCGACGCGAAGGACATCAGCCCGGATTCGTCATTTCTCGAAATGCTCGATGTGGTGAACGAAGGACTGATCCGGTCCGGCGGCGATCCGATTGCCTTCGACCACGACTGTCGGGAAGGGATCTGCGGCATGTGCGGCGCGGTGGTGAACGGGTATGCCCACGGCCATCAGAAAGGCACCACGCTCTGCCAGCTGCACATGCGATCGTTCCGGAATGGAAGCGCCATTTCCATTGAACCCTGGCGTTCCCGGGCGTTTCCCGTCATCTGCGATCTGGTGGTGGATCGACGCGCCTTTGACGCGATCATCGCCGCCGGCGGGTTCATCACGGTCCGGGCCGGTTCCGCACCGGACGGCAATGCGCTGCCCGTGCCAAAGGACAAAGCGGATGGGGCCATGGACGCCGCCGCCTGCATCGGATGCGGGGCCTGTGTGGCGGCGTGTCCCAATGCCTCCGCCATGCTGTTTGTCGCTGCAAAAGTCGCCCACCTGGCCGCTCTGCCCCAGGGCCGCCCCGAACAGGCCCGGCGGGCCCTGGCCATGGTCCGCGCCATGGAAGAATCGGGTTTCGGCGCCTGCACCAATCACGGCGAATGCGAGGCGGCCTGTCCCAAGGAAATCAGCGTCAACCACATCGCCCTGCTGAACCGGGAGTTCATCGCCGCCTCCGCGGCAGCAGTTCCCCCGCGGGACGAGATCGGCGAATGACCATCCCCCGCGCGATCGAGGCGCCTGTGCGTGTTCTGTGGCTCATGGCGGCACTGTGGGTATGTTCCTGCGGCGATCCGCCGGCAGAACATCGCTCAGCGGGCGCGAATGAATCAGGAAGTGCGCAGTCGGTGCGCCATCCGCAGAAAAGCGGCGCGGACTCGGCCCGACCGGCGGGACAGAAAATCCTGTACATCGTGGTGGATGCCCTGCGCGCCGACCGGCTGGGCTGCTACGGCGGTCCCAAAGACATTTCGCCGTCCATCGATGGGATCGCCGCCGAAGGAGTCCTCTTCGAGTCCGTCCATGCTGCTTCTCCGTGGACTGCTCCCTCGTTCGGAACCCTGTTTACCGGCGTGTCACCCACGGTTCACGGCGCCGGTGGCATGCTGGCCCGCGGCTCCCGTGAAGGTGCCGATATTCACGGCGTAACCGTGGGCGGTATCCGGACACACCTGGCCACCATGGCCGAACTCCTGTCCGGGACCATGCGCACGGCTGCCGTGGTAAACAATGCCTTTGTTACAAAAGAGCTTGGTTTTGCCCGCGGTTTCGATCATTTCGACTTCCGGATCGCCCGCTTGACCCGTTATCGCACCGCAGACGCCACAACGGACGCAGCGGTTGCCTGGTTGAAAGACAATGGTGACAATCCGTTTTTTCTGCTGGTGCATTACTTTGATCCGCATATCCAGTACGGGCCTCCTGCGAAGTATGTCGCCATGTTCGCGAAGGACCGTCCCCCTCGCATTGCCGTACCGTTTGTGGACCATGGCGCGGCCCGGGATGGGTCTCTCGATCCGGACGAGCGGGAAAAGGCGTTCATCAGGGGACTCTACAACGGCGAAGTCCGGTTCGCGGACGACGAAATCGGTCGGCTTCTGGCCGTAATGAAACAGTCCGGCCGTCTTGAAGATACGTGGATTGTCGTGCTCTCCGATCACGGCGAAGAGCATTTCGAGCACGGAAGCTTCGAACACGGCCACCGCTACGAGGAAGAAGTTGTCCGCGTTCCTTTCATCCTGCGGGCGCCGGGCGGACGGTGGCATGCGGGACGGCGGATTCCGGCAAACGTGTCCCATATCGACGTACTGCCGACGATGCTCGAAATCGCCGGTGTCGCGTCTCCCGCGCATCTGGAAGGTCATTCCGTTCTTGCGATGCTGGACAATCCCCGGCCTTCGAATCGGCCTTCGTATATGGAATTCAACCTGTTCAACGGCCAGCAGTGCGCGTTCTATGACGGACGTTATAAAATCATTCACGATCTGCGCCGCAATTCGGCCTTCATGTACGATCTGCGGGAAGACCCGGAGGAGCAGCATCGCCTCGACGGAAACCATCCGGCGTTTTCCGCGGTGGAGAAACAGCTGCAGAGCCGGAGGGCACGCCTGATGTCCGTTGCGTCCGGCAGACCGGATAACGATGCGGCCATGTCCGGAGAGGCAGGAGAAGCCCTGCGATCTCTGGGTTACATTGAGTAATGAATGGAAACAGGAAAAATTTTCTGCCGTTGGCGGGATTCTGGTGTATGATGGAATTGACCACGCCGGAGATGGCCATTGTGGGCTGCCTGGCGGGAATTATTTTAGCACTTGACCTGACATGAACGTTTCTGATTCTAAATATGTACTTTTCGGGTTTGCAGTTGCGAAGAATGAGCTGCCCTGTGGTAGCATGTTCACTGTAAGTGGAATCCGGATGAGCGGCGAACTGCTTTCTCATCCATAACAACAGAATGAGGGAATCCATCATGAAAAAAACCAACGTACTTTTTATCTTACTGGCAGGTCTTCTGGCGGTGTTTGCGGTGATCGGCTGCAACGCGGAGAGCGACACACCGAGCCTGGACGCGGACTCCGACGGCGACAGCGACTCGGACAGCGACGGCGACTCGGACAGCGACAGCGACTCGGACAGCGACAGCGATTCGGACAGCGACAGCGACTCGGACAGCGATTCGGACAGCGACAGCGACTCGGACAGCGACAGCGACTCGGACAGCGATACCGATGCGGACAGCGATACCGATGCGGACAGCGACAGCGATGGCGATCCCGGCAGCGTCTGTGATGGCGCCGCTGTGGATTGTTACACGGAGTGCTTCGGTTGCGCCCAGGGCGATCCCACCCTCTGCGGTGACGAATACACCGCCTGCTCCGAAAACGCCGATTGTGCGGCCTATGAAACCTGCCGTAACGACAACTGCGTCGCCGAAAATCTGACCGGAGACGCGTGGGTCGCCTGCGAGACGAGCTGCCGGAATGCCGCTACTACTACGGGCGTCGAGCTGTATGAAGCTTTTGAAAACTGCATCAATTGTGATGCATGCTCGCTTTCCTGCGGTTCCCAGGAAGGCATCTACTGCGGCGATGAAGTGTGTGACGGCACGGATTGCTACACCGAATGCTGGGGCTGCGCCATGAACACCACCTGTGCCGACGAAGTGGCGGCCTGCAATGCCAGCACCGACTGCACCGGTCTCGACGCCTGCCGCAACGAGGACTGCGTGACCCCGGGCCTCACCGGCGACGCCTGGGTGGCCTGCGTGGCCAACTGCGAAGCGGAAAACGCCGCCGGCGTAGCCCTGCTTAACGCCTATCACACCTGCATCTACTGCGAAGGTTGCCCGATTTCCTGCGCCGCCGACGCGGCCGGAAAGTGCAAATAGTCAACTGCAGGCTTCTTCTTCCTGAAAAAATTCCCACAAGTTGATGTCGTTGTTGTCCGTCCGGGGCAGCCGGCGTATAATTGTCTCAGGCGCGGAATTGTCCGGCCTGCTTATTATACCTTTTCTGCTTAGGAGGTTCCCATGAGATGCGTAACGCTGGCTTCTGTTCTATTTTCCCTCACATCCGGTTTCTTTGGCTGCAATCCCGGCAGCGGCGATGGCCCGGATCTCGACACGGACTCAGACACGGACACGGATACCGACACGGACACGGATACCGACACGGATACCGACACGGATACGGATACCGACACGGATACCGACACGGACACGGATACCGACACGGACACGGACACCGACACGGACACCAACCCCTGCGATGGTCCGGAGGTGGACTGCTACTTGGAATGCTTCGGATGCGCCCAGGCGGATCCCACCCTGTGCGGCACGCAGTATACGGCCTGTTCCGAGGATGCGGACTGCGCCGCCTATGAGCTGTGCCGCAACGACAACTGTGTGCAGGACCCGCCGTTGACCGGCGATGCCTGGGTGGCCTGCGAGCAGGGCTGCGCCAGCGCCGCCACCGCGGAAGCCGTGGCGCTGTATGGAATTTTTGAAGACTGCATCAACTGCGACGCCTGCGCGATTTCCTGTGGCTCCCAGGAAGGCATCTACTGCGATGGCGAATCCTGCGACGGCGCCACGGTGGATTGCTACGATCAGGCAGATGGCTGCTGGGGTTGCGCCATGAACACCACCTGCGAAGACGAGGTTGCCGCGTGCACGGCAAGTACGGACTGCTCGGCCCTGGACGCCTGCCGCAACAGCGACTGCACCGGAACGACCGGCGATGCGTGGACCGCCTGCGTCACCGCCTGCGAAACCGCAAATCCCGGCGGTGTGGCCCTGCTCAATGCCTATCACACCTGCATCTATTGCGAAGGTTGCCCGATTTCCTGCGCCGCGGACGCGGGCAATCGATGCAATTGACTCATTGATCGATAAACCGAAAAGTCGTTGAAAAAACCGGTTCCGTCGCTATTGTGGCCGTGGATCGTGTGAATGCCTGTAGCCTGATTCAAGGAGATAGAGATGGCTGATCACACCGCAGGCGGCGGCAGTTCCCGCCTCAGAGGATATGTCGTGATCATCGAAGAGCGCTGCAAGGGGTGCGCCTTCTGTCAGGCCTTCTGCCCCACCGGTGCCCTGGAAATGAGCGATCGGATGAATCGCGCGGGTTACCACCTGCCGGTGCTCCGGTTTCCCGAAAAGTGCAACGGGTGCGACCTGTGCGGCATGTACTGTCCGGATTTTGCCATCCGGGGAGTGCGGAATCGTCCCCGGGAGGATGTGTGATGTTGCGAGGAGAAACTGTTCTGCGCAGCGGTAAGCATTTCATGGACGGCAACGAGGCCTGTGCGGAAGGGGCCATTGCGGCCGGCTGCCGGTTTGTTTCGGGCTATCCGATTACCCCGTCCACAGAAATTGTCGAGCACCTGAGCCGGCGGTTTCCCGAAATCGGCGGGATGTTTCTGCAGATGGAAGACGAGCTGTCCGCCTCCATCTGTTTTCAGGGCGCCGTGTGGGCGGGCGTGAAGGGAATGACCGTCACCTCCGGCCCCGGTTTTTCGCTGATGATGGAGCACATCGGTTTCGCGGCCATGACCGAGACCCCATCGGTCTTTGTCAATGTGCAGCGCGCGGGACCTTCCACCGGATTGCCGACCGCTCCGGCCCAGCAGGACGTCATGCAGGCGCGCTGGGGTTCCCATGGCGACTATGGCATCATCGCCCTGTCGCCCGCGTCCCCTCAGGAATGTCACGATCTGATCATCACCTGCTTCAACTATGCCGAAACTTACCGTTGTCCGGTGCTGTTCATGATGGACGAAACCGTCGGCCACATGCACGGGAAAGTCACGATTCCTTCGATGGAGGACATTCACGTGGTGGAACGCCGGATATCGACCCGGTCTCCTTCGGACTACGCGCCCTTCCGGGTGGTTGAGGGCGATGTGCCGGAGATGACCCGCGCCGGTGCCGGCCACCGCATTCATATGACCGGCCTGACTCACGATGAGCGTGGATATCCGGACATGACGACGGCCGCACAGGAGTCGCTGGTCAGACGTCTCTGCGGCAAGGTGAACAACCACGTAAAAGAGATTTCCATGATGGAGTCCCGCCATGTGGAAGGGTCGGACGTGGTGGTCATTTCCTATGGCATCAGCGCCCAGATTGCCGGTCATGCGGTGGATGCGGTGAGGGCCGCCGGTATCCGCGCCGGACAGGTCCGTTTGATTTCCCTGTGGCCATTCGACGATGAGGCCATCCGCAACATTGCCCGGTCCACCCGCCATATCATTGTGCTGGAAATGAATCTCGGCCAGATGGTGAGGGAGGTGGAGAGGGCCGTGCGGGGAATCGTTCCCGTTCATGCGGTGGGAAACGCCGGTGGCCGAGTCATCGCGCCGGATTGCGTTGTGGAGAAGATCAGAGAGGTGCTGCGATGAACCAGCCGGTCCTTCTGAGTCCCCTGTTGCGTCAGGAACGGATGCCCCATATCTGGTGTCCCGGTTGCGGGGTTGGTGTGTCGCTCAACTGTTTTGTGCGGGCAGTGGAAAAATCGGGCATTCCGCAGGATCGGATTCACGTGGTGTCGGGCATCGGTTGTACCGGGCGGGTGGCTGGCTACGTGAATGTGGATTCGTTTCATACCACCCACGGGCGCGCGTTGTGTTTTGCCACCGGGCTTGCTCTGTCCAGGCCGGATTCCCGCGTGGTCGTGTATTCCGGCGACGGCGATCTGACGGCCATCGGAGGCAACCACCTGATTCATACGGCGCGGCGCAACGTGGACATGGTGGTCATCTGCGTCAACAACTTCACCTACGGCATGACCGGAGGGCAGGTGACACCGACCACGCCGGAAAACATGAAAGCCAGCACCACGCCCTACGGAAACTTTGAATACACGTTCAACCTGCCGGCCCTGATGGAGGCATGTGGTGCGACGTTTGTGTCAAGGTGGACGGTCTTTCACGTGCGTCAGCTCATCCGATCGCTGGAAAAGGCACTGAAACACAGGGGATTTTCATTTATCGAGGTGCTCAGCCCCTGTCCGACGCTGTATATGCGGCGCAATCGACTGGGTAATCCGCTGAATATGATGGAGCAGTTCAAGGAGCGGTCGGTGATCCGCAACGGCGAAGGTACCGCCGGAACCTCATTGGAAGAAGGCGCCGATCTGATCGTGGGGGATTTCATCGAGGTACGCCGGGCGACCTTCAAAGAGTGCTACGAGCGGCGCATGACAGAAGTGCTGGGTGAGCGGTTTGTTCCGTACGAGGGTGTGCGATGAGGGATGCGTCGATCCGGATCTGCGGCATGGGAGGGCAGGGGGTTATCATGAGCGGACTCGTACTGGGTCGTGCTGTCAGCATCTACGAAGATCGCTGGTCCACCATGATTCAGTCGTTCGGTCCGGAGGCCCGGGGCAGCACGTGTTCGGCACAGGTGCTGGTGGCGGATGTGCCCATTGCATTTCCGTATGTTCGCCGTGCCGATATCTTCATGGCATTCAGTCAGGCCGGCTATGATCGCTACATTGATGAGCTGGGCGAAGGTGGCGTGCTGATTTACGAGAGCGATCTGATTGTCCCTGATCGGCGCGTGCCGGATCAGGTGCGACGAATCGGTGTTCCCGCTTCGCGGATGGTCAGGGATGCGTTCGGCACCGCCGTGATGTTCAACATGGTCATGATCGGACAACTGGTGGCAGCGACCGGCCTGGTTTCGGCACCTGCCGTGCAGCAATCCATTGTGACCAGCGTACCCGAGGGGACAACGGAGATGAACTGTGCTGCATTCGATCTGGGATTCCAGCTTCGCCGGCCGGACCGGGTGCCTGACGGGCAATAAAAAAGGCAGCCCGCAAACTGAGCTGCCTTTGACCCCAAGGGGATTCGAACCCCTGTTACCGGCGTGAGAGGCCGGTGTCCTGGGCCACTAGACGATGGGGCCAGAACAAGTTCGGGAACTAGGATTCGAACCTAGATTAACGGGGCCAGAACCCGTCGTCTAGTGGCCCAGGACACCGGCCTCTCA
>JAKQNG010000158.1 GCA_029565915.1 Deltaproteobacteria bacterium
ACGCGGGATGTGTCATGGTGGAGCACGGCCGCGCCGTCACGGGATGTCAGCGGGTGGTCCTCTCCGGCGGCGTCCTCATGAACCGCCTGATTGCGGAAGGGCTGGTTGCCGGTTTGCAGGAACGCGGTTTCGATGTATTCCTTCCCTGCCTCATTCCCATGAATGACGGCGGCATTTCCTTTGGACAGATTTACGCGGTGGGAGGAAGACCATGTGCCTCGCAGTCCCGATGATACTGGTGGAAAAATGCAGTCCCGCGGCCGGCGTCGTCGAAATGGAGGGCACCCGCTGCGGCGTCGATCTCTCCCTCACGCCCGATGCGACGGTCGGCGACTATCTGGTGGTGCACGCCGGCTTTGCCATTGAGCGGCTGGACCGCGACGAGGCGGACGCCCGCCTGCAGCTCTTTGCGGACATGGCCGACCTGCAGCGGAAAGCCGGGCAATGAAATACATCGACGGATTCCGGGAAAAGGACGCGGCCCTGTGGCTGAACCGGCAGATTGCCCAGGCGGGCGATCAGCTTGCCGCCCGGGGCAGGACCGTTCACCTGATGGAAGTCTGCGGCAGTCACACGATGGCCGTTTCCCGTTCGGGTATCCGCGAAACGCTGCCGTCCTCCATCCGCCTGCTCTCCGGCCCCGGTTGTCCGGTCTGTGTGACGGATGCGGGCTATGTGGACGCGGCCATCCGGATGGCGGAGCAGGGAGCGATTATCGTCACCTTCGGCGACATGGTGCGGGTACCCGGTTCCCACCAGTCCCTGGCCGACGTCCGCGCACAGGGCGGGGACGTGCGGATCTGCTATTCGCCCGCGGATGCACTGCGCGTGGCCGCCGAAAACCCGGGTCGTGAAGTGGTATTTCTGGCCATCGGATTTGAAACCACCGCGGCGCCGGTAACCACCCTCATCCCTTCGGCCCGACAGGCAGATATCCGCAACCTCTCGCTGCTCACGGCGTTCAAGCGTGTGCCCCCGGCGCTGGAGGCACTGGTGGCCGACGAGGAGGTGCAGGTGGACGGCTTCATCTGTCCGGCCCACGTGAGCGCCATCATCGGCGCGGAGGCCTATCGTCCCTGCGTGGAAGGCCATCACCTGCCGTGCACGATCTGCGGGTTCGAGCCCCTCGACATCCTTTATGGAATTGTTGATCTGGCCGAACAGCTTGTATCGGGACGGGCGGAACTGGTGAACCAGTACAGTCGCGTGGTGCGGCCGGGGGGCAACCCTGCGGCGCTGCAGCTCTTTGAAAAATACCTGACCGTCTGCGACGCGTCGTGGAGGGGCATCGGCACCATTCCCGACAGCGGCATGGCCATCCGCGGTGAGTTCGTCGACATGGATGCGGCCCGCCGGTTCGGGGTGTCAACGGAGGGCGGTCGTCCGGATCCGGGTTGCCGTTGTGGAGATGTGCTCAAGGGAAAAATCATTCCGCCGGACTGCCCCCATTTCGGGCATGCCTGCACGCCGCCCCATCCCGTGGGGCCCTGCATGGTCAGCTCCGAAGGGAGCTGCGCGGCCTTTTATCGATATGGAGGCGGGCGGTGAGCGAGCGCGTCATTCAACTGGGACACGGCGGCGGCGGCCTTCTGTCGCGGGCGCTGATTGCGCAGGAGATCTCGTCCCGGTTCGGAGATGGTCCCCTGAAGGGCCTCCCGGACGGCGCCCTGCTGCCCGATCCCTCTGGACGACTGGTGTTTACGACGGACAGCTTTGTGGTGCGCCCCGTGGTGTTTCCCGGCGGAAACATCGGCGATCTGGCGGTGCACGGCACGGTGAACGATCTGGCGGTCTGCGGGGCCGTGCCGAAGTGGATTTCCCTGGCGCTCATCCTGGAAGAAGGGCTGTCCTTTGCAGTGCTGCGCACGGTCCTCGACTCGGTCCGCCGCGCCGCGGATGCCTGCGGCGTGCAGGTGGTCACCGGCGACACGAAGGTGGTGGAGAAGGGCCGGGGCGACGGTATCTATGTCAACACCGCGGGCATCGGCCTCGCGATGGATGGCTTCTTGCTGTCCCCCGACGCCGCTGTACCGGGGGATGCGGTGCTGGTCAGCGGTCCCCTGGGCGATCACGGCATGGCGGTGATGGCCGCGCGGT
>JAKQNG010000168.1 GCA_029565915.1 Deltaproteobacteria bacterium
GCGATTGACTTTTTCGTAGTGGTCCATGAACGTGGGCCGTTCAATATCGACAAATTTCCCCACGACAATTTCGCGGTCAATGTCCACGAGGGCTTCACGCGGGTCGATATCGCCGCGGATCACGGAGCGGCCCTGATAGAATTTCATCATTTCCAGCGCGGTGCCCATGCGGTTGCGCCGGCCGAAAGAGGACGGGCAGGGGGTAATCACTTCGACAAAGCTGAAGCCCCGTTTTTCCAGCGCCTCGCTGATGGAACTGCGCAGCGACCGGATCTGCATGGCCGTCCATCTGGCCACATAGGTCGCTCCGCAGGTGGCGGCCAGATCACACAGGTTGAACGGCTCTTCCGGCGAGCCGTTGACCGTGGTGGTGGTCTTGGCGCCCAGCGGCGTGCTGGGGGCCTGCTGGCCGCCCGTCATGCCATAGTTGAAATTATTGACGCAAACGACGGTCATATCCATGTTCCGGCGCGCGGCATGAATGAAATGATTGCCTCCGATGGCAAACAGGTCGCCGTCTCCGGAGACGATGATCACCTTGGTGTCCGGCTTGGCCAGTTTGAGTCCGGTGGCAAACGGAAGCGCCCGGCCGTGCGTGGTATGAAAAGAATCCAGGCGGATATAGCCGGCCATGCGTCCCGTGCAGCCGATGCCGGAAACCATCGCGATGGTGTTGGGGTCCCAGCCGGTGTTTTTGATCGCGGCGAGTATGGCGGAAAATACCGTGCCGATGCCGCAGCCGGGGCACCAGATGTGGGGGATTCTTTCCGTGCGCAGCAATCCATCCATGGGATGGGGCGGAATATTCTTGACGGCTTTTGCTGTGGTCATAGGTCCTGTCCTGCTTCATAGAACAAGGGGTTGCAGCCCCTTGTTCTTCAGTTTTGCAAAGTTATGGTTTTTCTTTTGCCGCTTTGGCAACCGCGTTCAAAATCAGGCCCGGATGAAGGATCTTGCCTCCGAGATTGGACACCAGCGACACCGGACAGGCGCCGCAGGCCGAGCGTTCCAGTTCCAGCACCATTTGACCGCCGTTGATTTCCGCCATAATCATCGCCTTGGTCCGGGATGCGACGCTGCGGATCAGCTCTTCGGGGAAGGGCCAGATGGTGTCGAGTTTGATCAGGCCCGCCTTGATGCCTTCGTTGCGGGCGTCGCGGACGGCCTGCATGGCGGAGCGCGCGCTGATTCCGTAGGAAACCACCACGATGTCGGCATCGTCCAGATACAGGTTTTGCGTGCGGATGATTTTATCCCGGTTTTTTCTTATCTTGTCGACGAGCCGCGAAATCATTTTTTCCTGCGCTTTGGCGTCCATGGCCGGATAACCCCGGTCGTCGTGCGTCAGGCCGGTGACATGAATCCGGTAGCCGTCGCCGCAATTGGCCATGGGCGCGATTCCGTCGGCGTCCGCCTCGTAGGGCAGGTAATCTTCCCGGGAAACGGTCGGCTTGCGGCGGTTGACGATTTCAATGTCTTCCTCCTGCGGGATGACGACGCGTTCGTTCATGTGTCCGATTGTCTCATCGGCCAGAAGAATGACGGGCAGGCGGTAGTATTCGCTCAGGTTGAAGGCCCGGATGGTGAAATCGAACATTTCCTGCGGGCTCGACGGAGACAGCGCGATGATTTCGTAGTGCCCGTGCGAGCCCCAGCGCGCCTGCATCATGTCCCCCTGGGCCACCAGCGTCGGCAGTCCCGTGCTGGGGCCGGCGCGCTGCACATTGCAGACCACGCAGGGCGTCTCCGTGCAGATGCCCAG
>JAKQNG010000181.1 GCA_029565915.1 Deltaproteobacteria bacterium
CGAACCCTGCGGTCTGCCCCAGATGGAAGGCATGCGCTTTGGCACCCTGCCCATCGTGCGCGCCACAGGCGGCCTGAAAGACACGGTTCAGCATCTGGATCTGGCCAAGGGCAAGGGCAACGGTTTCGTGTTCAACGACTATGTGTCCGACGCCCTGTGGTGGGCCTGCTGCGAAGCAATGAATTTTTATCGGGCCGGTGAAAATGCCCGCATCGCCACGCTGCGACGGGTCATGCGCGAAGGCGTTCATCATTTCAACCTTGAACGCACCACCCTGGAATACATCCGGGTTTACGAGCGGCTGCTGGGCGAAAAGCTGATCTGACGCATGGGCGGTCGCCTGAATAACGATGGACTGACGGTCTTTGCCCTTGGATTTCTGAAGGGCGAAAGGGGCAAAGAAGCCATTCTCCGCCACCGCGACGACATTGCGGCGGCGTCACCCGGCCGGGTGGCCGATGCGGTGGATGCGATGGTGGAAAAGGGCGGGGTCACCGAGGAGACGAAGAAGGCCGTCAACCGTTTCATGAATGCAGTGAGCCCGGCATTGATGGACCGTGCAGCGGTGTCCCGTCCGCCAGCGGTTCTGCGATTGTTTGCCGCCGAAAACGAATCTGCCCAGACGCTCATGGTGCAGATCAAATCGGCGTTCCGCGCCTGGTTTACCGAAAATGCACCGCCGGATCGCATCCACCTGCGGGAGCTGCTCGCCCTGCTGGGCGGTTTCGAGCTGCATTACGTGAAAAAGGAAACCATCCTGTTTTCGCTGCTGGAGAGGCGGATGCGCAAAGGTGGATGCCTGCCCCTCATGTGGTCCTACCACGACGACTTCCGGGCAGCCCGCCGCAACCTCATGGATGAACTGGACGAAACAGAGCCCCAGTCCGGAACCGTCAGCGTCCTCATGGGGCGCCTGACGTTTGCGTTTGAGCGGGTCCGCAGCCGGGAGGATCTGGTGCTGTTTCCCATTGCCGTCGAATTGCTGGAAGAACGGGACTGGGACGACATGCTTGCCCAGTGCTCGCAGGTGGGGTGGTGGAAAACCGGCAGTGTCAGCGCGCCACCGGCACAAAAAGATGACCCGGTTGCTTCGTTGAATGTGTCGGCCGGCCGCATTCAGATGCCGACCGGCTCCCTTGACCTCCGCGATCTGGTGATACTCCTCGACAGCCTGCCCGTCGATATCACCGTGGTGGACGCGGAAGATCGAGTGACCTATTTTTCGGAGCCGCGCCATCGCGTGTTTCCAAGGACAAAAGCCATTCTGGGTCGCCTGGTGCAGAACTGCCATCCGCCCCACAGCGTTCACGTGGTGAACGAACTGCTCACATCGTTTCGCGCGGGCCTGAAAAACAGTGAGCGCTTCTGGCTGAAGAAGGACGACGCGTTCATCGTTATCGACTACATCGCCCTTCGCGACGAGAACGGCGCCTATCGCGGAACAGTGGAAGTAACGAGGGACATTCACGATCTGCGCACCCTGGTGGACGAGAAGCGCCTGCTGTCCGAATAGCAATCATTACGGACGAGTTATTACGGGCGTTGCCCCTGGCGCAGGCTGGCGACCATCGTTTCAAATGCATCCGGCAAAGGAGATGTGAACATCATCGTATCGCCCGACTGGGGATGGACAAAACCCAGCTCTGCAGCGTGGAGCATGAGTCGCGGTGCGACGATTGGCGTTTTTTCGAAATCCCGCAGGTAGATGGTTTCGCCGATGAGAGGATGTCCCGCCTCCGCGAGGTGGATGCGGATCTGGTTGGTGCGGCCGGTTTCGAGCCGGCAGGAAAGCAGCGTGGCGCCGCGCAGGTGTTCGACGGCTTCCACGTGGGTGATGGCTTCCTTGCCACCGCGACGCTCGCCGCGACCCTTTGCGTGTTCGGATGAACCGCGAATCCCGTCGCCCCGATCGATGACCAGATGGCTGCGGAAAGTCTGCGATGCCATGTCGCCGTGGACCAGTGCAAGATAGCGGCGATGGGCGCTGTGGGCGCGGAATTGCTTTGCCAGGTGTTCCTTGGCCGCAAAGGTCCGCGCAAAGACCAGAAGACCGGATGTCCCTCGATCCAGCCGGTGGAGCACCATCAGGGGCGGCATGGCGCTCCTGCGGCTTCCCGTGACGGGCGAAATTTTCGACAGCAGCCGGCGGAGCTGCTGATCGAGGGTGTCCTTTTCGTGGCCTTCGAAGGGCACGGTGAGCAGCCCGGAGGATTTTTCGACGACGACGACATGAGGGTCGAGGTGGACGATGGCGGAGCGTTCGAGGTCCAGCGGCTTTTTCGGTCGCGGAGCGTCCGGCTGATAATCCAGCGTCTCCGGGCCGTCCACGTCCAGGGCCGGGTCAGTAACCACTTTCCCGTCTATGCGGATTTTCCCTGTTTCGATTTTTCGGCGCGCCTCATTCCACGATATCTGAAGGCGCTCACGTACCGCCCGGTCCAGCCGCATGTCAGTTGATGTGAAATCCGGTTTCACAGTCGGTCAAGGGCCCCGCGAGTCCTGACCAGCCCGGATTGTCGCCCTCGGTGGATATGGCCGGTCCGGTGCCCAGCACATCGGACAGGGTGTCGGTTGTCGGATCCATTTCGTAGAGCCGGGCGCTGCTGTCCAGCAGATACAGGCGGGAAACCCCGTCATCGAACAGAGGGCCGCCCAGCACATGGACGCCCCAGGTGCCGCCGTTGCCCCGGTGGGTGCCGCTGCCCGTTTCGTAGTTGAAATCGTAAATGTTGCCCGTGTCGATGGCAAACCCGGGGTTGTCCGTCACATTCCCATCGCTGTCGATGCCGGGTCCCATGTCGTCGATGTCGGCCACGGAGGCCGTGGACAAATCGCTGACGACCACAAAGTCGAACTCGCCGGCGAGCACGTCGCCGGTGAATCGCAGCAGCCGGTTGCCGGTGGCGCTGCCGTCGTCGTCTCCGGTATCCATGCCGTAGATGCGGCCATCGCAGTCCGTGTAGAGTCCTTCGAGCATGATGCCGTCGGGCATGACGCCCAGCAGGGTTGGTTCCACGGGGCTGCCATCCCTGGGCGGTTGCGCGATGTAGTAGAACCAGGTCTGCATGTCTTCCTTGGCAAGTCGTGCACCCAGCAGGGAGTTGTCCGCCAGCATGGTGATGCAGTTCTGCCCCCGTTCCAGTCCGGTGACCTCACTGCCTTCCATGCGCACCACCGAGCCGTCCGCCGGATCGATTTCGATGTACACGAGCAGATTGTCGGAGCTGTACCACAACTCGGCAAACTGCGTCACCGGATCCGGCCCGGGTGGTTCGTCCACCTGTCCGTTGCAGTTATTGTCAACATCATCGTCCGGGATTTCGGGCATGTCCTTGTTGATCAACGGATCATCGTCATTGCAGTCGAAGGGCGGATACCACCCGTCGTCATCGCGATCATAGTCGGCATCCCCGTCTGCATCCCCATCGGCGTCCGCGTCCGTGTCTGTGTCGCCATCCGTATCCGCATCGGCGTCAGTATCGCCGTCGGTATCTCCATCTGCATCCGCATCCGCAGCGCTGCTGGTGTCCCCGTTGCTGTCGGTATCGCCGTCCGGATTTCCGTTGTCGCCGGAGTTGCCGCCTTTGGCGGCGTCGTCGCAGGCGCCGAGCATGATCATGATGGCAATGGAAAGAAGCCGGTTCAGGGTCATGTAACAAATCCTTTCTCAGGAAGTGGTGTGTACGTTCAACTGACTATCAGATGCCGAACAGGGGACATTCATGCCGAACTATTTGAGGGTGCCGAGTTGTTTTTTAACCGCTTCGATCTGTCGGCGGACGCTGGCCGGCGCCGTTCCGCCCACCACCTGTCGACGGTCCAGAGATTCCCGATATCCCAGCCGGGGTGGGGTGTCAAATTCGGGAAAGGCGTTCTGCAGCTCTGCCGGTGTTGCCGCGAGCAAATCCCGTCCGGTCACCTCCAGCGAATTGAGAAACCGGGCGGTCCGTTCGTGGGCTTTTCGGAAGGGAACACCTGT
>JAKQNG010000195.1 GCA_029565915.1 Deltaproteobacteria bacterium
GCCGGCGGCGTGGCGTCCCTGGGAGGCATCCTCCTCGTGGTCCTGCTGACCCTGCTCATCCGCCGCCTGTGGGCACTGCGGAAACCCCGTCCTGCGGCCCCGCCCCCGCCGCCCCGGCCGGCGGAGGACATCGCCCGCGAAAAGCTGCAGGCCCTGCGGTTGTCCAGCTACCTGGAAGAGGGCATGCACAAGACCTATCACCTGAAGCTCTCGGAGGCGGTGCGCGAATACCTGGGCAACCGCTACGGGTTCGACTCGCTGGAGCGCTCCACCACGGAGCTGGTGGAGGAAATCAAGGCCCGTCCGCTGCCCCGGGCCCTGTTCGATGAACTCGTGCGGCTCCTGGAGGACACGGACCTCGTCAAGTTTGCGAAATTCGAACCGACCGTGGGCGAATCCCGGGCCCTGCTGGACGAGGCTTTCCGCATCGTGGATGTGACCACGCAGGAGGCCCTGCAGCGGGCGGCTGCTGCGGTGCCGACCTCGCCTGTTTTGCCGGAGGATGCACCATGAACTTTGACTGGCGGCGACATCGCTTCTGGCTGGAACCCGTGGGCTGCGCCATCGGCTGCCTGCTGGTGGCACTGATCGTTGTCGCGCCCGGCTTTCTTCGTCCCGGGTCGGGCATGCGGTTTGCAAATCCGTGGTTTCTGCTGGGGCTGCTGGCGGTGCCGCTGGTGGTGGCGCGGGGTGTCCTCGAACGCCGGACGAGTGGTTGCATCGTCCATCCCCTGGCTGCGGTGATGGCGGCAAAGAGGGGCTGGCGGACCTGGATTCCGCCCTTCAGCACGGGTCTGCGGGCGCTGATTGTGGCCCTGCTGGCACTGGCGCTGGCGCGGCCCCAGGACTCGACGGAGCGGTCCGCGGTAAACGTGGAGGGCATCGACCTGGTGCTGACCCTGGATCTGTCGGGCTCCATGGCCACCCCGGACATGGACCCCACGCGGCTGGGAGCGGCCAAGGACGTGGTGCTGGATTTCATTGCCCGCCGGAAGAACGACCGCATCGGTGCCGTTGTCTTTGCCGAGAATGCCTACACCCTGTGTCCCCTCACGCTGGACTACACCATCCTCTCGCAGATGGTTGCCGGCCTGGAGCTGGGTGTCATCGACGACAAGGCAACGGCCATCGGCAACGCCGTGGGGCTGGCCATCAACCGCCTGCGGGATTCCAAAGCGAAGAGCCGCGCCATCATCCTCGTGACGGACGGCACCTCCAACGCGGGCAACACGTCTCCCGAACAGGCAGCGGGGTTTGCCCGGCTGCTGGGCATCCGCATCTACACGGTGCTGGTGGGACAGAACGAACGCAGTGCCCAGGTGAATCCGGCCCTGCTGCGGGATATGGCCGAACAGACGAAGGGTGCGTTCTTCAACGCGGTGGACCGCGGCGAACTGGCCTCGTCGTTCCACCAGATTCTCGACGCCCTTGAAAAGAGCATCATCGAAGACCACGGGGTAACCTACGCGGAAGTGTTCGGCCGCTACCTGCTGGCGGCGCTGATGCTGGCCCTCCTCGACCTGGCCCTCACGCTCTTTGTCGTGCGGAGGATTCCATGAGGTTCATGAATCTCTCCGTACTGTTTTTTCTGCTGGCGCCACTGGCGGCGGCGGTGGTGCTCGCGGCGGGCATTTTCCTGCGGCGGCGGCTGGTGGCGCGACTGGGTCACGGCCCGACGGTGGAACTCCAGCTCCGTCGACCATCTCCCTGGCTGCGGGCCGCAAAAGGTATTTCCCTGGTGCTGGGGCTCAGCGCCCTGGTGGTGGCATCGGCCAGACCCCAGTACGGCGGACGGGTGCAGATGCTGAAGAAGCGGGGCGTGGACATCGTGGTGGCCCTGGATTTTTCAAAGAGCATGCTGGCGGAGGACGTGCAGCCCACCCGCATCGATCGCGCCCGGCTGGAGCTGGCCGAATTCATCAAACGGCTCACCGGCGACCGCATCGGCCTCGTGGCCTTTGCGGGGGACACCATGCGCTTTCCCATGACCACCGACTACGCGGCGGCCACCATGTTCTGGAGCAATCTCGGCCCCTACGACATGCCCGTGGGCGGAACGGCGATTGGAAAGGCCCTGACGGCGGCGGTGGACATGCTGTTTGACAACCGCAGCGACGCGGAGCACGCGGGAGTGTACGCCCGTCGCGCCAAGGTGATCATTCTGCTGACGGACGGCGAAGACCACGTGGGCAGTCCGGTGGAAGTGTCAAAGGAAGCGGCAAAGAAGGGCGTGAAGATTTTCACCGTGGGCATCGGCTCGGACTCGCCGGAGCTGATTCCCCGATATCTGAAGGACGGTACGCCCATGGGCTACCAGAAGGACAGCAACGGCGAATACATCACCACTTCTCTGTCCGCGGCCAACGAGGACATCCTGCGGCAGATTGCCGCCAACACGGGAGGGCGCTACTTCCGCGCCGGCAGCGACATGTCGGGCCTCGCTTCGGTGGTGGACGAGATCCGGAACATGAAACAGTCCGAGGTGGAATCGCGGCAGGCGGTGTTGTATGAAGAGGTCTTTCAATGGTTCCTGCTGCCCGCGGCGCTGCTTCTGCTGCTCGCGTATGCGCTGCCGGAACGGCGGAGAAAGGAATCCCGTCCATGAGTGTGGTCCGCCTGTCCATTCTCGTTGTCGTGCTGGGTCTGCTGTGGAGCGGACCGGCCGCGGCGTGGGAGTGGCTGCGCAGGGAAAACGGCGACGTGAAGGACGGTAATGCGCAGCTGGCGAAGGGACAGCACGAGAAGGCCCTGGCCAGTTACGGCAGTGCCGCGAAGGCGCTGCCCGACGAAGGGCGCATTCATCTCAACCGGGCCCTGGCGCTGATGAAGGGCGGCGAACAGAAACTGGATGAAGCGATGCAGGCGCTGACTCTGGCCACGGCGTCGGATGTGCCCGATGACGTGCTGGCAAGGGCGCATTTCAATCTGGGAAACGCGTTTTTCAAAAAGCAGGATTTTGCAGAAGCGATGAAACAGTACCGGCGCAGCCTGATGCTGAAGCCCGGCAACCGGGATGCGGCGTGGAACCTGGAAATTGCTGCCCGCAAAAAAAAGGAACAGGACGAGCAGAAGAAAAAGGAACAGGAAGAAAACGAGAAGCAGGATCAGCAGGACGAACAGGACCAGCAGGACGAGCAGAAACAGGACGAGCAGAAACAGGACCAGCAGGACCAGCAGAAGCAGGACCAGCAGAAACAGGACGAGCAGAAACAGGACCAGCAGAAACAGGACCAGCAGAAGCAGGACCAGCAGAAGCAGGACCAGCAGAAGCAGGACCAGCAGAAGCAGCAGCAGGAGCAGCAACAGCAGCAGAAGCCCCGCAGTGAGCAGCAGAAGGAAATGGAGCAGGTGCTGCAGGCGCTGGAAAACGAAGACAACAACTTCCACAAGGACCGGGCGCGTCAGATGGGCGCGGTGGAAGTGGCCGGTGAAAAGGACTGGTGAGGATGCGCGGAGCCGTTGCTACATTTGCCGGGGCCTGCGTGCTGATGGTGGTTGCCGCCGCGACCGCCCGTCCGCCGGAGCCGGACATCCGCGTGGAATTCGAATCGGACAGGGTGGTGGCCGGGCGTCCGTTCCGGATGGAGATTTCAGTTACCGCGGAAGGGGAGGGCGAACCGTCCATTACCCTGCCCGCCATGCCGGGTGTGGAAATTCTGGACAAGTCCGTGTCGCGACCCGCCTCCGGCTATTCCTTCTCGTTCAGCTTCGGCACCGGCCAGGGCGCCCAGAAGGTCGTCCGGAATTCGGGCACCTGGGTGTACACGCTCATCGCCCGGGCACAGAAGCCCGGCACCATTTCCGTGGGCCCCGTGAAGGTGAAGCTGGACGGACACACGTTTGCCGGAAAGGTGTACCCGCTGGAAGTCGTCCATCCCTCGGCCGCCGGACAGGTGTCGCCGGACGCGACGGACGCCGTGGCCCACACGTCCAATCCGGACGTGTCCCTGGCCCTGAAGAACGTGCGCATCGACCCGGACTACTTTCTGCACATGGTGCCGTCAAAGGAGGAATGCCTCGTCGGTGAGCTCATCGTGCTGGACATTTACCTGTTTACTTCGGTGCGGGGCATCCGGGCTGAGCAGTTTGATCGGGAGCCCGGCACCGAAGGGTTCTGGGTGGAGCGCTTCGAGGACATGGACGGGCGCAGCAGCCTGCAGACCGATCGCGTCGTGTTGAACGGCGAGGTCTACGAGCAGGTCCTGCTGAACCGGCTGGCCCTCTTTCCCTTGAAGACCGGTGAACTCACCATTTCCCCGGCGGTGTTTTCCTTTTCGGTGGGCGGCGGTTTCTTCAGCATGGGAAAATCCGTCAAGCGGAGCGCCCAGCCGGTGACCATCCGCGTGAATCCCCTGCCGGAAGACGGCCGACCGGCGGATTTTAACGGGGCGAACGTGGGACAGTATTCGTTTCACGCCGACGTGAGTGCCCGCGCGGTCAAGGCTGGCGAACCGGTCACCCTGACGCTGACGGTGAAGGGCCGCGGTAACGTGCGCAACACGGTGCTGCCGGCGCTGGGCGACCTCAATGGCGTCAAGGTGTACCCGCCGGAGACCACGGCGGAGGTGACGGCCCGCGAGCGCCAGGTTTCGGGGATGAACCAGAGCCGGGTGCTGTTGATTCCGGAAAAGGAAGGGCGGTTTGAGATTCCGTCTCTGCAGTGGTCGTATTTTGACGTGGTGGCCGGCCGGTACGTGGAAAAGAAGACGGAGCCCATCGAGGTGACCGTGTCCGCCGGCGCACCGGTGCAGCCTGGGGGGAAGGTGGTGTCTGCTGGAGGACCGGCATCGACGGAGGATTCGGCCCTGGACCGGATGAACCAGAGGATGCGCACGATTGCCAGCGGAGTGGATGTGTCCATGTCGTCGGGACACACCATGAATGAACCCTGGTTCCTGGCCATCGTGTTCGGCGTTCCGTGCCTGTTCATCGGCATGCAGGTGGTGACGGGGCTGCGGCGCCGTGCGTCCCGCCAGTTTGAAAAAGGGCGCTCCCGGCGGGCCTCCGCCGTGGCCCGGAAAGCACTGTCGCAGCTGGGGAAGGACGCCGGGGCATCGAAGGAACGGTTTTACGGAGAGCTGCAGCGCGTCCTCATTACCCTGGTGGAAGACCGTCTGGAGGAAGTGGCGGCCGGAGACACGATGGTGGAGCTGCAGGCCCGGCTGATGGCGCGGGGCATTCCGGGGGAATTGGCGGCGGACGTCGTGCGCGCTGTGGAAGAATGCGAATTTGCGCGGTTTGCGAAAAGCAATGAGGACGGTGCCTCCCGGGCGGCGGTGCTGGCGCGGGCGATGGAGCTGGTGGGGCGGATGGATGCGGCACCCCTGTCGCCGGCGGAAGGAGGGACCCCATGACGGCCGTTCGCGGATGGGTGGCGGGGATGGTCCTGTGCATCGCAGCGCTGGCGGCGGCGCCCTGCTTCGCGGGTTCGCTGGAGGAGCAGTTCCTGCAGGGCAACGCGGCCTTTGAGCGGGGCGACTGGAAAGAAGCAGTCCGGCAGTACCGCGCACTGGAGAACCTGGGAGTCCGGTCGAGCATGCTGTTTTACAACCGCGGCACAGCGGAGGCCCGACTGGGGCATCCGGGTATGGCGGCCTACTATTTCGAGCGGGTGCTGGCCATGGAGCCCGGCCACGACGATGCGGCCCACAACCTGCAGGTGGTGCGCGACTTCATTGCCCGACGGGCCAACGAACACGGTCGGGATGCCGACCTGATGCCGGCGGCTGGACCGTGGCGCGCCACCCTCGACCGGTTTTCTCCGGCCAGCGCGTCCGTGTCGTTTCTGGTGTTCTATCTGCTGTTCTTTGCGGCACTGCTGGCGCGGCGTTTTCTGCGGGGCGACCTCCTGCGTCTGTCCGCCGGGGTGGTGGCGGGTATCTTTGCCACCCTGGCACTGCTGCTGGGGACAGTGACCATGGGCAAGCGCCATCAGGTGATGTCGGTCAAGGATGCGGTGGTGGTGTCCGCGGTGGACGGCGACCAGTTGAACGTCTTCGAAGGTCCCGGCAGTCAGGTCCGGCGGTTCGGTCTGGAGGAAGGTGCCCGGGTGCAGGTGCTGGAGCATCGCCGCGGGTGGACCAAGGTGCGCGACGACCAGGGTCGGGACGGGTGGGTGGCCGCCGGTCACATCCGACGAATTTAAAATCGCTTCTGTCGCGCGTGGCAGTAAGGTTTCTTTCCGTTCTCTCCGTAGTAGTTCTGGTGGTTGTCCTCTGCGGGCCAGAAAGTGCCGGCGGGTTGCAGCCGGGTGGCCACATCGAGGCCCTTTTTACGCAGCGTTTCCATGAGGTGCTCCGCCGTCTGTTTCTGCGCATCGTCCACAAAGAAGATGGCCGATCGGTACTGGTGGCCCACGTCCGGTCCCTGGCGGTTGTGCTGGGTCGGGTCGTGGATTTCGAAAAAGGTGCGCGCCAGTTGTTCAAAGGACGTCTTTGCTGGGTCGAAGACCACTTTCACTGTCTCGGCGTGTCCCGTGTCTTCCGTGCAGACCTGCTTGTAGGAAGGGTTTGCCAGGTGGCCGCCCATGTAGCCGGACACCGCGTCCAGCACGCCGGGCTCCTGTTCCATGAGGTATTCCACGCCCCAGAAGCAACCGCCGGCAAAATACGCTGTCTGTGCGGTTGGCGCCGCGGGGATAAAATCGAGGCTGATGGCGTTCACGCAGTGGCGCGTGTCCTGTCCCGTGAATCCTTCGCCGCGGAACACGTGGCCCAGGTGGCCGCCGCAGGCCGCGCAGACGATTTCGGTCCGCTGCCCGTCCGGGTCGGGGATTTCCTTTACGGCGCCGGGAAGGGCTTCGTCAAAGCTGGGCCAGCCGGTGCCCGAGTCGAACTTCGCGCCGGACGAAAAGAGGTTGGCGCCACACTGGCGGCAGGTGTAGGTGCCCTTTTCCCTGTGATGCACGAACCGTCCGGAAAATGGTTGCTCGGTGCCTTTGTTGACGATGACGCGACGTTCTTCTTCGCTGAGCGGTTTCATCCGCGTTCTTCCCTTCTCCGCGTCCCCGGCGACCACCGCGCCGGCCAGCAGGACAGCGGCCATGACGACGAACAGGATGGCGGTTTCTTTCATCGGAGCCCTCCCGGCCAAATTGGCCTTTAAATGCCAGTTTAAGCACGAGACACTCGGTCGCAACCCGCGCGGCTCTCCAGCCCGGCCCGGCGGGGGGCGTTTGTGTCAACCGGGGACGTTGGTAACACTCAGGGCCTCCGCCGCGCCCATTCTCGGCGTCGCGCACCCCTTCCGTGGTGGGCGGAATCATTCGGGAATCCGGCCGGACACCCGGGCGTTTGGCGATGCGGTGGACCTGTGATATGGAAGCTGCGCCATGAACACCCGGAACCGTTCAGCAACATCGACAAAGAAGCGCCTGCGGACGTTTGTCATCCGCGTATCGATTGCCATGGTCTGCCTGGGACTCGGCGCGGTGGCCGGGCTGGCCGCCGTATTCTATTACATGTCGCTGGATCTGCCGGCCATCGGTCCCCTGCTGAAGGGCTACGACCCGCCGCAGACCACGCGCATCCTGGCGCAGGACGGCTCCCTCATCGGCGAGCTGTTCATCGAACGGCGGACCGTGGTCCCTCTGGACGGGATGCCACCCCGACTCATCGATGCGGTCATTTCGGCGGAGGACGCGGACTTCCGCCGGCACACGGGCATCGACTACTTCGGCATTGCCCGGGCGATCCTGCGCAACGTCACAAAGGGCGAACTCGCCCAGGGCGCCTCCACCATCACCCAGCAGGTGGCGCGCACCTTTTTCCTGTCCCGCGAAAAGAGTTTCACCCGCAAAATTCGGGAGATGCTTCTCACGCGGCGCATCGAAGGGGATCTCACCAAGGACGAAATCCTTTTTCTCTACCTCAATCAAATCAATTTCGGCCATGCCCGGTACGGCGTGGCGGAAGCGGCCCGTTACTATTTTGACAAAAACGTGAAGGAGCTGACCATCTCGGAAGCGGCCCTGCTGGCGGGTATTCCCAAGGGACCCGCCGTGTATGAACCCATCGGCCATCCGGAGGCGGCCCTGTCCCGCCGCTCATACGTCATCGACATGATGCAGCGCAACGGATGCATCTCCGCTGCGGAGGCGGAACTGGCAAAGGACGCGCCGCTGGGGCTGAAGGAGAGTCCCCGCAACCGGGTGACACTGGTTCCCGAGGCGATGTCCCGGGTGGAAGAGGAACTCGCCACGTTTGTCGGCATCGATGAACTGCGGCGTGGCGGTTACACGGTGGTCACCAGCCTGTCGTTGGATTTGCAGCAGGCTGCCCGGGATGCGCTGGTGGTTGGGCTCATGCAGATCGACAAACGCCGCACCCGGATTGCACCGTTCAAAAAAAGGCGCTGGCCGGACGGCGATCGGGGAACCGGCGTGCTGGCCATGGGAAAAACTTACGTTGCCGAGGTCACCGGGCACGACGACGGCGCCGGCATCCTCGTTCTCAATCTGGGAGGCCGCACGGGACACGTGACCGTGGCAAAGGAGCGACGTTACAATCCGGAGCAGCTGCCGCCGTCGAAGATGGCCGAGGTCGGCGCCAAACTGCTGGTCCGGCTGGACGACGCGCCGAAAGACGGAACGCCCCTGTCCCTGCGGCTGGCAGTGGGTCCTCAGGGAGCGGTGGTCGTCCTGTCGCCGCAGACAGGCGATGTGCTGGCCATGGTCAGCGGTGACGAGGTGAGTCCCGGAGGATTCAACCGGGCCTCCCGGGCGCTGCGACAGCCGGGCAGTGCGTTCAAGCCGTTTGTCTATCTGGAGGCCCTGCGCAGCCGCCGCTACACGACGGCTACGCTCCTCGACGATTCCCCTGAAGTGGAAGGGGACTGGAAGCCCGAAAACGCCCACGGCGCGGACGGTCACCTCGGTCGCGTAACCATGCGCCACGCCCTGGCCCATTCGCTTAATCTGCCATCCGTCAAGCTCATCCGCGACATCACGCCGCGGAAGGTGGCCGAACTGGCAAGACTGCTGGGCATCTCGTCCCCCATGTCCGAAACCTCTTCCCTCGCTCTCGGCGCCTCGGGGGTCACTCCCCTGGAGCTGGCGGCCGCCTATTCGACCCTCGCGGCGGGCGGTGTGCGCAGAGGGCCCTGGCTGGTGAAGAAGGTGGTCAACCGGCACGGTCGCGAGCTGCCTCTGGCCGGCCGCATCGGCACGCCGGTCATTGCGCCGGAAGAGGCCTTCCTGATTACATCCCTCATGCGCTCGGTGGTGTCCGAAGGCACCGGCAAAGAAGCCCTGACGCTGAAGATGCCGCTGGCGGGAAAGACCGGCACCACGGACGACGCGAAGGACGCCTGGTTTGCGGGCTACTCCACGCGGATCGCTGCTGTGGTGTGGGTGGGGTATGACGAACCCCGGCCCATCGGAAAAAGGGAATACGGCGCCGTGGCGGCGTTGCCCGTATGGGTGGAAGTCATGCGCCTTGCCCATGGAAAGACTGTGCCGGAGGAATTTGTGCCGCCCCCGGGAGTGGTGACCGCGCTCATCGATCCCGCCTCCGGGTTGCTGGCCTGGGACGGAATGGAAAACCCGGTGGAGGAGTATTTTATCGAGGGAACCGAGCCGGAGGAGCAGGCCCTGCCGCCGGAGGTGGTGACCCTGGAGAACTTCATGGTGCAGCAGGCGCAGGAAGTGGACAGCGACAGCGAGCCGGAACCGGCTCCGGAGCTGACCGGGGACACGGATGGGTGAATGCAATTTTCGTGCGGGGGCGCGCGTTGTAGAGTAAGCTTCCCACCGGGAAACGGGCATGGACAAGAAACTGACCAGATACTACTGGGTTGTGCTGCTGATCACGCTGGCGATCATCGCGTTCTTTCTGGCCTCGGGCACCAACGAGCTGGCGGCGGGAACCATTTCACGCCTGCTGCCGGGAGGGGAACCCGCACCGGAAGTCAACGTCACCATCAATCGGACCACCGTGTCCAACCGCAACGCGATTCCCTCCGGCGCCATCATTGTGTCCCGCAATATTTTTGATTCTACGCCCCCCGGCGAGGAAGAGGAGGTACTGGCGGACGAAATGCCACTGCCCACGGACGGCTCCCTGCCCCTCGTGCAGTGCACCATGGGCGATGTGAAGCTGCTGGCCATGGTGTCGTCGCCGCGGGATCCCGACTGGTCCATGGTCAGTCTGGAGGTGGGCGGCCAGGCAAGACTCTACCGGGCCGGCGACGCGGTGCAGGATCGGACAGTTTCACAAATCGGCTGGCGCTATCTGCTGCTGCGGGGCACCCGGGACGAGTGCTTCATCGACATGTTCGACCAGAATCCCGCAAGGATCCGGCCATCCGGCCCGGCCGTGGCAGACGCGGACGCCCCACCGCCCCCGGGTGAGCCCACGCCGGGCATCGCGGTCAACGGAGAATTCGAGCGTACGGTCAATCGATCGGTGGTGGACCAGGCGCTGGCCAACCCCACGAGTTTTGCCAAGGACGTGCGTGTGCGGCCTTACAAAAAGGATGGCGAGGTGGTCGGCTTCCGGCTCCGGCGGGTCCAACGGGGCAGCGCCATCGAACAGCTGGGCGCCCAGCGCGGCGACGTGCTCCATTCCGTCAACGGCATCGAGCTGAAGAGCGTGGACGATGCCCTCACCGCCTACCAGAAGCTGCGGTCCGACAACCAGCTCGTTTTTTCGGTCACCCGCGCCGGCAAACCCGTCGACCTGAAAATCAACATCGAATAATCAGGGTGTTGTGCTGTCGTCCACCACGCCGCCGAAGATGATGGCGGCTTCCTGTCGGTGTCGTTTTCACGAATGCCGTACATGTTGACAAAAGGCAGACATCGACTTACTTTTTTGGTGTGAAGTTTCTCAACTGGAACAACGAGAAAAACGAGCAGTTGAAAGCGGCCCGGGGCATTTCGTTCGAGGAAATTGCCTACCTTATTGAATGCGGCGCCATCCTCGGCGTGGAAGAGAATCCCGGACGCGGAAATCAGAAGATCTATGTGGTCCAGGTGGGTGATTACGCGGTGGCGGTTCCGTTTGTGGAAACGGACACGGAGATTTTTCTGAAAACGGCCTTCCCGAGTCGCAAGCTCGCGAAGCGCTATGGATTGAAGGAGGACCCATGAAAACGACCCGACAAAAAAAAGGCGATCCGGGTACGTATGCCCCCCTCGACGATGAGGAGCGGGTGCTGATGGAAGAGATTGACCAGGGACAATGGCAGCCCGCGAAGACAGCCCGGGCGGAAATGCGCAAGGCGATGGCAGCGGCGCGCAACACCATCAACAAGGAGAAGCGCATCAACCTGCGCATCACCCCCAGAGAATATCATCAAATCCGGGTGCGGGCCCTCGAAGAAGGGATTCCCTACCAGACCTTGATCGCCAGCATTCTGCATAAATACCTCACCGGTGCCCTGGTGCCCCGGAGCTGACAAGGCACGCCCCATCACCTCCGCACGTCCGTGCCGAAGGGACGTGGATGGGGTGGCGGTTGCGTTCAACGAAAGGTCAGAAAATCAGGGTGTTGCGCTGTCGTCCACCACGCCGCCGAAGATGATGGACGGAAAGGTGCGGTCCAGGGACGGGCTGTGGAAATCCTTCATCACAATGGATTCTTCGATGGCAATGGGCTGCCCCACGGCGAATTTTCCGGCCACCACCGCGGCCCACAGTTCCTTTTGGTCGGCGGTTTCAAAACGTAGGTAAGTGTAGCGGCTGGCGTCGACGGTTTCGCGGATGGTGCCCCGGTGCACCCGCGGAACTGTCGCTGTCGGTGTGGCTTCTGCCAGAGACGACGCGGTGGGCGCCGCGTGGGCGCGACCGAGATCCTGCACCCGCTCTTCCTTGTCGGGTGATGCGCAGGCCCACAGCAGGGCAACAACGGCGATGGTGGTAGCGGTTTTCATGCAGCAACTCCATTCCTCTTTGCGGCCACGCGCCGCGCCGATCATCAGTAGCTTCTTTTTTGACGATGTAAATCATCCGTGCGAAAAATCGCACAGTCTTATCGCAAGGGAGTTTTTCATGGGCATCATCCACTGCGTGTGCCTTTCGGACCTTCACCTCGGCCAGAACGACGGCCTGCTGACAGCGCTGCAGCCCGATGGCAACGTCGACATGCAAAGGCCCGCCGCCGCTCTTTGCGCCCTTTGTGCGGCACTGCGGGATCTGCTCTGTGCCACCGGCGACCGACCGGTCCTCGTGCTGAACGGCGACATCCTCGAAATCGCATTGGCGGACGTCAACGTGGCCGCCGCCTGCTTTCAACACTTTTTTGATGGCATGCGCACGGATGACGGCCGGCCGCTCTTTTCGCGCATCGTCTTCGTGCCGGGAAACCACGACCACCATTTCTGGGAACTGGCCCGGGAATCCGCCTATGCGGCGTACGTGAAAACCGTGCCCCGGGGCGGCGTGCTGCATCCGCCCTGGCACGTCTCCAATCTGTTCGTCGACCGGCGGCAGCGCCGTCTTGTTTCGCTGCTTCTGACAGACCTGCTGCACCGGAATCCCGCTTATGCCGGCCTCGATGTGGAAGTGGCGTACCCGAACCTGGGGTTCATGACCGACGACGGACGCCGGGCGGTGGTATTCCACCACGGGCATTACCTGGAGGAGATATACCGGGCGATGACGACAGCCGCCGACATGCTGTTTCCCCATCGCACCCGTCCGGTCCACGTGTGGGACCTGGAAGCGGAGAATTTCGCGTGGATTGACTTTTTCTGGTCCACCATGGGCCGTTCGGGCCGCGTGGGTCCTCTGGTGCAGCGGGTCTACAACTGCCTCGGTGACAAGCAGGCGCGCGCGGAGCGCATTCTCGTGGCCATGGAATCCCTCATGGGGCGCCTCGACCTTCCCGGTCCGGACGCCCTGTATGCGAGGGGTGCTGCCGGCATGGCAGATGCACTGGTGGAAAGATGCGTACAGAACGAACGGAGGGACACCGCCAATCCCCTGTCCCCGGCCTGTTTCAACGGACTCGTCGACTACGTGGAAACATTTGTGACGCGACAGATGAACAGTGAATCAGCCTGTCCCGAAGAGCTGACCTTCATCTTCGGACACACCCACAAGCCGGATGTCCGCGTTGTCCGGATGCCCGCTGGGGGCGACGTCCACTGTTACAACACGGGCGGGTTTGTCGTTGAAGAAGAAGTGCCGAGCGCAGTCCACGGGGCCAGCGCGGTGCTGCTGGACAAAGGACTTCACGCCGTCAGCCTGCAGCTCTACCGGGAAACCGCGTCCGGCGGGACTGTTTCTTCTCCGCTGGAGGAAGCTGCATGCCCTTTGTACGACCGCGTGGCCAGCCTCATCGCCACCGATGCGTGGAAGCGCTGGCACGACATCATCCCCGGCGAAACAGAACACCGCCGCCGTCTGCTGGCCGGGCGGATCCGCGGGACGTCTGAAACGGCCGATTGACGCTTACTGGAATGTGCAGTCGGTGATGAGGGGTTCACTGCTGCCGTCAAACACGTCGAGCACGTCGATTTCCTGTGGGGCGCCGCCTTCGAACAGGCACGAAGATACTGTTGTACTGCCGTCGTTGTCGCCATCCACGAGGAATGCGGAGGCCCCCTGCTCCTGGGCGTAGTTGTCGGTGAAGGTGCAGTCTTCCGCCGAAAAGGACAGGGGATTCTGGTCGAAGATGGCGCCGCCGAAATGGGCGTTGTTGGCCGTAAATCCGCTGTCCCGGATGGACACAACGCTGTCACCCCCTGCCAGAGCGCCGCCTCCCCTGGCGGTGTTGTCGGCAAACGCGCAGTCGACGAAGTCCACATCCCCCTGCAGGGTGATGGCGCCGCCGCCGAAGTTCTGCGCCACGTTGTCAATGAAGGTGCAGTCATCGAAGCGGGCGATGGTTGCTTCGTTGAACGCCGCACCGCCGTCTTCCTCAGAGATGTTGCCTTCAAATCGCGTGTGTTCGAACCGAGGGGCGCCGCCGGCGTTGTAGACCGCCCCTCCGCAGCCCGTCGATGCATTGGCGATGAACGAGCAGTGGCGCACGAGGGTCGATGCGTCCCGATTGAACAGGCCGCCGCCGCAGGCCGATGACCCGTCCCCGTCCGCGCTGCCCCCGGTGACGGTGAACCCGTCCAGTACGGCATCGTCCGCGCCGATGACCACGTGCCTCACCCGAGCGCCGTCCTGTCCACGGCCGTCCAGAATGGTGGGGTGCAACAGGGAATTCCGCTGCGCGTCGTCGGTTTCGTCGCCGGCAAATCCGCCCATCAGCACCACGCCCGCCCGCAGCACCAGGGCGTTGTCGGGGTGGTCCTCGAAAATGGCATACGTTCCTTCCCTGACGCGAACCCGCGAAACAGTGCCGCACGACAGGGCCCGGACGGCCGCTGCATCCACCGCGTCCTGCAACCGGACCATGGCCCGGTCCCAGCTCGTGCCGTCGCCTCCTTCTGCGGTTGCGTCCACGTGGAACACTGCGCCTTCCAGGGGACAGGTTGCAGCCTCCGGCGTGTCGCCATCCACGATGTTGTCCGTCGCGTCGCTGTCGATGTCGTTGTCATCGTCGGTTTCTCCGGTGGGTGGTTCGATGTTCACCGCCGGGACAACGCCGGGTTCGTCGAGGGGTGCCGCCGGTTCGAAATCGTTGGTTACAGGGACAGGGTCCAGACCGGATACATA
>JAKQNG010000228.1 GCA_029565915.1 Deltaproteobacteria bacterium
GGAGAAGTTGGAGAAGGTGGACCCGCGCAGCCGTCCGCGAAATCCCAAAGAGCGCACGAAGATGCCCCTGTGTCACTGCTCGTGTCCGGTGCTCGCCGCGCGGTTCGAAGCGGAGCTGAAGGAATTCCTGACCGCGTACAGGCTGGCGTCCGCGTTGTACCGTGCCGGCAACTACTACGTGGATTTTCCGATGGGCTCGTGTCGGCCGCCGCTCATTGAACTGGCGGCGTAGAGCGCCGCAGCCACCACATCACATCGACATGGGCGATGAAACGACCGCGCGATGGCGTGGTCTGCGCTGTGACGAAAAACTGCTCACCTGCCCGCCTCCTGCCCCGTCGAATTGTTCACGAATTGCACTCCGAACACCTCGCCCGCCCCGGCAAACCGGATCAATTCATCCGAAAATCCTCCGCCGCCAACCTCCGCAAAACATCACTCCCAGCAATATCAATCCAACGTCGCCGCCGCCCACCGCTAGCCACCGACAAAACACTACCGACAAAACACTACTTTCAGCAAAGATGTTTTCGGGGCAGAATTAACGGAGATCGATTTTTCAACCGGAAAGGAGCCCTCCATGAATCGATTGCGCGGTGTGAACTTTGGCGGCTGGCTGAGTCAGCTGGATGCCATTGAGGAAAAGGATCCCGCTTCGTTTGGTGGACCGGATATCCACATGCACACATTCATTGAAGAAACGGATTTCCGACGGGTGTATTCCTTCGGCTTCAACCACGTCCGCCTGCCCGTTGACTGGGAGCATTTCTTTGCCGAAGACGGCAGTCCGAAAGAGAATCGACTCCACCGTCTCGACGATGCCTTTTCCTTTGCCCTCGCCAATCACCTCACCCTCATGCTGGATCTGCACAAATGTCCGGGCCACACCTTCCACGATGTGAACAACGCGCAGCAGCAGATTTTTTCCGACGAATCGTACGTCCTCCGAACCCTGCGCATCTGGTCGGTTCTGGCAGAACGCTACGGCGGGTTTCCGAACGCCATCTTCGAGGCACTCAATGAACCGGTTGCACCGGATGCCGTAACGTGGAACCGCCTGAAGGATCGCCTCTGTCTGGCCATCCGCCAACAGGCGCCGGACACCCCCATTGTCACAGGCTCCAATATGTGGCACTGGCCCTCCACCTTCGCACAGCTCACGCCCGTTCCCGACGACAATGTCATCTACTGCTTTCATTTCTATGAACCCCTGCTCTTTACCCACCAGCAGGCGCCCTGGCTGCCGGAGGTGGAATTCCGCCGCGCGTATGCCTATCCGGCGGACTACGGGCCGGGGGTGACGCGGATGTACGATCTCGTGCAATCCCGTGGCCGATGGGACCGCTCCCGAATGGAAGACGAACTGGCCCCGGTGCTCCGCTTCCGGGACGCCCATCACGTGACCGCCATCTGTAACGAGTTCGGCACCTGGGCCGGTGCTCCGCGGGAAGACCAGCTCCGCTGGACCGCGGATTTTCTCGACGTGCTGAAACGCAACGACATCGGCTGGTCCTACTGGAACTACAAGAATCTCGACTTCGGCATCATCTCGATGAACGAACGCCTTCACGAAAGTCTGCCCCGCTACAACAACCCGCAGTCCATGGACACGGAGCTCCTGGCATTGCTGCGCAACGGCTGATGGACTGTTTTTCGCGGGCGCAGCCGGTCCTCTGTTTCAAACCGCTGCCCGCGCGTGTATGCTGCGTCCATGACTATTTTCCGTCCCTGCATCGACATTCACGACGGCCGTGTCAAACAGATCGTGGGCGGTACGCTGGAACAGGACAGCGGCCCGCAAACGAATTTCATCTCCGACCGTGACCCCGCCTGGTATGCAGACCTCTATCGCCGCGACGATCTGCGGGGCGGCCATGTCATCTCCCTGGGCCCGGGCAATGAGGCGGCAGTCCGTCAGACCCTGTCCGCGTGGCCCGGCGGGTTTCATCTGGGCGGCGGCATCACGCCCTCCAACGCCCCCGGGTGGCTGGCCGGCGGTGCACAGAAGGTCATCGTCACGAGCTGGCTGTTTGCGGACAGCGCCCTGGACATGGGGCGGGTGGCGGAGATGGCCTCGGCAGTGACAAAAGAATGCCTCGTCATCGATCTCTCCTGTCGCCGGGTGAAAGACGGCTGGCGCGTTGCCGCGAACCGCTGGCGCACAGTGACCGACACCCTCGTGAACGCCGAAACCCTTCAGCGCCTCTCGGAATTCTGCAGCGAATACCTCGTCCACGCGGCGGATGTGGAGGGCCGGTGCCAGGGTATCGACGCGGATCTGGTGACCCTTCTGGGCGCAGAATGCCCGATCCCCTGCACCTACGCGGGCGGTGCGAACCGCATCGACGACCTCGATACCGTGGAACGCCTGAGCTGCGGCCGGGTGGACCTCACCTTCGGCAGTGCCCTGGACCTCTTCGGCGGCCAGGGCGTCCGCTACGACGACTGCGTTCAGTGGAACCGGATCCGGGCCGCGCGGAATCCGGTGTAACAAAACCCGGAATTTCCATGCCACCTCGACCGTCGAATACTGGAAACGACCCTTCTTCGGGAGTATTTCAAACAGCATGAGCAGCGGCGCGCGACAGTGGTGGTTCCGGGCCGGGGCGATCATCCTCCCGATGGTTTCAACCCTGATACTCATGGGGCAATCCTTTCACCCTCTCTCCGTAGAGCCGACAACCGTGACGATTGTGGAGGCCCGTACCCGCGCCCACCGCGAACCGACGTCAAAGTCAAAGATGCGGGGGATGCTGCAGCGGGGTACGCGCCTGCCCGTTCTGGATCGCAGCGAAGGCGATGGCTGCAGCGGCCACGAATGGTTCCGGGTCTACGATGACGCATGGGTGTGCGGAAGGGACGTGGCACTCTCTTTCGACCCGCCCGCCGCATCGCCATGGCCCCCCGTACGGCGCGACAGCCACACGCCCTGGCCCTACGCCTTTCTGCAGGAGAGTGCAGTGGAATACCGCTGGAACAAGCTGGGCTGGCTCGACGAAATCCGCGAAATCTTCAAGGGCTTCGGATTTGCCGTGGAAGGCACGGTGACCATTGATGAGCAGCGGTTCTACCGCACGCCGGAGGGCAACCTCATCCCCGCATCCGCGGCGCGGTACACCTCCCGTGTGACCGAATTCGAAGGCCGCATCCTCGAAAACGGCGCCCCCTGGCCCGTCGGCTTTGTCAACGAAAAGACCGCGTGGGTATACGCATCCGCCGCTGCAGGGGAAAAAGATCGCGTCCGGCAGCTGGTGCGGTTCGACTCGTTCGAAGTGCTGGGCAGATCCGACACAACACCCCTCTTCTTCCGCATCGGCGACCGGGCGTGGATCGCCGCGAAGGATGTCCGCGTGACTACGTCCGCGCCCCGTCCGGCCGACGTGGCACCCGACGAAAAATGGATCGATGTGGACGTGGAGCAGCAGATCGTCACCGCCCTGCGGGGAGATGTGCCCGTGTATGTGACGCTCGCCTCCACCGGGCGCAAAGGGCCCTCTGCCACGGTGAAGGGAGAGTTCCGCATCTGGGTAAAAGTGGCCGCCATCGCCATGGACAACACGGACGAGGAGCAGGAGGGCGACACGGATTCGGACACCGCCGCGCCGGAGCGCCACCTGTACTCGCTGCAGGACGTGCCGTGGACCCAGTTTTTCCATGAAAACTATGCCCTCCACGCGGTTTACTGGCATAATGGCTTCGGCAACCGTCGCAGTCACGGATGCGTGAACCTGTCCCCGAAGGACGCCCGCTGGTTCTGGGAGTGGACAGACCCGGTCATTCCGGACGGCTGGTGGTCCATCTACACCTCGGACAACGAAAAGGGCACCCTGGTGCGGGTAAGATAGCATGCGAGCGCTGTTCACGCCGGTCCTGGCAATCATCATGGCGATAGCCGCCGCGACCTGTTCACCATCGGAGACATCCCCTGCGCCCTCTTCCGGTGGGGGCGGGGTTCCGGCACTGTCGCCGTCGCAGGTGGACGAGTCTGCTGCCCTGGCAGTGGTGAACGGCATTCCCGTGTACCGCGACGATCTGTCGGCCATCCGGGAGGCCGAACCGCACCTGTCGTGGAAGGAGGCCCTGAACCGCCGCGTGGCCGAAATCCTGCTGTCCATGGAAGCCCGCCGGCGAGGCCTCGACACCCACGGTGACGTGCTGCGGACCCGGCAGAACGCCCTGGCCTTTTCCCTGCTGCAGGCCCGTGCAGACGCCATCTCGGCGGGCAGTATTGACGCAGCGCGCGTCGAAGCCCGGTTGGAAAAATCGAAGCGGCGCTTCTTTCTGGGGCCCCGGCGCCAGGTCGTCCATGCCCTGGTGCGCACGGGCCCGAATTTTCACGAGGACAAGAAAGCCGCTCAGATTGCCAGGGAGCTTTACAGGTCGCTCCAGTCCTCCACCTCCGCGGACGAATTCAAATCCATCGCAAAGCCCTTTGGCGACCAATACGCGCATGTCAAAACGGAATCCCTGCCGCCCTTCGACGCGGAGACACCCCGGCTGGTTGCGCCTTTTGTCAAGGCAACCTTCGCTGTGGATTTTCCACGAACGCGGATTTCTCCGCCCGTGCACACCGATTTCGGATGGCACGTAATTTTCATCGTTGAGGAACTGCCCGGACAGGAAACGACGGTAGAAGAGGCCCGCGCCATCCTGCGAGAGGAAATCGCCGCCGAAGATCGCGTAAGCGCCATCGAATCCCTGCTGGGGGAACAGGAAAACGAAGCGGAGGTATTCTACTTCGATGCGGCCGACCGCACCGGTGGAGACCATCGTTGAGCGCCGATGCCAGAGAGCCCGGGCGGGACATGCAGCAATCCGCCTTCACCGACATCCTGGCCGATATCGAGGGCGTGTGCCCCGGGTTTCTGGCCGCCGTCTTCTATGATCGGGAAGGGGAGGCCATCGACTACCATTCCTACCTCGATCCGTATGCCACCCGGCTGCTGGCCGCCCACCTCGTCGTCGTGGTCCATTCCGCTGTCCGGAAATTCGAGACGCTGCAGATGGGACACATCGACTACATGGAAATCTACGGCAGCTGCCGCGACAGCATTTCAGTCGCAATGGGTGACGAGCTCTTTCTGTCCGTCATTGTGGAATCGGGCAACCTGAACCAGGCCGTCCACCGCCGCATCCGGCAGGTCATTGAGCGCCTGCGCAGGGAGGTCAACGGGTAAACCCGGGCGTCACAGTCGCCGGGGACCCGGATGACTCTGCCGGCGGGCCGGTCGCTTCTTCGGCTTTTCTTCCGTGAACACCTGATCGAATACGAGAAAACGGGGACGCTCGGGAAGCCGCAGCCGACGCCGGGGCATCAGCGGCCGCAGGGTTGGCCGGCCGCCCGTATCGAGAACAATTTCAATTTCCTGATCGGGAGCACCGGTCACGGCCACATGGGCCACGCCGTCCGGATCCGTGTGCAGCAGTGGCATGCCGGTGACCTGTACGGGCAGGACACACGGTGGCGAGGCGCGGACAATGACCACATGGGTTCGCTGTCCGGGTACACAGGTGAACGTCGCCTCCAGGGGATACAGGCGACCCGTCTGCCGGTCCCTTCGATGGCGGACAACGACGGTCCGGTCGGCCGGTGACCCAGGCTGATGGTTTGGCGGACAGGCCGCAGTCAGGCGGAGGGCTGTTCCGGGAGCTGCGGCCACGCGGGTCTGCAGGATGCCGTCAGGCCCTGTCTGTCCCAGCGGACGGTCGTCTGCGCAAACCGTCACTCCGTTCAGGGGTCGCCGGTCATCGGTGCCGACCCGCACGATCAGGGATACGTCGAAGGCCTCCTTTGACACAGGTGCGCAGGCACAGAGCAACAGCGCGGCGATGAACCGTCCCATCATGGCGACACCTCCTCCTTCTGCGACAGAATGTTGACAGCCGCCTGCCACGCGACGCTGTCCGGTTCGCTGTGCAGCAGAAACCGGTAGCGACGCAGGGCCGCGGACGCGTCTCCCTGCAGCAGTGCTTCCGCAGCGGCGGCGGGCGTGGCGGTTTCCAGCGGTGGTGTCCGGGCCCGGTCCGCATCGTCGGATGCGTGTTTCGCAGGTGCCACCGTCTGTCCCGGTGGTCGCGGCAGAGACGACCGGCGCTGCGCCGCAGCAGATGCCCCCAGCAGGCCTGCGAGCGCGATGATGAGCAGAATCAGCCTCCGATGCCGGGACAGCACCCGGCGCAATACCACCATCGCAGCGGGTTCGCTCTGCCAGCACACGGTCGCTTCTCCGGTGGCGCGACGGTGCCGAAGGGGAAGGTATTCTTCGGTGGTACGCGAAGGCGTGCCGTCGTTGCGCGGGCCGCTGATCACCGTGGCGTCCCGGTCCATGAGCAGAGTGCGTTCATCGACTTCGACGATGATTTCTCCCGAGAGGGGATTCACCCGCGCCACGCGGGTCTGTTCATCATGCGGCCATGGGGGGTTCACGATCGACTCCTTTCGCGGCGAAACACCTTTTCGAGGCGACCCTCGCTGGACAGGCCGAACACCCGGCGCACCGCATACCCTCCCTCGACGAGGTGACTGTCCACCAGACTGATATCCGTTACCATGCGGCGCCCGGAGGGTGTCCGGGATACCTGCACCAGGATGTCCGCCGCCGAGGCAATCTGAGATCGCAACGCACTGTGGGGCAGCGCACTGCCACCGCACAGAATCATCGCCTCCAGCCGACCAAGGGCATCCTCCGGTGTGTTGGCGTGCACCGTCGTCATGGAGCCCGAATGGCCGCTGGTCATGGCCTGCACGAGGTCGAGGGCCTCCTCCCCCCGCACTTCGCCCACGACGATGCGATCGGGACGGAGCCGCAGCGTGGCCCGCAGCAGGTCCCGCATGTTGACCGCGCCCTTTCCCCGCTCGTCGTTCGCCCGGGTTTCGAGATAGACCACGTGGGCCTGCTGAAGCTCCAGCTCGTGCGTGTCCTCCATCACCACGATGCGCTCGCCTTTTAAAAAAAACGACGACAGCGCACACAGCAGCGACGTCTTACCGCTGCCCGTGCCGCCGGAAACGATGACGTTCAGCCGCCGGGCGATGCCCCGGGCCAGGAACAGGGCCGCTTCGTGGGTCAGGGCGCCGTTGCCGATGAGGTCATTCACGGTGAGCCGTTTGCGGCTGAAGCGCCGGATGGAGACGGTGGGGCCATTGCGGGCAATGGGCTCCAGCACCGCTTCAAGCCGTGAACCGTCCGGCAGGTGGGTTTCCAGGATGGGGTTTTCGGCGTTGCAGGGCCGGCCGCAGAACTGGGAGATGCTGGTGAGTGCCGTGTCCAGGGACTGGCGGCTGGGAAAGGCGAGGTCCGTGCGGGAGAGCACACCGCCGCGCTCCACCCAGATATCGGCGGGGCCGTTGATCATGATTTCGCTCACGGTCGCGTCCTGCATCAGGTTTTCGAGGGGCAGCAGGAACCGGGCAATGGCGGCGTGGAAGGGACCGCCGGTCACTGGCACACCTCCTCTGGTCGCACTGCGCCGATGGTGTCGGCAATCAGCCGATGGAGCCTCCGGGCCCCGTCGTGATCCGGATGCATGGAACACAGGCGTTCCAGAGTGAACAGGGCCGCCAGCAGCCGCCCCGAGCGGATCTGGCTGTCCACGAGCAGGGAGAGGTATGCGTCCTCATCCGCGCCCCGCTGGAGGGCCGCTTCCAACGCCCATCCGGACCGCAGGTAGTCCCCCCGGTCCCGCAGGGCGAGCGCCTCTTCCACAACGGGTCCTGCCTCGGACGGAACGGAAGGCGGCGAAGCGGAGGGCTTCGCGGAGGCACTTCCGCATCCGGTGGCCGCCATGACAAGAAGTACTGCAACTCGATTCATTGCCCGTTTCCTTTCTGCACCAGTCGACGCAGGTCCCTGTGCCGGGTGCGCTCTTCTTCGTCCATGCATTCGAGCAGGTCTGCCGCCCGATGGGCGACAATGTCAGGGGACGCGCGCGCATCCAGGCCGCGCAACAGGACCAGCCGCCGCCGCCGGCATTCGTCCGACAGGGCTTCCACCAGCTGTTCCGCAAGGTTACGGACCGTCCCGGCCCGAAGCTCATCCTCCGCCTCCAGGGCCGCCGCCGCACCACACAGGAGGATCGCCGCCTCCCGTCGGACCGCCATCCGCGAAGGCCTTCTTGCCAGCAGCTCAACAGCCCGTTCCTCGGCCAGTCGCGCGGCCTCCACCGAGGGAGAAACCGGGGCCTCCGTGCAGGACAGGGCCGGCACATGAGCTCTCGGGCCGGGCCGCGCATCGGTATTCCGGGAATGGGCAGCGCGCAGGAAAAGGAGCAGTACCGCTCCGGCGATGACCAGCGCACCCGCGGCCGGCCGCTTCCAGGGAGCCGGGCGGAGGTCTGCGGCGTCTGCAGGAGAAACGCCCACAGACAGATCGAGGCGGACGGGACCGACGGTCAGGCACAATCTCCTGCCGGTGGCGCCGCCCCTGACCGGCTTCCCGTTGCGGAGGAGCGGATTGGTCAGGTCCGGCCGCTCTTCGAGCCGCAGTATGCCGCCTTCGTTCCATACGCTGCACAGCTCCCGCGGCATGGCCTCGTGGCAGACGGACAGGGTGCAGGAAGGAGACCTTCCGATGGTCACCGGAAAGTCGGAAAATACATACGTTCGCGGAGTTTCCTCCGGCAGGGACACGTCAATGCGGATTTCGTCCACGGGCACACCGCCTTTCCACCTCCCTCTTTCGGCCGGAGAAGGGCAAATTGTGCCAAAAAAATTTTTCCCCCTTCATTTTTTTAAAAAACCCCGGGTTGAATGGCCCCGGGTTGAATGGATCGCGCGTAATGGATTACTGGCGTTCGTACGCGCCCATGTCCGGTTCGCTGCCCACCAGGCGGGGATTGCCGGACCGGTCCACCGGAAGGGGTTCTTCCGTGTCCCCATCCCCATCCAGGTCATGCTGATCCGCGGGTAGTTGCAGCGGGTCCGCAACGTCCACGGCCGGTGAACCCTCCTGCAGGATCCAGGCGCTCGTGAGCATCGGATCGTCGGCGATATTGCCGCTGGTCAGATCCGTGCGGCCGGTGACACAACTCGAGAACACTGTGGAATCCCCCGAAATCTGGTCTTCCTCCGTACCATCCTCAAACGGTATGCCGCAATTGGACCACAGGATGGAATTGTTCACCACTGCCGACGCGCCCGTTTGTGCGACGATGCCGGATAACCCGTTTGCGGCCATGGTTGCGCCGTTGAAATCCCATCCCCCGGTACCTCCCGCATTGTCCACCAGCGTGACGTGAGTCAGATGTACTTCTCCAGCGTTGATCAGGATGGCACCGCCATTGCCACCCGGCCCACCCGGCCCATCCGTGTCCGGTCTGGATCCTTCGCCGGTGAGGTTGTTCGCAAACAGCGTGTTGACAACCGCCATGCTGCCGGACGTGAAAATGGCACCGCCGCTTCCTCCTGCGGCACCTCCCGAGAGTGTGTCATTCCAGGTGGACAGAGCGCTGCCCGCATTGTTCTGCAAAAAAGAGCAGTTGAAAATGTTCACCCCGTCCGCCGTGTTGTACAGGCCGCCGCCCGATCCCGGCAACGAATTCGCACGGGCATTACCGTTCACCGCCACGTTGGTCCGCACCGTCGTATCGACCAGCAGCAGCCGGCTCGAATGGTTGCAGATGCCGCCGCCATTGCCCGCCGACCCCCCGGAAAAATCGCTGACCGCACCATTGCCGCTCAGGTTGTCGGCCACGATGCAACCCGAAAGGGTCACCACCGCGTCCTCCTGCACGTAGATGCCGCCTCCGTCCCCGCCGGGGCCACCGCCGAAGAACGTCAGATACTGGGCATTGCCGGCCCGGTTGCCGCCGATCAGAGAATCCAACAGGGTCACCACTGCCCCTTCGCCCACATACACGCCGCCGCCGCTGCCGGCCTGCACAATCAGGGTATAGCCCGATGACTGGCCTTCGGGCCCCGCGCGATTGCCGGTCACCTCCGAATCGATCATGGTCAGCGAAGCACCGGGCGCCACGTGGATGCCGCCACCGCTGCCCCCGCGGCCTCCCGGCGCCCCGCCCCCGGACATCCCCGTCTCCGTCAGGCCGCCGGTGCCGCCGTCCAGGCACTCGTTGTTGTGGATGACACTGCTGTCGATGGTGACCTCCGCACCACCGCCGACAAAGACACCCACGCCGCCGCCGCCTTGTCCACCGTCGCTCATGTCGCCGTCGTCGCCGTTAGTGCCGTCCCCGCCGAGCCCACCGACATTGTCGCGGATCTCGCAGTCACGGATGATCGCCGTCCCCGCGCCGATGAATACGCCCCCTCCTCGCCCGCCATCCGTCCCGGGCACCCCGCCGGTGGGCACGGCCGCCTTCTCGCCGTCGCCCGCCCGGTTGCCTTCCACGATGCATTCGGCCAGGGTGAAGTCGTCCCCTTCCGCGTACACGCCGGCACCGTCCCGTTGCGACGCGCCGGTTCCGCCCATGCCCCCGGTGATGGTAAAACCCATCACTGCCGAATCGTTCGAACCGGTGACCACGTGGTACACGTTGTCGGAGGGATCGGACGCAACGCCGATATCGCCGCTCAGAATGGTCGGATTGTCGAGGGGGGCGCGTTCTTCCGCGGTTTCTTCATTGCCCACGAAACCGCCGATGAGCCGGACGCCGGGCGCCGGATGGAACGTGGCCTCCCGGTTGGTGCCGTTGCTCGGCCGGTACGCTCCCTGGGCCACCCACACGTCGCAGGTGCCCTCCATCGCCGCCACCTCCGCCGCCTCATTCAACGCCACCACCACGGAATTGAATGCGGTGGTCCAGGACCTGCCGTCACCGTCCACAGTGCCATCCATCCGCACAAAGCGGATCAGCGGGTCCGTACCGGTATCCGTCCCGGTGTCTGTGTCCGTGCCGGTATCGGTCTCCGTGCCCGAATCCGTGTCCGTGTCGGTATCCGTGTCCGTATCCATATCCGTATCCGTATCTGTATCCGTGTCCGCGCCGGTATCCTCTCCCGCGTCCCGGTAATCCGTCAGAATGGCCGTACAACCGGTTGCCAGAAACACCGCCATGCATCCTGTCCAAATCAGATATCTCATCTAAAACTCTCCTGTCAGCCAGCCACCGGCGCAGCCGACCGCCGCCAATGGCCGGAAACTCACGTGATCGGCCGTATTCCGCTCCCGCTTGGTCCCGGCAACCAACATGACCACGCCGGCAATGGCCAGCGCGCCGCCGACGCCGAGCATCACGTCCGTGGCCACCCCGAGGGAACGCATCTTCTGCGCATCCGTCCAATCGGCGCCGCTGCAATCAATGCCGTCGCACCGATCCGCCAGATCCCGGTCCATGGACAGGGCCAGTCCGCCCGTGATGCCGCCGCTGACCAGCAGGGCGCCGGCAACACCGACCAGTACCCATCCTCCTACCCGCAGAGGAGCCGGTCCCCGGGCCACCATGTTCGGTTCAGCCTGCACCGGTGCGGGTTCCGGAAGCGGTGCCGTCCCTTTCTCCATCGCATCCGCCGGCTCCTTCCGGTCTTCCTCTTCAAACCGCACCTCGGACGTCACGCCCACGCGCACGGTGATGGCCCGGGTCAGATCCCCGTCGCCGTCCCCCATGACAACGGTGTGTTCCACACCGATGGAGAGAGGAATCTCCGAGGCAAACGGGGCCGTTCCGCGATGGACGCCGTCAATGACAATCCGGGAGCCGGCGGGCGCGGTGATTTTCACATAGCCGACCAGCTTCCGCAGCCGCCCCAGTTCCTGATCCACCTCCGCCATCCGGGTGTCGGTCACGTCATCACCGCCCTCGGCGAGATACCGTTCAAACGCGATCAATGCCCGTCCATAGTCCTTCGCCGCCGCCAGGCTCTGCCCGATGTTGAACAGCAGCTTCCAGGTGGGTTTGATGTCATAGGCCTTCTGAAAGAGCACCGCCGCCTCTTCGTAGCGCAGCTCTTCAAACGCGGCGAGGGCCTGCTCATAAAAATCCTGTGCATCCTCCGCGTGCAGGCGGGCGGGCATCACCGTCAGCAGGAACAGGTAAACAACAAACAGAAAAGATGTTTTCATCGAACGGTGCCTCCTGCTACTCACGGACCCGTGGCGAGATCACTGATCTTCCAGTTGTCGCCCCGCAGGACAGCACGGACCCATCGCGTGTTGGCGCCCTCAGACCAGCCGCCGCAGGGGAAAGGCTTCGGATTCTCCTCGTCCTCCGGCGCACAGCTAATCTGAAGGGACACCATGAACACCGCCTGACCCTCTGCCCAGGCGTCTTTCTCCCAGGGTTCCAGTGAGGCAATCCGGGCCTTCTCCAGAGCAGAGAATCCGTCTTTCCACGCATCCCTGGATTCCGTCATGAGGTTCGCCGCGCCCCCCGGATTTCCCCGGCTGATGAGCGCAAACAACTGCCGCACCACTGCCTCCGCATCCACTGCCGGATCCGCCACCGGAGCAGCCGCCGCCTCTTCCGCGATCGCCACTGGAGCTGCCGGAGCCGCCGGGGCAGGTGCTGACGGAGCATGGGTGGCCGGAGGCCTCGCTGAGACGGCTGGAGCCGCCGGGGCAGCCGGCACCTCCGCCGGTGTCGCGGGGGCTGCGGGAGAAGAGGCCGGTAACGGTGTTTCCCCGGCGGTCGCCGCTGGGGTCGCTGGCATATCCGGTTCGACGGGAGTGTCTGCCGCTGGCGGCGCGCACCCCCAGAAGAAAGCACAGAACACAATGGAACCAATGAATCTCATGGCATCTCCTTTTCGCAGCAGTGACATCCGGTGGGCAATTGTACCATTGCGCTCCCCGCGGGTCACCGGCTTCCGACAACCGCTCCAATCCGACGCGCGTCTCGCGATTTCGACAGAAAATGGATGATTTTTTCAGGTTTCGGCGTACAGGGGATTTGATGCCGGCTTCCGCGCATGGGGCGCGGAATGCCAGACAGGCGATCAGGCGAACACCCAGATGTCATCAAAACAGAACGGCACGTCCTTGAAACAGAATTCCGGTTCATCCAGACAGACCAGCACCGCGCCCAAGGGGCGACAGCGCACCTTCGGACCCGTTCCCGATCTGGAACGCCACCTGCCCTCCGAATGGTGGCGGACCCTGTTCAATTCCATCTACCTGAAGACCGACGGCGACGTGGTCGAAAACCACGCCATCACCCAGTCGGAAATCGACGACGTGCTGCGGGTCACCGGCGCCGAGCGCAACGACCGCATTCTCGATCTCTGCTGCGGCCAGGGGCGCCACTGCCTGGAGCTGGCGCGGCGGGGATTCTCCAACGTCATGGGCATTGATCGGTCTCGATATCTGGTCCGCCTCGCGCGGCAGCGGTCCCGCAAAAACAACCTTTCCATCACGTTCAAGGAAGGGGACGCCCGCAAGCTCGCCGCCTCAAGGGTCTCCTTCCACCACATCTTCATGCTCGGCAACTCCTTCGGTTATTTCGAAACCGAAGAGGACGACCTGCAGGTACTGCGCTCGTGCTACAAGGCGCTTGTTCCCGGCGGCACGCTGGTGCTGGACATCACAGACGGAAACTGGATGCGCGCCCATTACGAACCCCGCTCCTGGGAGTGGATCGACCAGCAGCATTTCGTCTGCCGGGAGCGCGGCCTGTCCGCCGCCGGAGACCGTCTGATTTCGCGCGAAGTGGTCACCCACGCCGAAAAGGGTGTCATCATCGACCAGTTCTACGCAGAGCGCCTGTACACGGAAGAGACCATCCGCGAATTGCTGGAAAAGTGCTGCTTCGAAAAAATTGAATTTCATGGAGAGCTGCGGCCGGACTCGGAGCGCAACCAGGATCTGGGCATGATGGCCCAGCGGATGCTCATCACGGCGAAGCCCGCTGATGCCGCACGGACCTCCCGTCCCCCGCGCCAGGTACCGTTCCCCAACGTGATGGTGCTGCAGGGCGACCACCGGATGCCCGACATGGTCAAACGCGAAGGAAAATTCAATCCCGAGGATCTGGACACCATCGCCCGCATGAAAGGGGCCCTCACAGAGCTCTCCGACTACTCTTTTTCCTATTTTGACGATCACGCGCAGCTCCTCGCGGCCCTCCGCGACACGCCGCCGGAATTCATCCTCAACCTCTGCGACGAAGGGTTCAACAACGACGCGTTCAAGGAACTGCACGTGCCCGCCTACCTGGAAATGCTGGGCATTCCCTACACGGGCGCAGGTCCGAGCTGCCTTGGCCTCTGTTATGACAAAGGCCTCGTCAAGGCCATCGCCGCATCCCTGGACATTCCGGTTCCGGCGGAAACCTACTACACCCCCGACGACCTGTCCGCCACGCTTCCCACCACCTTCCCCGCACTGGTGAAGCCCAATTTCGGCGACAGCAGCATCGGCATCACTCAGGACGCCGTGGTGCGAAACCCCGAGCAGCTCATCGAGTACATCGCGGCCCTCCGCCATGAGTTACCGGGCCGTCCCATCCTCATCCAGGAGTTTCTGGAAGGCGCCGAATACAGCGTGGGCATCGTGGGCAATCCGGGACTCACCACCACCTTTCTGCCCATCCTCGAAGTGGATTACAGCGCCCTGCCCCCGGAACTGCCGAAGATCCTGGGCTACGAATCCAAATGGATTCCCGGTTCTCCCTGGTGGGAAACCATCAAGTACCGCCCTGCCGGCCTGCCAAGGGAGCTGGGCCGGACAATCATCGACCAGTCCATGATGCTGTTTGAACGGTTGGGCTGCCGCGACTACGCCCGCTTCGATTTCCGCGCGGACGGCAACGGCGTCATCAAGCTCCTCGAAGTGAATCCCAATCCCGGCTGGTGCTGGGACGGCAAGATGAACTACATGGCGGGTTTTGCCGGCTTGCGCTATGCGGACCTGCTGCGCCTGATCATCGAAGCGGCCCAGGAGCGCTGGACCGCCGCCCGGAACTGACATGGACGATACAGCTTCTTCCTCACCCCTGCAGGCACTCCACCACCTGGGAAAGCAGCGACTGTCCGAGCTGAAAAAGCTGGTCGATCAACTGATCGTCCACATGCCACCCCGGGACCTTGTCACCCTGCTGTTTCCGCCGGCCCTGGGTCTCGACCTCCTGCGGGGAACCCTGTCGGGGAAGGCCTTCGAAGAAGACATCTTTGATAAGGACGGCACGGACCGGGAGCTGATGGAGGCCGTGTTCGCCCTGGCCCTGTGGCTCTCCAGACACTACTTTTCCACCACCATCCACGACGTGCACAAGTTTCCAGGCGGAGCCCCCTGCCTCATCGTGGGAAACCACAGCGCCGGCCTCATGCCCCTCGATGCGCTGTTCGCCATGAACGCCATCCGCGAACAGTGGGGCACCGACCGCATCGTCTATTCGCTGGTGCACGATTTCGCCTACATGGCGCCGAAGGTGGCGCGCAACGCCCGCCGCATGGGCGTCCTGCGAGCCAAAAGGGAAAACGCGCTGGCGGCCCTTGATGCCGGCGGACACGTGCTGGTGTATCCCGGCGGCGACAGGGATGCGTTCCGGCGGTTTGCGGACCGCAAAAAAATTGTACTGGCGCAGCGCCGGGGCTTCATCCGGACAGCCCTGCAGGCGGGCGTACCCATTGTGCCGCTGGTGTCCGTGGGTCTCCATGAAGCATTCTTTGTTCTGAGCGACGGGCAGAACCTGGCCCGGAAACTCGGCCTGAAAAAGGCCCTTCACACGGACGTCATGCCCATTTCCATCAGCTTCCCCTGGGGTCTCGTGCCGGCCTTCGCGCCCTACATTCCATTGCCCTGCGCCATCGAGATGCAGTTCTGCGATCCGATTGTCGCGCAGGGTTCTCCGGACGACGAGGCCCTCGTTGACGACATTTACAATCGGGTGGAAACGGTCATGCAACAGACCATGGACACCCTGTATGAACACCGGCTGCCCCTCATCGGGCGCTGACGACGAAAGGATTCTGTCATGGCCAATCCCACTGCAACCTGCGAAACCTCGCTGGGCACGTTCACCGTGGAGCTCTTCACGGACAAGATGCCCGTCACCGCGGGCAATTTCATCAAACTCGCAAAAGACGGTTTCTACGACGGCCTGCACTTCCACCGGGTCATCGAGAACTTCATGTGCCAGTTCGGGTGTCCCCACAGCCGGAATCCCCAGAGTTCCCAGGCCGGCACCGGCGGTCCGCCCCACGGCAACATTGCCGACGAGCATCCGGCGGACGCAAAGCTGTCCAACGAGCCGGGAACCCTGTCCATGGCCAACACGGGCCGCCCCAACAGCGGCGGTTCCCAGTTCTTCATCAACACCGTGCACAACGCCTACCTCGACTGGTTCACGCCGGGCCCGTCAAAACATCCCGTGTTCGGAAAAGTCATCGACGGCATGGACGTGATCAAGAAAATCGAAAAGTGCCCCAAGGGCGCCGGCGACCGCCCCAATCCCCCGGTGCAGATGATCCGCATCACTGTCAACGAATAGCCTTTCCCTTTACGACAAGGAACCGCCTCATGTCCGCAGAGGCGGCCATCAGCACGGGTACTGCGGCGTCTAAGCGCTGGACTTTTCGTGGCCGCCTGCTTATCGTCATGCGCGAAACAACTCACTGTATTGGAGGTATTCTCGATGGTCCTTGTCCGGTCAATCCCGCTGCTGATTCTACTTGGTTCTGCACCTGCCGAGGCCGCCAATCTCCTCATGGCGCCGCTCGAAAACGAGGCCGGACTGTCGGACAGTGAATCGTCCACGCTGTCCGCCGCCATTCACGGTGTGTTCATCAATTCGTCAGACATTGTCGCAGTCGTTGTCCAGACGGCCCCCTGCGACAACCGTTGCATGAAAGATCAGTGCTGGCAGACCGGCACGCTGTATTATCTGACCGGCCGGGTAACCCTCTTCGCCGGCGAATTTGTCGTAACGATTGACATTAGAAAAATCGACGATGATCGCATTGTCAAATCCGCGACCACCGGCAGCTTTCCCACCCTGAAAGGCATTCTCCCGGCCGCCACCGCCGCCGCCGGGCAACTGCTGCGCGATTTCCTTCCGATCACTGCCAGTCCGGCGATATCGCCCCCTCCTGTCCCCGCCGCAACGACGGCACCAGTGCAGAGTCCCGTGTCTTCGCCCGTGCGCACGGCCCCTCCTTCCCGGAACTGGGACCGTGGCGATGACGACAACTTCAACTCTGCTTCGGGATCAATTTTCGTCACAACCAACCCGACCGGCGCCTCCGTGTATCTCGTCGGTGATGATGAAGATAACTTCATCGGATACGCCCCGGTATCCAAAAATCTGGAACAGGGAAAGTACCGGATTGCCGCCACGAAGAAAGGTTACCGCCGGCAAACAGCACTGGCGTTGGTGTTGATCGGCGAAACTAAGAATGTGAAGCTCAAGCTGAAACCCGTGAACCCGCTGCGCGGATGGGGAATCGTGTCACTGGTTTTCAGCACGCCCATGGTGGTGGCCGGCGGTTGCGGCATTCCCGCCACCGATCGCTTTTCCACCGAGCGCCGCGGGTTTGTCGCGCTCCTTTCCGCAGGAATCGTCCTCACTGCGACGGGAGTCTCCCTGCTGGTTCTCTCCAGGAAATACCGTCCCCGAAAGGACGAACGCCGCCGCGGCCTGACCAATCTTTTCCTGAACCGGGGCACCGTCTCGTTCTGATTTAGTCCTTTTCGCGCGGTCCTGCCCACAACCGCTGGCCCTACGGCCATTGTCCCTTGCCCAAAACTGGCCGAAATATTACATATAACGCTCCTTTTTACACCGGTCGGCCGGGCCGCTGTCGGATGAATGATGACTCAGACTGCCAGACTGCTGCTGTCCGAAAAACAAATCACTGAAGAACAGTATGAGCAGGCCTATTTGGAATTCATGGAGCGGGGCGGCACGATGGGATTCCACCTGGTGGCGGCCGGTGCCATTTCCAGCGAAAACCTGGTCGCCTTCATCGAAAAGCATTTCGGCCTGCGGCGCAGAAGCCGCCCCATGCTCGAAACCATTCCCGCTCACCTCGTCCGACGGATTTCCAGGGCTACGGCGCTGCGACACCGGGTCCTTCCCATTTCCATCCGCCAGTCCGCCCTGCAGCTGGGCGTCGCGGATCCATGCGACAGCGCCACGCTGGACGAAATTGCCCGACTGGCAGGAATGCCCGTTTCGCCCGTCCTCATCTCCGAAGACGACATGAGCTGGGCCATTGCCCGGTATTACCCCGAGGCCACCGACGATTCCCGGCGGGACACGCCGCCGTTCTCCCTGCTGGACGCGGACAAAGGTCTCTGGCATCCCCATGCCGAGGACGGCGACGACGAAGAAGGACGGCGGCATACCATTTCCTGGGGCATTACCATCGAAGACGCCCTCGCTTCAGCAGTCGCAGACGCCCCGAGGGAGTCCACCCCACCCGTACAGGAAACGGTCCCGCCCATTGCGCTCACGGTGCGGCTTGACCCACCGGCAACGGACGAACCACCGGTGCTGCCGCCGGCCGAAGATACCTCTTCTTCCCTCCACAGCTGGACGGACAACCGGCCGTCCACCCCGGCTCCCCGCCAATCCACGCCGCCATCGGAACCACCCCGCCGCCATTCCCTGTTTCCACAGGGCGCGCAAAAATCCCGCACCTCGATTCCGCTGCCCGGTGGTGCGAGAAACCGCACGGAAGGCGAACTCCTGCAGGCGGTGGCCACAACGAAGAGTCGGGACGAAATCATCATCCTCGCCCTTGAATACATGCTGCGCTTTTCAAAGCGGGCCGTATTCCTCGTCACGCGGCAATCCGAAATCCGCGGGTTTCACGTGGCCGGTGAATACACCAACCGGGAATCCATCCGCTCATTCTGGATACCGTTTTCGGCCCGCTCCACGCTGGGCGTGGTGGCCCGGTCCGGTCAGATGCACCTCGGTCCCATTGGCAGCAAACCCGCGGATGCGGTGTTCTGCGCTGCCCTCGGCGGCTCTAAGGGCGCGGCCCTCATGATTCCCATTGTCATCGCGCGGCGCACGGCGGGCATCCTGTTTGCCGACGGCATCGAAACCCACGAAATCGCCTGGCCGAGGTTGACAAAACTCCTCGAAGCGGTCACGGGCAGCCTGTCGCGATTGCTGCTGAAGTCAAAGACTCAGGATGACGGCGGCGGCAGTGTCAGTCCGCAGATGGGAATCGACACATCGAACCGGGTTCCCTGATCGACGACACTCTGCGCGCGCACGGTTCCGTGATGGGCCTGCACGATGCGCTGCACCACCGAAAGGCCCAGCCCCGTTCCTTCATGGGTCGCTTTTACCCGCGGCGCGCGATAGAAATCTTCAAAGAGGTGCTGCATCTCCTCTTCGCTCATGCCGATTCCCGTATCGGCCACGGTGATGACAATGGAACCGTCTTCTACTCTGGCGTCCACGGTCACCGTGCCGCCGTCCGGCGTGTATTTCACGCCGTTGGATATCAGGTTGTCAAACACCTGGGCCATCCGGCGTGCGGAAGCACAAACGAGGGGAAGCTCTTCTTCCACTTTCATGTCCAGCGCGATGTTCTTCTGCGCAGCGGCGTCCCGATAATTTGCCACTGTATCGCGCAGAACGTCCAGCAACTGGGTCGGCTCCATCACCTGTTGCAGCTCACCGCGCTCAATCGTCTGCCAGTCCAGCACGTCTGAAATGAAATTCCGCAGTCCCCGCAAGCGGCGCTGGGACTTGGCAATCACGTCCATCTGCTTGTCGGTGAGGGTGCCCAGATATCCGTCCTGCAGGACATTGAGATAACTCGACACTGCATCGATGGGCGACTTCAAATCGTGGGATGCAATGGCCATGGTCTGCTTGCGCCGGCTGTCCAGGAGCAGCAGGGCCGCGTTCTTTTTTTCAATCTCTTCGGACAGCTCGATAATCCGATCCCGCCGGCGGTTGATTTCCTGCATCATGAAATAGGTGAGCACCGTGAGGCAGACATTCACCGCCGAAATAATGGCCGGAATGCCGATCACAAACAACCAGGACTGCAGGGGCTCAAATGAGCCGTACACCTCAGGCACGTGGTAGTGGTGCAGTATGCCGATTTTTTCCAGCACACCCAGGGCCCCGAGCAGCACCGTCACAATGGCGACAACGGCCATCGCGGAAAGAGGTTCGAGCAGAATGCCCGCCACCACCACATGCATGACAAAAAAGATGACAAACGGGTTTTCGAGTCCACCGGTGAAATGCAGCAGAAAAAACAGCGCCAGCAGGTCGAAGACAATCTGTGCCCATGCAATGTTCTGCGCCTGATTCCATCCCCTTCGCCCTCTCCTTGAGGTAATGGGGCGGTGTTCGCTGAAATCGTTGCGCCTCAGGTACTGCCAGAACAGGATATTATAGACGCCGATGATGCCGATGGTCGCATACAGCGGCAGATAGGGAAGTTCCAGACGAAACAGGGACTGGCAGGCCACAACGCC
>JAKQNG010000235.1 GCA_029565915.1 Deltaproteobacteria bacterium
TGTCCTCGAACATCTCCCCTTGCCGCAGATGGCCCTCTCGGTGCTGCGGGATCTGCTGCGCCCCGGCGGCACCATCACCGTGATCGAAGGGGACCACGGGTCCACGTTCTTTCACCCCCGCAGCAATGCTGCCTGGAAGCCCATTCAATGCCTCGTCGACCTGCAGGCCGCCATGGGCGGCGACGGTCTCATCGGCCGCCGCCTTTACCCACTTCTGCGGGACGCCGGATTTGTCGATGTCACCGTAGAGCCCAAGGTCATCTACGCGGACGAAAGCCGGCCGGACATGGTAACGGGATTTACGTGGAATACCTACATCGCCATGGTGGCAGGAGCCAGGGAACGGGCGATCCGCGCGGGTCTCATCAGCGCCGATGAATTTGACGAAGGCCTTCTTGCGCTGCAGAAATCCGGCGGTCCCGACGGCACGTTCAGCTACACGTTTTTCAAAGCGGTGGCCCGGAAGTAACCGGACGTCGACGGACGATCCATTCAGTGCCGACGGGCGCGGCCCTTCTTTTCGAGGGTGACTTCAATGGTCTGCGAGCGATCGGGAATGAGTTCCTGCGCAAACGGTTTGAAGCGCAGCGCAGTGATTTGCAGTGACACCGGTGTTATCGATCCCGGCAGCGCAAAGGGATTCTTCACCTTTTTGCCGTCGACGGTGATCCGCGCTGCTTTCGGAATTCCGATCAGTTCAATGGTCACCTCGTCGGGGAGAGGCGCCGTCCCGCTGTCCGAATCCAGTTTCGCTTCGCTGTCGGAATCCGGCGTTGGTGCCGTTGCCGGCTCTGGCGGTGGTGCTTCCACAACCGGTGGCGGGCCAGGTTCTTTCACCGGTTGCGCGGGTGCTGGCGGTGTCACGGTATGCAGAATGCGGGTGTCCCAGAATTCAACCACTGCGTCGAAGGAGTCTGCCACCGTCTGTCCGCTATGCTGAAGCCAGGCAAAAAAGCCCGCCACCGACGCGGCAACAACGATGAGCGCGATAACCGGAGCGCCGATGCCCTTCCGCTGTTTTACCGGTTTCGTATCGACCGGTGCGGTCGTGGTCGTTTCCGTCGTCGTCACCTCCGTCGTCGTCGCATCCTTGATGGCCGATGACGCATCTGTGTCGGGCGGCGGCGGCGCCATGGAGGAGCGAATGGCCTTCTGGGTGGCGTCCAGCAGATTCTCGTCCTGCAGGGCAAGTCCCGTGAAGGGACGCAGGTCATCGATCATTTCCTGAACGGACTGATATCGCTCGTCCCGATCCTTCTTCATCGCCTTCTCGACAATGGGAATCAGATCGATGGCGTCTGCGCCCGTCAGCTCCCCGATGGGGCGGGGCGTTTCGAGCAGGATGCCCGACAGAACCTCGTTGTAGCTCTCGCCCGTGTAGGGACGTGTCCCGGACAGCATTTCGTAGAGGATGACCCCCACCGCCCAGATGTCGATGCGATGGTCGACAGGCTTTCCCCGGGCCTGTTCCGGGGACATGTAGTTGGGGGTGCCCAGCACGGTGCCGGTTTTGGTCAGTCCCTGATCACCGTCGAGGGCGCCCTGCACCTTGGCGATGCCGAAGTCGAGGAGCTTGACTTCCTTGCGACCGTGTTTGTCCGTCGAAAGAAACAGGTTGTCCGGCTTCAGGTCCCGGTGGATGACGCCCTTCTCGTGGGCCGCCTTGAGAGCGGAGAGAACCTGGAGAATGATGGAGACCGCCTGTCCCGCGGGAAGCTTCTGTTTCTGATCGAGCAGATCACCGAGATTCTGACCGGTCAGCAGCTCCATGACGATATACACCGTCCCATCCGCTTCCCGGCCCACATCTTCAATTTCAATGATGTTGGGATGGCCGATGGAACTGGAGGCCTGGGCTTCCCGCAGAAAGCGTTCGATCACTTCCCGGTTGGAAGTAAACTCCGGGTTCATGATCTTGATGGCCGCCCGCCGGTTGATCAGGGTGTGCTCGGCCTCGAAAACCGACCCCATGCCGCCTTCGCCGATGAGGCGGGTCAGTCGATACTTCCGGTTGATGATTCTGCCGATGTGCGATGTCATGTGCGAAATCCGCCCGTATGATGCGCTCCCTTCCAACGGGATGCAAATATACAGGAAAACCGATGACTTGACAGCACTGGATGTGAGGTGTCCCCCGTGGTCCTCGTTCCCGGTCCATTTTTTTTTCAACGCCGGTTCCCGCTTGTGCGTATGATGGGATTGTTTCAGTACAACGATGACCGGAGGGCATGATTCATGAAACAGAAAAAAGTGGTCCTGGTGGGCATTGTGTCAGCGCTGGCCGGCTGTGATCGCGTGGATATCCCGGACCGGCTGGACGGCAACCCGACTCCGGTTCCCCCTTCGGGCACGGACTCCGCGACAGAATCCGGACTGGACGACAGTGACTCCGGCACGGACACATCCGTGGATTCAGATTCCGTGGATACCGAAACGGGAATGGACACGGATTCACTCATCGATACCGACTACATTGTGCCATCCACAGATGACACGGGAGGATGCAGCGGCGTTACCTGCTACGAAAAGGTGGCCGCCCCCCGGGACCTGATCAGCGTGGCCGACCATCCGGACGGCGCGTTCTTTCCTGTGGCGGACCGGATTGTGCCAGTCACCTTTTCACTGGGCTACTCGGCCGTACCCAGTTACGTGCTGGTGGACATCCACGGCAGGGAGCGCGCAGCCGGCGACATCCCCGCTGCCACCGGACAGGTGGATTTCGTCACCGTCAATCTCGCCCTGCCCGTCCAGCTCCCGCCGGGGCGATATGCACTGCGCCTCTTCGGCACCAGCCTTGACAACGTCCGCACGTACCGCACCTATCCGTCACGCCAGTACATCGTGGAAATCGTATGAGCGACGGCGCATCTGCAAAATGGCGACTCCCCAGTGTCCTGTTCGAAGTGACTTCCCGCTGCAACCTGCAGTGCAGCTACTGTTACAATGTCTACAACCGGGAGGGATGCCGCACACCGGAACCGGGCAATTTCGATACGGCCATGGCCACACTCCATCGCCTTTTCGAACTGGCGGCCGTGGACAGCGTGACCATGTCCGGCGGTGAACCGTTCCTCGCCGAGCGCTTTACCGACATCGTGGCCTTCTGTCGAAAAGAAGGCAAATCGGTGCTCATCACCAGCAACGGCAATGGCGGAACGGATGAACAACTGACGACGGCGGTCCGTCTGGGCGTCCGGACCTTTGTGATGCCCTGCCATTCTCTGCGGGCGGAGGAACACGATGCCATGACCGGTGTGCAGGGAAGTCACGGCCGGGCCCTGCAGTCTCTGTTGCACCTGAAACAGCTCGGTGCAAGCCCCGCCCCCATCATCGTACTGACCCGCCTCAACTATCAGTCGATTACAGAAACCCTCTGTTTTCTGAAGGAGCAGGGATTCCGCCGGATGATTGTCAATCGCTTCAATTTCGGCGGTCGCGGACTGGCGGGTGCCCGGCAAATTACCCTGTCCGTTGCAGAGTTGCGCAACACCTATGATCGGGTGAATGACATGGCTGCCCGCTGCGGCCTGTGGGTCACCTCCAACGTGTGCACGCCGCACTGCGTTCTCGACCCGGATCGCTACTTGCGCATCGGATTCGGTGCCTGCGACATCCAGTTCCGCAACCGTCCCCTGACGCTGGATGTGCACGGCAACGTGCGGTTCTGCAATCACTCCCCGGTGCGGATGGGCAACATTTTTGAACAGTCCATTGAGGAAATCCTGTCAACGCCCTATGCGCACCGCTGGGAAAGCACCGTCCCGGAATTCTGTGCGGACTGCACGAGGTGGGAAAAATGCGTGGGCGGTTGTCGTGCCGCCGCCGAACAGATGGGGCTCGATATGACCCATGTCGATCCCATTGCCCTCATGGAACCACATGGTGCGCCGGCAGCGCCGCTCTTTGCGGACGACGCAAATCCGACCCATCCATGAGCGACAGGGCCATGTGCTGGCGCTGTATGCGCCCGAAGACGTGTTGTTTCTGTGACGATATCGTGCCCATGGAAACCGCCACACGGTTTGAAATCCTCATGCACCCGAGGGAGTTCAAGCGAACAAAGCTCGGCACGGGCCTGCTCACTCACCTGTGTCTGTCGAACAGCGCATTGCGTGTCGGACTGAAGTTTGAAGACGACCGCGCCGTGCGATCGCTCATGGATGATCCGGGCAACTTTCCGGTTCTGCTGTTTCCCGGCAGAAATGCGCGCAATCTGTCCAATGGTGAACTGTCCGGAGCCGAACTCGCCGGCCGGCGACTCATCGTGTTCATCCTCGATGGAACCTGGAGCTGCGCGCGAAAAATGCTGAAGCTGAATCCCTGTCTGCAGAACCTGCCGCGTCTGATGTTCACGCCGTCGCTGCCGAGCCGGTTCGTCATCAAACAGCAGCCACAGGAGGGCTGCCTTGCCACACTGGAAGCAACCCACGAGCTGTTGACGCTGCTCGCGCGGTCGGGGCTGGATGGCTATCCACAACCTGACCTGCTGTTATCGATCTTCATGAAGATGCAGGAGTTTCAACTACGCTGTGCAGCGGATCCCACCACACCGGGGTATCGCCGGGGAACCTTCAGCGAGCCGGGCGAACGACGCCTTCCGAGAAAACACCGGAACTATTTCTCATAATCCGATACCCGAACAGAAAAGGAAAACGAGGAGGCGCGACGGGGAAACAGGGCCTCCGGGCCCGCTTGCATCCACCTCCGGAATCGACTAAAACTTCGGCCGTGCGAAGAATCCTCATCATCGGTGCCGGTATCGCCGGTGTCAGCGCAGCAGAAAGTGCCCGCCGCCATTATCCGGATGCGGATATCACCATCGTCGGCAGCGACGAAGATGGCTTCTACAACCGAATTGCCATCGGTGGTTATGCGGTCGGAAAACGGACCCTGCCGGGGATGCGGTTCGCCGGCGACAACTACTTTTCAAGGCTCCGCATTGTCACCCGGTTCGGCACCGCCGCAACCCATATATCCACCCGCACCCGGGAGGTCGTCCTGGACGATGGACCTTCGCTGCCCTGGGATCGGCTCATTCTCGCCACCGGTGCAAACCCTTTCGTTCCAGCGATTCCGGGCATTGACGGGCCGGGCATCCACTGTCTGTGGACATTGCGCGATGCCACGAAACTGCGGGAAATTCTTCCCGGTCTGCACGACGTTGCCATTCTGGGAGGCGGTGTATTGGGCGTGGAAGCGGCCCTGGACTTTCAAGGCGCGGGCCACCGCGTGACGCTGGTGGAACAGAAACCGTGGTTGTTACCCGCCCAGTTGCGTCCGGAAGATGGAAGTGTCCTCAATGATCGGGTTGCCCGTCAAGGTGTGACCGTGCGCACAGGCGTTGTCGTTTGCGAAATTCAATCGACTGATCGAGGGCCTTCGCTCGTCATGTCCGATGGCACATCGATCTCCTGTGAACTGCTGCTGCTCTGCGCCGGGGCCGTGCCGGACACGCGACTGGCGGAGACCGCCGGCATTCGTGTGGACAGGGGAATTGTCGTCGACGAATACCTTCGCACAAACGTGGCATCCATCCTCGCCTGCGGCAACTGCATCAACCCGGGCACCACCGTCGGGCTTCTCTGGAATCCCGCTGCCATCCAGGGATATGCGGCAGGTGCCAACGCGTTTGAAATCCACATCGCATACACGCCGATGATCCATCCAATTCATCTGAAGAGCCGCGAACTGCCGCTGTTCGCCATCGGACCGACAGATCTGCCCGACGGCGCAACTGTTGTTGTTGACGCCGGCACTGACGCCCGGGGGGCATGGCGCAGAACGCTGATCATCGACGCGGATCGGCATGTCCGTCATGCCGCGTTTATTGGTCGAACCGCAGGCAGCTGGTCCATCGAATCTGCGGTGCGGAAACGGACGGCCATTGATGAGGACATTCTGCAGAAGGGACAGATACCGGACATCATCGACCATCTGACGCCGCCCCGGGAGCACACCCCAACCGGGACCGGATGGGTCTGCCGGATGTGCGGCTACACTCACGAAGGCGATGACGCGCCGGACATCTGCCCTGTCTGCGGTGTTGGAAAGGACCAGTTTCTGGCGGCATGAGCGGGACTTCTCCGGATGCAATCGTCATCGGCGCCGGACTCGGCGGCCTGTCCTGTGCCCTTCATCTGGCCCGGCAGGGCATGCGCGTCCTCGTGCTGGAAAAACAACCCAAGGTGGGCGGGTACGCGCAGAATTTTGTCCGGAACGGCTACGATTTCGATGTGTCCCTCCACGTGCTGTCCGCCATGAATCCCGGAGGTGGACTCCGGCGGCTCCTCGATGACCTGAATGTGCTGCCCGATCTGGACACCGTGGAACACACGCCCATGTTCACCTCCCTGTTCGGTGATGACGCATACCGCCTTCCCGGGGGCGACGGCGCGGCGGACTACCTGAAATCCACCTTTCCGTCCCAGGCGACGGGCGTGGACCGGTTCC
>JAKQNG010000265.1 GCA_029565915.1 Deltaproteobacteria bacterium
CATGAAAACAAACCGCCTTTTTGTAATGTGTGTGCTGGTTCTCGGACTGAGCGTGCTGTCCTGCGCGCAGGAGGGTGATGGGGACGATTCATATACTCCGTCCACGGATGGCGATGCGGACAGTGACGGGGATACGGACGCGGACAGCGACGTCGACGGGGACAGCGACGTCGACGGAGACACCGATTCGGATTCCGACAGCGACAGCGATGTGGATACGGACACCGATGTCGATGGGGACGTTGACACTGTCATTGCTGCCTGGCAGAGCGTCACTGCCCTTGATGGATGTGATTGCGGTGCTGACGAGGTCTGCGGAACTGCCGGGAGCTGTGTGCCCCGCTGTGCAGCGGACGGAAGATGCCTTGTGCAGGTATTGGCTGGTGAGTTGTCAATGACCTGGCTGGACGGTCAGTCGGCCTATCTTGTTGAGGAAGCTGTCTTTGACGAGTTTGATAATCCGGTTACAGAGCGCCGGTTGTGGCGGGTGGCCCTCGACACCGGGGAGGCGCAGGTCATCTATGACGGCATGAACAATCACGTGTTTATGGGTGTGCACCTCGGCCAGCCCGTACTGCTCGATTTCAATACGTTGCCGCCGGCCCTGGTGCAGTGGAATGGCACGGAGCTGGCCGTCAGCCATGTGATTCCCGACGATTACTGGGGCTCGGCCGTGGGTTATACGTGTTTCCTTAGCGGAGATGATGTGTATTTCCCGGGAACGGACGATGCTTCCGTGTACCGGGTGGGCCTTGCCGAAGGAGCGACGCCGGAACTGGTACTGGATGCCGCCGATTACGGCTTCGAGTCGCTGGATGGGTTGGGTCCCATGCTGCAGATGTTTGTCGACGGCGACACCATCTGGGCGGTCTTTCAATGGAGCGTCCTGATCGCCCGTAACGGCGATCAGGGATGGCAGTTTTCCCGCGGCAGCGTTGAGGACTTGTTTCTTATCTCCGGGTTCAGCAGTGGATTTCTACTGGGCTACAATTACAGTGCCGACTACCGGCAGTACGCAAGTTCCATGGACGCATCGGGCGCATACTTGAACGTGTACCAGTTTCCGGCTCTCGGACCGGAAGACGGCTTCTGGAGTTTTCTTCTTCATGACGGATGGGGATACGGGGTGGGCACACTGAACGATACGGACGAAGAACTGCGGATTGTCCAGTTCCCTCTGGCCCGGGCCCGGGCACCGCAGGAAGTCATTGCTGTCTCAGCGCTGGGTCTGGCGGGTGCAGATCCAGGGGAGGATCTGGAGCGATTTGCCCGGGTCGGCGCGGCGGGACTGGTGTGGCTGGTTCCGTTCGAGGCAGGTGCCGATTCCGCTCCCCGGGCACTGTTGCTCACCGCACCGCTGCCACCGCGAACCTGTGATGCGGATCTTCCCTGCACGGGAGCAGAGACCTGCAGTGCGCGGGGATTCTGCGAAGCGCAATAATTCCCTTCTGGAAGGGAACTCGTTCAAGGCAATCAAGACTGAAATTTCCGGAAGTGGGAACAGGGAAGTTCCCGGACGGCCTCCGGCATGCCGGGGTGCTCAGAAGCAGTTCGACAGGCAGTAGTCGCCGCCGCTGAGCGGATCATCCCGGCCTCGCCCGGTGAGGATGTCATTGCACCGTTCCGGGGCGTTCATCCCCGGTTGGCAGGGGGAAGGTGCCGGGTTTCCGTCGCAGAGGGCAAAACAGGGATCATCAAAGCATTCCGCCCACCCGCTGGAAGGTCCGCAGCGGGTTTCCAGCAACAGGGAAAACTCTTCCGACTGCACGTTCTTGCCATGCGCCGTGTGGCCCAGAAAGACGATGATCGCATACATCTGAGCAGGCATCGTTTCCCATCCTTCTTCCAGGGAGGGCAACAGGGTGTCGTCACCTGCCATGATCGACCGGCCCAGGTCATCCAGGGCGGCGTCGTTCATCGGCATACAGCCGAAAGCATTCTGCAGCATATTCACGGTGGATTCACTCATCACCGCAGCGGTCAGGGTCCGGCTTTTCCCACCGTCAATGGTGCTGGTGAGTTCAATGTACTCCGTGCCGCCAACGGCACCCATCCCGGGGATCAGGGTATACAGTTCGTAACCATCCACGTGGATGGCCTTGTGGGCGTATTCATTGGTGACCTGAAAATCCACCCTCGGGATGAGCACCCGGGACAGGTCCACGGGAATCACCTCGGCATCGGCCCGTGGACTCAGGGGATCGCACGCGGGAGGTGCAGGTGGTGCAATGGCGGTTTCGACGGTCAGCTTTTCTTCGCACCCGGCCAGCGCGGACAGGGCAAGGCCGGCAAACAGGCAGAACAGGGCAGTTGGTTTCATCATACGTTCATTTTATACAGAGATTCCACGGGATGGCCCAGTCGTTTTCGGAGACGCGGAAAATGCGGTTCACCGGCGCGAGGACCAGTCCGGGTGCGATGTTGCGCTGCGGGCGATGTGATGTACTGGGCGTGACAGGCAATGCCCGTGTCGCTGAAATACCCCTTGGCTTTCTGACTCACGCGCTTGACCGTGTTTCCCGAAAACGCCGGGACGTCGTGCCACTGAAAGGTTCCCCGCAGCACGTTCAACCAGCGCTGCGCGGTCTGCGGCGATATCCCGATGTCGCGTCCGAATTGACTGTGGTTCTCGGCGAGGTGAATCAGTTGCCGCAGGAGAAGGAAATGGGTCCGTTGACCGTGGCGATTTCGGCACCGTCGTCATAGAGGAAGTTCGTGAAGCCGGACAGGCAGCCAACCACGCCGCTCCCATCAATGTAAACAATGTGCAGGCTGGGGTTGGTTTCCGTAACAAAGTCGTGGGACCAGTAGGATGCCGTTACCGAAAGCACAGAGGCGCCGCCATCTCCGAATTCCTCTGCGAGGGAGATGCTGTTGCCGACCAGATCACCCATCGTGGGGAAATCTGAATTGTACAGGTTGAGGATGATGCTGAATTCCGCTTCGTCTCCGTTGCGCAATACCATATTCCAGTTGGTGGCGGTACTGTCCGGGGAACAGGTGCCTATTTCATAGGTCATTGTCGGAATGTCACCTTCCCAGCTGATCGTGACGGGATCACCGGGTATTGGTAATTCAGCGCCGCAGGGATCGTCCGCGTCGGCATCGGAATCGGAATCGGAATCGGCATCGGAATCCGTATCGGAGTCTGTATCCCCGTCGGTGCTTGTATCACTTTCGCTGTCTGAATCCCCGTCCGTGTCGCTGTCCGCATCCGAATCGGTATCGCCGTCGGTGTCGCTGTCCGAATCTGAATCGCTGTCCCCGTCGCTGTCGCTGTCCGCATCCGAATCGGTATCCCCATCACTGTCAGCGTCGCTGTCTGGGTCGCTTTCGTTTTTGCAGGCGGGCAGGAGCAGGGTGCCAACGAGAATCAGTGTTGTCGTTGCAAAGAAAATTGGAGAGATTTGTCTGGCCATTGTTTGCCTCCGCGATGGTTGTTTCCGTTGGTTATAGCACAGGCCGACAATGCGACAAGCGACGCGCGACATCTGTCTCGGCATGCCTGTGCCAATGATGGCACAATTCAGCAATTTTGATAAATATATGAAATCATTGTGTTTTCTATCTTTTTTCGGCGTGGCACGATTCTGGCATAAACCTCAGGCAGACAACCTGCAGAGGAGATTGCCATGAAAACAAACCGCCTTTTTGTAATGTGTGTGCTGGTTCTCGGACTGAGCGTGCTGTCCTGCGCGCAGGAGGGTGATGGGGACGATTCATATACTCCGTCCACGGATGGCGATGCGGACAGTGACGGGGATACGGACG
>JAKQNG010000274.1 GCA_029565915.1 Deltaproteobacteria bacterium
GTTCCGGAGTCGGTGTCGCTGTCGGAGTCGGTATCGCTGTCGGAGTCGGTGTCGCTGTCGGTGTCGCTGTCGGAGTCGGTGTCGCTGTCCACATCGGTGTCGCTGTCGGTGTCGCTGTCGGAGTCGGTGTCGCTGTCCACATCGGTGTCGCTGTCCACATCGGTATCGCTGTCCGAGTCGGTGTCGCCATCGCCGCCGCAGTCGCAGCCTTCCCATCCCGTGCCGTCGGTATTGCAGCGCTGGGTTCCCGAGGGCAGACCGCCGCCGCAGGGACATTCCTGCACGATGCCGGGCTCGCAGACGGCCGCGATTTTTTCTTCGGTGCACGCACACACAACCAACAGGATGATCGCACTTATTTTCCACCAGTTCATTCCATGCCTCTTTTCGCGCATTGTTTTCTGCGGCTATTTCGACATCCGCGGATATCCTTGTTCTTGCGGACCGCCGTCCGGTTCATCATCCCAGCCCGCCCAGAAAATCAGATCGTCGGACAGTACAAAGCCATAGAAGTACTCATTTTCCGAATCGTCCGGTGCGATCCAGATCCGGTCTCCGTCCAGTCGAATGTCGCCGGCTTCTTCCCATATTTCTTCGGGATAATCGCTCGAACCGCTGGTATACACGGTCCGTTCCGTCTGGCCCTCCACCAGTTCATACCGATCGCCGTCAATGGTGAGCGTCATCCGGTAGGTATCCACATCCACGTAGTCGGTTCCGTCCTCCGACTCGTATTCGACTTCTTCCTCTGTCAATTCGTAGGTGCCGTCCAGACCGCCGCCGGCGCCCTCCGTGCGGTGCAGACAGTAATCGTAGTACAGCACGTTATCGGCAATGCAGTATGTGGAGCGGTAAATCCATGGTCTGAATTCGTCCACGTCATCGGTGGTGCCGCTGGTGAAATACAGGCTCAGCACGCCGTCCTCTGCGGACCAGTAGCCGGAGCTGGTGCCCGTCTCCGGGATGACCGGTTCGGTGTCCGTGTCGCCGGCAAACAGGATGGGATAAATGGCGTACAGTTCTTCAAACCCGCCGTCCGCTTCAAACGTCATCCGGTCCAGGTCATCGCCCCAGATGCCGATCAGTTCGTCCGCGATCACCAGATCGGGAACCGTGAACACCACCGAATCGATGTCGCCGTCACCGTCCGAGTCTCCATCGCCGCCGCAGTCGCAGCCCTCCCATCCCGTGCCGTCCGCATTGCAGCGCTGGGTTCCCGCCGGCAGACCACCGCCGCAGGGACACTCCGCCACGACGCCGGGCTCGCAGATCATCGCAACCTGTTCGGTTCCGCATCCGGCGGATACCCACCCCAGCGCAACGCAGACGATTCCGATCAACTTGTCGCGTGTCATCAAGGCACCTCCTGTCCGAATGATTGCCATCAATGGTAGCAGACCTGACGTTAGATTTCCATCATGGATTGATTTATATCCGGGGCGCAGAAGGAAATGCGGCTGGACGAAAGTGGTTCAGCCCAGGATGACTTCGACAGTGTTGTCGGGAAGAAGGGATGCGGCAGGGATCAGGTTGCCGTCGATGGCCTTGCCGTTCAGGGTGACGGATTTGACGCCCCGGCACACGCTGGACGGGTTTTTTACCGCAATGGACAGGTTCTTTCCGCGGAAGCGCCGGGTGGCCGTGTAGCCCTTCCACGTCGAGGGGATGCAGGGATTGATGCGCAGTCCGTCCACCTCGGGCTGCAGGCCCAGTATGTACTGCACGGCGCTGAAATAGGCCCAGGCGGCCGCGCCGGTGAGCCACGAAGTCCGCGCATTGCCCGCCCGGGGTGAAAACGTGGAATAGGTGGTCTGCCCCTGCACGTAGGGTTCGATCTGGCGCACTTCCGCCCGCTCGTTGTAGGCGGCGGGCATGGCGGCCCGGTAGTATTCGTAGGCGAGATCGCCGTTGCCGCGGAGGCATTCGGCCATGACGCCCCAGCCCTGCGTGTGGTTGAAAATTCCCGCGTTTTCTTTAATGCCGAAGTTATACACGACGGCGCTCATGATGGACGACGAGGTTTTTTCGAAGGGCGGGGAGGACAGCATGAGGCCGTAGGGCGTGGCCAGCTTGTCGCGCACGGTCTGCAGGGTGCGCTCCATCTGTTCGCCGGTGGCCGCGCCGCTGATGACCGACCACACCTGGGTGTTCAGGTACACCTGACCTTCGGAATAGTCCTTTGTGCCGTAGACCGTGCCGTCTTCGGCGATGGCCCAGATGAACCAGTTGCCGTCCCAGCAGTGCTGCTGGATGCTGGCGTCCAGCACGGTGCGCTGTTTGTCGGCCCACTGTGCCTCTTTGTCCTGGCCGAGCTGGCGGGCGATGTCCGCGTAGACGGAGAGGCCGAGCCGCAGCTGAAACGCGACAAACAGGCTTTCGCCGAAGTAGCCGAGTCGCAGGCAGTCGTTCCAGTCCGCGGACAGGCCGCACGGAATGCCGTGTTTTCCCATCCGTTCCAGGTTGAACTCCAGTGCCCGGCGCATGTGCCCGAAGACAGTGGCCTCCCCTTTGTCGGCAAAGGGCAGGACCTTGCTGTAGAAATCGAAATCCCCGGTCTCCCCCACAAAAACGGGAATCGCGTTGAAGAACCACAGGCAGTCGTCGGAGCGATACTCGGAGGCGGGTGGCTCCTGTTCGTGGCCGGGCCGGTGTTCGAAGGGACGGATGACCGGAATGGCGCCGCCGTTGGCGAGCTGTCCGGTGAGCATCAGTTCCAGCCGCTCCCGCGCCGCATCGGGAATCGCCGCGCAGATGCCGATGATGTCCTGCACGGAGTCGCGGAATCCGAGGCCGTCGCGCTCGCCGTTGTACACGAGGCTGGCGGCCCGGGACCAGGCAAAGGTGATGAGGCAGTTGTACAATCCCCAGACATTGACCGTGGAATTGAATTCCCTGTCCGGCGTGTCCACGATGAGGCTGCCGAGCTGGGAATGCCAGTTGTCCTTCAGGCGCTGCAGCTCCTGATCCGCCCGCGCGATGGATCCGAATTCGGCGATGGTGGCCTTGCCGGTGGTCTGTCCGTCGCCGATGCCGAGCATGATCATCAGCTCTTTTGTTTCGCCCGGCGCCAGGGTGATGTCGGACTGCAGGGTCCCGCAGCTGTTGTCGCCATAAGCGTTGCTGCTGGTGCACAGTCCGGTTTTGACCACCTCCGGCGCATGGTAGCCGCCGTAGGTGCCGATGAAGGCATCCCGGCTGGTGTCATAGCCCGTCACGGGGGCGCCGATGAGGGTCATCCAGGCCTGGTGAGGGGCCGGTTCGCCCGCCGGGGCCGCATGTCCGGGCTGATCGTTCGGGGAGATGATGATCCGCAGGAGCCCGTCCTCCATTTTTCCCTGCACGATGAACAGGGAGTACTGCAGGTTCACCTGATCCTGAAACGTGTCCCACTGGTTGCTGAATTCACAGTAGGAAAAGGCGGACAGGCGGCGGGGTGCCTTGCCTGTGTTGGTCACCTTCAGCTTCCAGTATTCGAACGCCTGATGGAGGGGCACGAAGTAGGTGGTTTCCGACCGGATGCCTGCGTATTCCGATTCGATGACGGTATAGGCGGTGCCGTGGCGGCACACGGAGCGATACTGATCGAGGGGTTTTCCCACCGGTTGCCAGGAGGCGCTCCAGAAATCACCGCTGTCCGCGTCCCGCAGATAGAAATACCGGCCGGGCTGATCCATGGGCACCGCATTGAACCGCAGGCGCAGGAAACGGCCCCGGGCGCCGGATTTGTAAAATCCATAGCCGCCGGCGTTGTTGGTGATGAGGGCGCCGTAACGGGTGGAGCCCAGGTAGTTGCTCCAGGACTGGGGAGTGTCCGGTCGTTCAATCACATACTCTTTGTTATTGTCGTCGAAGTAGCCGAATCGCATGAGAAATTACTCCTGAGGTGGATGAACCCGTCCCGGATGACCATGCACGCAACGCCCTTCACATTCAATATTCATAATGATTTTTTTAATGCCGGCGGATGACGGGAACCCATGGAAGAACGGGCTGATTGAAAAATTCTACAAACGGAAGAGCGGCTCTGCGTGCATGAGGAGGGGCGCCAGCACGAGGGACACGACGGACATCAGCTTGATCAGGATGTTCATGGCCGGTCCGGAGGTGTCCTTGAAGGGGTCGCCGATGGTGTCGCCCACCACTGCGGCCTTGTGGGGATCGCTCTTTTTCGCGAAGCCGGCCAGCTTGCCCGCCTCGATGTACTTTTTGGCATTGTCCCAGGCGCCGCCGGAATTGGCCATCAGGAGCGCCACCATGACGCCCACGACGGTGGCGCCGGCCAGGGCGCCGCCCAGGGCTTCCTTGCCCAGTACGAAGCCGATGACGGGCGGGAAGAAGATGGCGACGATGCCAGGGGCCATCATCCGCTGGATGGCCGCCTTGGTGGCGATGTCCACGCAGCGCTTGGTGTCGGGCTTGGCGGTGCCTTCCATGAGGCCGGTGATTTCCTTGAACTGGCGGCGGACCTCTTCGACCATCTTGAAGGCGGCGGCGCCCACGGAGCGCATGGTGGAGGACGCGACGAAGAACGGAATCAGACCGCCGAGGAACGTGCCGATGACCACGGTGGTATTCTTCAGGTCAATGGACGGTACACCGGCCGCCAGGGAGTAGGCGGCGTACAGGGCCAGGGCCGTGAGGGCGGCGGAACCGATGGCGAATCCCTTGCCGATGGCGGCGGTGGTGTTGCCCAGGGAGTCGAGGGTATCGGTGATGGCGCGGGTCTCCGGGCCGAGTTCGCTCATTTCGGAGATGCCGCCCGCGTTGTCGGCGATGGGGCCGTAGGCGTCCACGGCCATGGTGACGCCGATGGTGCCCAGCATGCCCACCGCGCCCAGCGCGATGCCGTACAGGCCGGCGAAGTAGTAGGCCACGCCCATGGCGATGCAGATGCCGATGACCGGGGCGATGATGGATTCCATGCCCACCGCGAGACCCTGGATGACCACCGTCGCGGGGCCCGTCTTGGCGGATTCGGCGATTTCGGAAACGGGTTTGCCGGAGGTGTAGTATTCGGAAATGACGCCGATGGCGATGCCGATGAGGCAGCCCGCGCTCACCGCGTGGGCGAAGGCGGCGGGAATGCCGAGGACATTCACGAGCGCGTAGGTGAGGATCAGCATGATCGCCGCGGCAATCCAGGACGAGAGGCGCAGGGCGGTGGCCGGTGCACTGTTCTGGAGGATTTTGATGGAGGCCACAGCCACCAGGCTGCCCAGGAGCCCCACGGCGGCCACGAGGATCGGGAACATGGCAAAGGCGGTCCGGTTGCCCGAGATGGCAACGCCGGACACCGCATCCGTTGCGGCGGTGGTGGCGGCCAGGGCGATGGCGGCGATGATGGAGCCCACATAGCTCTCGTAGAGGTCCGCGCCCATGCCGGCCACGTCGCCCACGTTGTCGCCCACGTTGTCGGCGATCACCGCCGGGTTGCGGGGGTCGTCTTCGGGGATGCCCGCTTCCACCTTGCCCACCAGGTCGGCGCCCACGTCCGCGGATTTGGTGTAGATGCCGCCGCCCACGCGCATGAAGAGGGCCACGGAACTGGCGCCCATGGCAAAGCCGCTGATGATGGCGAGGTGGGCCATGTTGCCCGAGAAGTGCATGACCAGGAAAAAGGCCAGGCCGAAGCCGATGAGGCCCATGCTGGCCACGGCCAGGCCCATGATGGCGCCGCCGTTGAAGGCCATGGCAAGCGCTTTCGCCATGCCCGACTTGTTGGCCGCCGCCGAGGTGCGCACATTTGCCCGGGTGGAGGCGTTCATGCCGATGAGGCCGCAGAGGAAAGAGGTGGTGGCACCACAGAGGTAGGCCACTGCCGTGAGGATGCCGAAGTTGGCAATCGGATTGCCGTCTGCATCCTTGCCGGTCAGGAACACGGCCAGGAGGACGGCGACCAGGACCACAAACGAGCCCACGTATTTCATCTGGGTGGACATGTAGGCCATGGCGCCCTCACGGACCAGGGCGGCAATCTGTTTCATCTTGTCGTTGCCGTCATCCTGTTTCATGAGCGACATGTAAATGCCGACAATGACCAGGAGCCCCACGACTCCCAGCACGGGTGCGATCAACATCATCATCATTGGACTCACTTGGTACCTCCTTGGGGAAATCGAAAACCCGCGTGACTGATAGCCTCAAACCTTTTCCGTGACAAGCGGGAATTGCGCAAAAACGTCCAAGAAATGTTCATATTTTCCAGTCCCCGGATGCGCGGCGGGATCGGCCGAATAGTCCCTCGCGGATGCTTCGGGCCACGAATCCGAGCATCCGCAGGTTTTCAAATGGATGGGATCTGGAAAACTGCCGGATGATGGCCCGGATTTCCGCCGTCGAGGTGTCGGCGGGTTCATAGAATCGGGCGGTGAAGCAATCGTCGTCGGCGGTGATCTGTCCTTCCGCGACCGCCGCGTCCCGCAGGGGGGTATCGGGCTGGATGCGGAAGCCCGTCCCCATGATCCGCATGACCGGCTTCATGGCGAGGGAGCTGTCCAGCGATCGTTTCACGCCCTCGCCCGTTTCGCCGATGCCGCCGAACATGAGGCCCAGCATGAACGGGACGTTTGCATCGGACAGGTGGCCGGCAATCTGCGCGATGTCGGCGCTGCGATAGTGGGGCTGGTTCCGTTCGAGGGCCGCGTCGTCGAGGGTGCTGCCGAAGATCATGGCGGAACTGCAGTTGGCGCGGAAGAGGAGGCGGGCGAATTCCGCGTCCATGGGGCCCGGTTCGATGATGCACGAGAATGAGAGTTTCAGTTTTGCCTGTGCGATGCGGGCCAGGAGCTCCTTTCCGCTCTCCAGGGGATAGTTGAGGCCGTTGTTGATGAGAAAGACGGAGCGCGCCCCGAAGCGGCGCTCCAGTTCGATCAGCTCTTCAACCACCGTGCGGGAATCCCGGGGGCGGTAGTCGCGGCCGAAGGTCCGGTGGGCGTCACAGAAGGAACAGCCGTGGGGACATCCCGTGCAGGTGACCACGCCGCAATCGAAGTATCCTTTCCGGTACTTCTTCAGGTCGATGCGCTCCCATCCGCCGAAGTGCGCATCCGCATAACCGCAGATGGAGAAGGGATTTTCATGGACGCCGGTTTCATCCGCGTACACCAGCCCCGGCGTGGCAAGATCGGGCGCGCCCTGCGCAACGGACGCGACGAAGCGGGAAACCGGGTCCACATCGTCCCCGGCGTAAGCCCAGTCCGCGCCGGTCATGGCCCGGATCTGCGCAGGAAACGTGGTGACCGCCGTGCCGCCGATGAGCAGGGGCGCACGGACCGTGTTCCGGACGTGCCGGGCGTACCCCGCGATGTCCGGCAGGGGATCCGCGTACGCGTCCATGGTCATGTTGTCCACGTTGCGGATGGAGAAGCACACGAGGTCCGGGTTGTGACGGTGGAGCGCCGCAACCAGTCCGTCCGCAGGCTTCTTCATGTGCATCAGATCGATGAAGTCCACATCGTGGCCGTCCGCCGCCAGCCGCTGCGCCACGAGCAGGCCGCCCACGGGCGCCGGACAGAGATAGGTGTTGCGATTGGTGTACACCACGGAAATGCGCACGGATCTTCCCTCCTGTGGGAACCCTGTCGGGGATTCTATCCCTTCCCGGCCTGCCGGGAACAGATAATCGTGTGCCGGTTTCCTTGACCGGTGCGCATAACATGAATACTTTTTTAACAGACATGCCGGGTGTGCGTTTCCATTGGGGGTAGCGCACAGGTATCGAACGGGTGGTCGGGCCGCCATCCAGTCAGGTGAATCGCATCGTAGCCGGTGCGGTTCCGTTCCGCCGACGGGCGGAAACTGGAGGCAACATGTCGAAACAGGACATCGGGAGCTTTTCCATTCCGCCACTTCCCATGAATGTACCGGTCATGGATCGGGGAGAGCCGCTTCCCGGGATTTCGGGAACCTGTATCCGGATGGTCTGGATGGTCGGCGGCAAGACCCTGCTGGTGCTGGCCGCGTTCTTCATCATGGAGAACATCTATCCGCTGTTCATGGAAATTTTCTACTGGCTGACGGTGGTGGCGCTCATCGCCGCGCGGTACGTGGATGTGGCGGTATTTCACGGCACCACCTGTTCGGGGGAGCCTTCCACCATGCGGCATTTCTACCGCTACGCCATCGGCCTGCTGATCATCGCCTCGGCGGTGTTTGCCGTGTCCATCGCGGTGGAACACTGGCTCTGGCCCGTGTGATTTTGTGATTTTGCAGACGGCGTGGCGACGGGGCACAGGTCATCACAGTACACAACGCCCGGGCAGCACGGTGAATGACAACAGGTAGACATTGTCCGGAGGGATCGAAGTCTGATCTCATTCCGATGTCGTTTCATCCAGCGCGGCTCCGTCCCGGATCACATCACGGGAAACTGGCCTCAATTTCGGCGTGGAGATAGTCGGAAACGACATCAACTTCAGAGCGGTTCCAGGAGGTAATGCATTCCAAATGGTTCCATTCAATTGGATATGTAGTGCTTTCGCCAACCTGTTCATCATATCGATAGAGCGTGATGTCGATCACTTCTGCCGATCGAATGCCGTCGACTCGTTCGTCATATAGACCAATTCCTATTTTGCATTTGTGGCTTCTACAACCGGACCACGCTTTGTATCTGTACACATCGGAATCCAGGACGGTGTCGTCGGCAGAGCGGGCTTGCCAGTGTACATAAAATACGTCTTCCGGTTGCCCCTCCGCTTCGATATGAAAGGCAACATATCCTGTGGTGTATGCTTCGGGACATATTGGAAGGCTGCATTCTTCGGTGCAGGAAGCTAAAAAAAATACAGTCAACAGAAGCGAAAACGCTGCGGCAATCTGCGCTGTTTTCATGCTATATCTCCAATCCGATATGGAAGCCCAATTCCCAGAATCCGGTATCTGCGAAATCGAACGCATCCTTCTCCGGTAACAGACAGCAGCTATGCGAGTCGTTTTCTGGATAGGTGTAGTATGAATAGAAAGATACGCCACCAATTGCAGATACAGACATCAGTAGACCGAGATGTTTTTTCCACCAGTAGGTGGTTTTGAAGATGGCGCCGGCAGCCAGATAGTGAAACCTGGTATATCGCGATTCTTCCCCTTCTGCTCCGGTTTGACAATCACCGATCCGCAGTGCATAGCCGAGCAGCAAACCATATTTTTTGTCCATCCCTTGTCATTTGTCCGGAAGTCTCTCCGGATTCCATAGTAGACCAACTGTGGCTGAAGGACGTGCTGATCGGTCCCGCCGAGGAATGGATCGAGGTTTTCTCTCCTGACCTTGAAGCGGAATTCCAATCGATTAATCCATTCCACGCCCAGCATCCCCTCAATGCCGAGAAAGTAGCCGGAAACAAACGGCACCGGAGCGCCGACGGACAGGTTCACGTGGACAGGTTCTTTTTTTGCGACAGCAGCGGTGGGTGCACCATCCTCAGCCGCGCCGGCAAAGGTGCCATTGCCGAGCACGGCCAGCAGGACAACGGTTATCAATATGTGTCGAAATGTCATTTGCTCATTACCTCGCATCAATCCAGATAAGCGGGAAACCGCGCTCGAAAATTCTTCTCATCAGAATGCAATGCCCAGAGTGCAGCGCAATCCATACAGAAACTCATCCGCCCACGAGAATTCATCTCTGATTGTCTCTGGAACAGCCCCACTGTCATCATACTCATACGGACCGAAAAGGTATGAATGAATGGAAACCCCGCCCATCAATTCGCCCTGGAACACAAAGGCGACATGCCGGTTCCAGTAGTGAAACGTTTTCACGGCGACACTGAGCGTCAGGTAATGACGCTTGATTCGGTAGTATGATTCGCTTTCGTCGCTGCCCGTTTCACCGAAAAGAAACGCCCAACCGAGCATCCCGCCGATCCGGGACACCCAACCCTTCCGATTGACCCGTCGATCGGTGAACACAGGCATGAGGCCGGCTTCCAGTTGCAGCAGTTGACCTTTAACGCCATCTCCCAAAAATCCTTCGATGACGGCGCTGTGATGCCATTGGACAGCAAGCAGCCGCCGGAACTGGATGCCCGGATTGAATTCTGCCTGAAAAAAGAATCCGCCCAGAAACGGCGGCGCGATGCCACCTTTTACCTCCACATGAAACAGCCGGGCGCTTTCCTCCTTTGCCTTTTCGGGTTCATCATCTGCAACGCTGTCGAGGCTTACCAGCATCGTCAACGAGATAGACAGAGCCGCTGTTACCAATAGGCGACAGCGCCGGATATCTCCGAATACGACCCCAAACCATTTCTTCGTTTCAGACATCTTCAGATCCCTCCGACACAGGTGACCTGTCTCCCTCCGGGAATGGTCGAAAACACCCTGTCTTCGGTCGGCACAGCGGCTACATGTAGCAGTTATGAAAATATTACCTCCCGGTTTGAATCGACGTCAATGGGTCGGTTGTAGGAATGGAATGATTGTACGTGAGTCGCGTTGCTCCGCGCAAGGGAACGAAAGTGACCATTCCGTTCAGTGGGACAGGAATGCTGGGGGAGGAGCAGAAATCCGGGCCTGTTCAGGATTCAGTTCTGCGGGGTGGTGTTCTTCCGGCGGGATTTGATGATGAGATAGGCGATCAGCAGCACGCCGAGGGCGATGCCCACAATGGACAACTGGTGGAAATACCGGTCCAGCAGCTCTTTTTGCGAATACAGGTAGTAGCCCAGCAGGGCGAGGATGATGTTCCACAGCAGGGCGCCGAGGGTGGTGAACAGCAGGAACGTGGTGAGATGCATGCGGGCGAGTCCCGCGGGCAGCGAGATCAGCTGGCGGATGGCCGGGATCAGGCGGCCCACAAAAGTGGACAGGGCGCCGTGCCTTAAAAAAAACTGTTCCGCTTTCTCCACGGATTCGCGGGTGATCAGCAGCAGGTGGGAGAGCCGGGTTTCCGCAAAGGCATGGATGAACTTCCGCCCCAGCGTCATCGCAAGAGCATAGTTGATCAGCGCGC